>NZ_AZUX01000018.1:0-155731 GCF_000513915.1 Mesorhizobium sp. WSM2561
TACCGTGGCGACGGGCTGACGGGAGAGCGGCAGAAGGAACTCAACACCGAGATCATGCTGCGGCTGCAGGAAGACGGCATCGCCGTCCTCTCGGATACGACGGTGCACGGCCAGCATTGCCTCAGGGCAGCGATCAACAACCACCGCACCCGGCGCGACGACCTGGATTTGTTGGTGCGGGAGACGGTGCGGCTTGGACGGGAGGTTTCAAGGCGTGGCGTGGCTCTGCCTTCTCCCCTTGTGGGAGAAGGTGGCCGCGNAGCGGCNGGATGAGGGGTGTTCCAGCTTGGCACCGCCGCACTCCATCCAGCACCCCTCTTCCGTCTTGGCGCTGCGCGCCAATCCACCTTCTCCCACAAGGGGAGAAGGAAAGACCCGCGATCACGCCTCGAGCCAAACCTTGTCGAAATGCTGCTCCAGCGACTGATGCTGCTCGCAGCCGTGCACGCCCTTGCGGAACGTCCGGTAGACCGAGCGCCAATAGGGCTGGATGATGATGCCGGAGTCGCGCAGATTCCGCTCGATCTTGGCCATGATCTCCTTGCGCGCACTGGCGTCGGGTGTGGCCAGCGCCTTGTCGAGCAAGGCGTCGAACTCCGGGTTGGCGTAGGCGGTCTCGTTCCAGGCAGCGCCCGATCTGTAGGCCAGCGCCAGCACCTGGACGCCCAGCGGCCGGCCGAGCCACTCGGTGCAGGAAAACGGATATTTGCTCCAGTCGTTCCAGAACGTCGCCGCCGGCAGCACGGTGCGTTTGACCTTCAGCCCGGCGTCGCGCATCTGCGCGGCGATGGCGTCGCCGGTGTTCTTCTGCCAGTCGACATCGACGGAGATGAGCTCGTATTCGTGATCGGACTTGCCGGCCTCGGCAAGCAGCGCCTTGGCTTCGTCGACATTGCGGACGGCCGGGCCGATAGCGGCGTATTCGGCATGCATCGGGCCGACATGATGGTTCTCGGCCGGCTTGCCGCGGTCGTCCATGCCGATCTTCAGGATTGCGGCATTGTCGACGGCGAGCTGGGCGGCGCGCCGCACCCTGATGTCGTCATAGGGCGGATTGCCGACGTTGAAGCGCGCGACGATGGTCGAGCCGGTGGCAAGCTCGGAATTGCTCAGACCCATGGCGTCGGTCTGCGAGACGGTATCGGCGGCGGTTTCGTGGTTGGTGTCGATCTCGCCCGATTCGAAGGCCGAAAACATCGCATTGGGATCGGAGCCGTAGTCGACCCATTGGATGCCGTCGAGCCAGAAATCGCCCTTCCACCACGGCTTGTCCTTGCGGCGGACCTCGGCGCCGACCTCGGCATCCCATGCCACCAGTTCGCAAGGTCCAGTGGTGATCGCCAGGGCCTTCAGCGGATCGCTGTCGCCGTCGTAGCTGCGGTGCATGATCAGCGCCGGATAGTCGGTCATGCCGGCAATCAGCGAAATGTCGGGCTTCGGCAGATTGAGCCGGACGGTAAAGTCGTCGACACGCTCGATGCCGCCGTCGATCGGCTTCTTGGTGGCGGCGTCGACCAGCGCCCCCATCCGCTCGGCGACCGAATTGCCGGCAACGCTCGCATCGCACCAGCGCGTCAGGTTGTGGACGACGTCGTCGGCGTTGAAAGTGTCGCCGTTCGACCAGGTGATGCCCTTGCGGACGTGCAGCGTCAGCACGCGGGCGTCGTCGCTGGTCTCCCAGCTCTCAAGCAGCCACGGCTCGAAGGTGAAATCGCGGTTCCAGCGCACCAGATATTCGTTGCAGTGGCGGGCAACATTGGACATTTCGACGCCGTCGAAGGTGCGCGGGTCCTTCCAGCCCTTGACGTTCATGGCGACGCGCAAGACGCCGCCGCGCTTCGGCTCCTGCGCCCTGGCCGGGGAAGGCGCGAGGCCGCCAAGCGCCAGCGCGCCGGCGACGCTGACGCCAAGTGCTGCCATGGTGGCGAGATATTCGCGCCGGTTCATGCTGCCTTTTTTAAAACCGTCGGCGACGGGCTCGGCCTGCGGATGCAGCGCTCTTTCGGTCAGCATCAACTTCATCGTCGAATCCTCCCTGTCGGCGCCCGGTCGACCGCGTCGCGGGGGCGGATGCGGCCGCCGGGCGCCTTTCGCCAAGCGATGATAGTGCGGGATTCAGCGAGGAAGTGTTCGGGTTTCCGCAGTTGTTGTGCGTTGTTCCGCAGAAGCTTGCGCTACTGCGGCGCAGAACCTTTCGAGACGCCGGCGGGACAGCGCCCCCCTCTGCCCTACCGGGCATCTCCCCCACTTGGGGGGAGATCGGCTGTCGTCCCGGCTCGCCAATTTCCAACATCGCAGCAGGAGCGCAGCGCCGAAGCTGCCAATCTCCCCCCCCGTGGGGGAGATGCCAAGTTTTGGCAAGGAGGGCAGGACAGAGGGGGGCGCCAAGGATCGCCAGCCTTCCTGGTTCAGAGCTCGGCGTATAGCCGGGCGGCGTTTTCATAGGTGAAGCGCAAAGGCACCGAACCCACGACCTGCCATGCATCGACCGTCTCGCCTGTCATCAATCGGCAGGCGCCCTCGGTTGTGGTGACGGCGCCGCCATAGAGCCGGTTGGCAAGGTTGAGGATGGCGGTCTGGTGCATCGCCGTGCTCCCGCTGCCGCAGGCATCCTTGACCAGCAGCACGCGAAAGCCCGATGATACCGCATCCCTGACGGTGGCGTCGATGCAGGCCTCGGTCCACACGCCGGCAACGACCAGCCATTCGATGCCTTTGGCCCTGAGCCGGCCCGCGGCAGGGCCCGAACCGAAGGCGCTGGCCTCGGTCTTGACCAGCATCATCTCGCCGTCGACCGGCGCCACTTCCGGACAGATCGCCGTCAGCGGATCGTCCTTGTCGGAGAAGGCCGACCTGCCATTGGCATCGACCGGATGGAACCGCCGCGCCTCCCTGGTGAGATCGACGATATAGGCCGAATGGTAGAGCAGCACATCGTTGGCCCGTGCCGCCGCCTGCAGGCGCTGGACGTTGGCGAGGATGTCGGCAAAACCCTCGACCAGATAGCGCTTGTCCTGCCGGTGCTCCTCCTGGAGGTCGACGAACACCGCGGCCGCCGTGCCGCGTCTGATCGAGA
Source organism: Mesorhizobium sp. WSM2561 (assembly GCF_000513915.1). NCBI lineage: Bacteria > Pseudomonadati > Pseudomonadota > Alphaproteobacteria > Hyphomicrobiales > Phyllobacteriaceae > Mesorhizobium > Mesorhizobium sp. WSM2561. The sequence goes on from NZ_AZUX01000018.1 coordinate 3,077, forward strand.
CCGGGCCCTTCATGCGGACACCTGAACGAAAGCATGAGCGCTGCGGTTAGTCCCGACGATTTGCGATACCGCACCGCGATTGGTGGTGGATGTTGGGATCAAACCTGTTTCTCCAGAAAATCGTCCTCATAGGGAAAGCGCGACAAAAGCTCGGTGCCGGTCTCGGTGACCAGGATCTCGTCCTCGAGCTTGACGCCCTCGCGTCCGCCTTTCTCGCCGATATAGCTCTCGACGCTGACCACCATGCCGGGCACGACAAAACCGTCGCGGCCATAGGTCTCGTAGTCCATGGCGTGCGCGATGAACGGCGTCTCGCCATGCATGCCGACGCCGTGCATGACAGACGTATAGCGCTGGTCGACGAAGCGGTCGGGGATATTCCAGGCCTTTTCGGCGATCTCGCGAAACGCCATGCCCGGCCTGACGATCGAGATATTGTGCTGAACCTGGTCGTGGGCCATGCGGTAGAGCGATTTCTGATAATCCGTCGGCTTGCCCGGGCCGCAGCGGAAGGTGCGCGAGAAGTCCGAATAATAGCCGTAGCAGCCGATCGTATCGGTATCCAGCGCCAAGAGTTCGCCGGGCCTGATCTTGCGGCCGCTGGCTTCGTTGAACCACGGATTGGTGCGCTGGCCCGAGGTCAAGAGCCGGGTTTCGATGAACTCGCCGCCCTGCCGGATCACCTCGTGATACATGATGGCGAACAGTTCGTTTTCGGAAACGCCGGGCTTGATCGCCTCGCGCACCGCATAGACGGCCGCCTCGGCGCCGGCCATCGACACTTGCAGGCATTTTACCTCTTCGGGCGTCTTGACCGCCCGCACGGCAAGAATTTCGCCCTGGCAATCCCGGACCTCGCAGCCGCGCTTTTCCAGCGCCAGCGCCTGCAGATGGCCGCAGCGGTCGAGGCCGAGCTTCATCGAGCCGCCGCCATGTACCTTGAGCAGCTCAGTGATCTCGTCGGCGAAGGGGCCGGCGGTCTCGTCGTCGCGGCCCGACACCGAAGACCACACCAGCTTGGACGGCCGCGCCTCGTCGATGGTGTCGAGCACCATCGAGACATGATAGCTCTGCGGATATTCGAACAGCACGATCGGCCCTTCGGTCGGGATGAAGAAGTAGCGCGTCGAGTTGCGCAGAAAATAACCGAACATGTTGCGCGAGCCGGTGGCGTAGCGCTGGTTGTAGGGGTCGAACAGCACGACGCCGCCATAGCCGGCCTCGCGCATCCAGGCACGCAGCTTCGCCAGCCGGCCTTTGCGCAGCGCGTCCGCATCGATGAAGGACGGCTCGGTGTCGGACAGCCACATGCCGCCGGCCGGATCCGCCGCCGCCGGGTGGCGCATGCGGTTCTTGAAGTCGACGTCCTCAGTGCTGTCGGGGTCGAACACGACAATGCTCATGGGTGCCTCCTGGAAGCCCTGAACATAGCGGTGCACCGCGAAGAGGCTGTGCGGAATTTCGCAGATGTTGTGCCGGATACCGCTTGAAGCCGTTCCGTGATGCTCTACGGCGCCCCCTCTGTCCTGCCGGACATCTCCCCCACTTGGGGGGAGATTGGCAGCTTCGGCGTTCCGCTCATTCCTGTAACGTTGGCGATTGGCGAAATCAGCGATGACAGCCGATCTCCCCCCAATTGGGGGAGATGGCCGGCAGGCCAGAGGGGGGCGCTGTCCCGCCGTCGTTGCGCCGCGTCAGCGCGCGGACGCCTAATGCCTCCGCGCCACCTTCGGCGCATGCCCATGCTCCTCCCGAAACGCCCGCGCAAAGCTCGACATCGAAGCAAAACCGCAGGCCAGCGCCACGTCGCGCACCATCAGCGTCGAATGCGCCAGGAGGTCGGCGGCGCGCTTCAGCCGCAGGCGGCGGTAATAGCCGTTGGGCGAGATGGCGAGCTCGGAGCGGAAGTTGCGTTCGAGCTTGTCGGAGGAGACGCCGAGCTTTTCCGCCAGCGCCGCCATGCCGAGCCGCTCCTCCACCGCATCCTCCATGATGGCGATGGCCGACAGCACCAGTTCGTTCTGGACGCCGGTGCGTAACCGCAGCGGCATCAGCTTGCGGTCGACGCTGGAGCGCAGCGGGCTGTGCACGAACCATTCGGCGACGCCGGCCGCGAGTTCGGCGCCATAGTCTGATGTGATGATCTCCAGCATCATGTCGAGGCTGCCGACGCCGCCGGCCGAGGTGAAGCGCTTGCGGTCGATCACGTAGAGATCGCGCCTGAGCTCGATGTCCGGAAACGCCTCGGTGAACGCCGCCTGGCTGGTCCAGTGCAAGGTGCAGGCATGGCCGTCGAGCAGGCCGGCGCGGGCCAAAAAGAAGGCGGCGTCCGCCACCGCGCCGATATGGGCGCCGCCGCGTAGGCTCCTGCGGATCCAGCTCACCGCGTCTTCGGCCACGAGATGATCGGCATCGCCGCCCGAGCAGACGACGATGCGGTCGACCTTCGGCGCATCGCCGGCGAAAAAGCCGGGCTGGATGACGACCCCGTTCGAGGCCGCGACCGGGCCTTCAGCGGCGCCGACGATGATCCAGCGGTAGCATTCTTTCTTGGCCAGCACGTTGGCCGCGCGCAACGGCTCGATGACCGAACTGAACGCCATCATCGGAAAGCCGGGGAAGACCAGCACCGCGAAGGTGAGCGGGGCGTCGTTTGCCGTCGGCTGGTCTCGCTCTCGAGTAGTCATGACTTCAACCGTGCCTGTGGGCAATTGCAGGGAAGGCCACAATTCCGCCGGATGCCACTCAGGTCAACGGGCGGTTGGGTCAGTTTGAAAATTCCATCGCGCCTAGGCGTTGTCGCCTATCGGCCGAACTCCTAAATGCTTGCCGTAGCATTGGAGATAGTGACGGTCGCACTGCGCGGCCCGTATTAGAAGCGAGTTTAGGTCGCTAAAATTAGCTTCTTGACCTGTTTACGGTCTTCCGGCGATCATTGCTTCGGGTCTTCCCCGTGAGCGATCGCGCCGTGAAGCTCGACGTGCTTCATCACTTCCGCCTCGGTCTCTGCCGTGAACATCGCTGGACAGGCCTCGTTTCCCGGATAATCCCTGCAACGATACGAGTAAGCCATGACTTTCCCTCCAGGTTGCCCCGATAGCAAAGCGAGGGTACGTCGCCTTTGTCAATTCACAGTTGGATGCGCCAGTCAGCCGGGAAATTTCAAACTGACGCCACTATCCAACAGGGCACGGACCCCCCTTCAACTCGCCAGCGCCTGATCCAGATCCGCGATCAGATCGTCGCCATCCTCGATACCCGCCGACAGCCGCACCAGCGAATCGGAAATCCCGATTTCCGCGCGTTTTTGCGCCGGGATCGAGCCGTGCGTCATCAGTGCGGGGTGCTCAATCAGGCTTTCGACGCCGCCGAGGCTTTCGGCCAGCGTGAACAGTTGCGTGTGCTCGAGGAAGCGTTTGGTGCCGGCGAGGTCGCGGTCGAGCTCGACCGTGATCATGCCGCCGAAGGCGTGCATCTGCCGCCTGGCGATGGCGTGCTGCGGGTGGCTGGGGAGACCGGGATAGATGACGCGGCGGATGTCGGGACGGCTTTCCAGCCAGTGCGCGATCTTCTGGCCGTTCGACGAATGGCGCTCCATCCTCAGCGCCAGCGTCTTGAGGCCGCGCAGCGCCAGAAAACTGTCGAACGGTCCGGAAATGGCGCCGATGGCGTTCTGCAGGAATTTCAGCCGGTCGGCGAGATCCTTGTTGTCGCCGACCACGGCGACGCCGCCGACCATGTCGGAATGGCCGTTGAGGTATTTCGTCGTCGAATGCACCGATATGTCGATGCCGAGCTCCAGCGGCCGCTGCAGATAGGGGCTGCAAAAAGTGTTGTCGGCAACCGAGAGCACGCCTTTGCGCCTGGCCAGTGCCGCGACCGCTTCGAGATCGACGACGCGCAGCAGCGGGTTGGTCGGCGTCTCGACCCAGAGCAACCTGGTTTCCGGGCGGATCGCCGCTTCGACCGCGGCCAGGTCGGTGAAGTCGACGAAGTCGACCTGCAAATTGGCCGAGCGCTTGCGCACCCGCTCCAGCAGCCGGAACGTGCCGCCATAGATATCGTCGGTGGCGACGACATGGGCGCCGGAATCGAGCAGTTCGAAGATGGTGGCGATCGCCGCCAGCCCCGAGGCGAAAGCGAAGGCGGCTGCGCCGCTTTCGAGATCGGCCACTGCGCGCTCGAAGGCAAAGCGGGTCGGGTTCTGGCTGCGGGCGTATTCAAAACCCTTGTGCACGCCCGGGCTCTGCTGGCCATAGGTCGAGGTCGCATAGATCGGCACCATCACCGCGCCGGTCGTCGGGTCGTGGCTCTGGCCGCCATGGATGGTGCGCGTCGAGAAGGCCAGGCGGTTGCTGCCCGATACGGTGGCTTTGATGGTCATCTTGCGCGGCGCCTCAGATGGTTGATCAGGTCGATGCGGGTAATCAGGCCGATGAATTCGTCGCCGTCGAAGACGATGGCGACCTCGTTGCGGTCGAACACCGGCAGCAGCGCGTCCAGCGTCTGGCTGGCCTGCAGCGTGTGCAAATTGGCGGTCATCGCCGTGCGCACCGGGGCCTTGAAACGGTCCCAGCGGCTGTCATAGGGGCCTTCGACGTGGGCGAGGATATCGCTTTCGTCGACGATGCCGACGAGCTTGCCGTCGTCCAGCACCGGCAGTTGCGAGACATCCGAACGGCGCATGCGGCCATAGGCGTTGAGCAGGCTTTCGTCCGGGCCGACAGACACGATGTCGCCGGTGCGGTGCGTGCGCATCACCAGGTCGCGCAGATCGCCATGCTGCTCGTGCTCGGCGAGGCCCTGCTCGATCAGCCAGAAATCGTCGAACACTTTCGACAGATATTTGTTGCCGCTGTCGCAGACGAAGGTGACGACCCGCTTCGGCACGGTCTGCTCGCGGCAATAGCGCAGCGCTGTCGAAAGCAGCGTGCCGGACGACGAGCCGGCGAGGATGCCCTCCTTGGAAAGCAGGTCGCGCACCGCCAGCATGCTTTGCTTGTCGGTGATCGAGTAGGCCTTCTTGACCAGCGACAGATCGGCATTGGGCGGGACGAAATCCTCACCGATGCCCTCCACCGTCCAGCTGCCGGCCTCTTGCATCTTGCCGGTCTTGATCAGGGGCGCCAGCACCGAACCGACCGGATCGGCGAGAATCATCTCGGTCTTCGGCGAGATTTTTGCGAAATAGCGGCCAAGCCCGGTCAGCGTGCCGCCCGAGCCGACGCCGACGACCACTGCATCGACGTCGCCGTCGAGCTGCGAATAGATCTCCGGACCGGTCGTGGTTTCATGGGCGTCCGGATTGGCCGGATTGGCGAACTGGTTGGCATAGAAGGCGCCGGGCAGCTCGGCGGCGATCTTTTCGGCCATGTCCTGATAGTATTCGGCGTGGCCCTTGCCGACATCGGAACGGGTCATGCGCACTTCGGCGCCGAGCGCCCGCAGATGCTGGATCTTCTCGCGCGACATCTTGTCGGGCACGACGAGGACGATGCGATAGCCCTTGGGGATGCCGACCTGGGCGAGGCCAAGGCCGGTGTTGCCGGCGGTCGCCTCGACAATGGTGCCGCCGCGCCTCAGCTTGCCCTGTTTTTCGGCGTCGGCGATCATCGACAGCGCAATGCGGTCCTTGATCGAGCCGCCGGGATTCTGGCTTTCGAGCTTGATGAACAGCCGGCACTTGCCGATGTCGAATTTGGTCAGCTCGACAACCGGCGTCTGCCCGATCAGGTCGAGAACCGATGCATAGGGCGGACGCAGGCGGGACATTGCCCTGTCCGGGAGGGCGATCTTGTGCACGCTCATGCTGATGCTCCATGGTCAAGCGACCGCCTTGGGCAGGCTGTCAGCCTATCTTCTTTTCCAGCCGTTTGTAGTCTGAAAGAAGATAGATCGTGCCAATCCGTTGGCCAGACGGGGAATGGGATTCCGGTGGGGCCGCTCCGTCACGCCAATCACGATAAGGTCGCGGGACAGCNCCCCCCTCTGGCCTGCCGGCCATCTCCCCCAGGTGGGGAGATCGGCAGCTGCGCTGACCCGCCATTCTTTCGACGTTTGGGATTGGCGAAGCCTTTGCGACATCCAATCTCCCCCCTCGTGGGGGAGATGCCAAGTTTTGGCAAAGAGGGCAGGACAGAGGGGGGCGCCGTAGAGCGCCGGCCTCACCAGTCATATCCTCACCCGAGCAGCCGCTTCCCCAGCCGCGCGCATTGCACGCGAATATCCGGTATGGCGTCGATCTCGAAGAAGGTGCCGCGGGTCAGCGGCCCGACCGCGAGAATCTTGGCCGATACGGTGCCGTCGCTGGCGATGACCTCGCAATTGTCCGATACGTCGAGGCCAAGGCGCAGCGGATCCGGCCGGGCCAGCCCGCGGTCGACCAGCGATCGCACCACGCTGTTCGACGTTGTCGAGATGTCCCTGGCGATGCCGGTGCAATCGTAGATGCGGGCGACATCGAACGTCTCGATGTTTTGCGTGTGGCGCGACTGGACCTGCACGCTGAATTCGTCGCCCGCCGTGATGCCGACGACGCGCCCGGCGACAAGCCGGATGCGGCCCGACTGCACCGCCTCGGTGACACGGGCATAGACTTCCGGCGCCATGCGATGGCGGTGGATGTCCCACCACGCCTTGGTGTGCTCGACGAAGCGGCGCTTGGCCGAAGACGGCCAGTTTTGCCAGATCTTCTGGTTGAACGGCCTGAGACCGTCGACGACGTCGCGCCAGTCGATGCCGGCCTTCTGGTTTTCCCGGATCAGGTCGCGGAACCAGCCGACGAAATAGGAGAGCTGGGTGCCGAGCGGAATGTCGGCGACGTCGAGCTTGATCGGATTGCCTTTGCGATGCGGCGAAGGCAGCAGGCCGCGCCGCGACACCGCAATAATCTCGCCGCGATGGCCGCGCTGTTCGAGCGACAGGAAGGCATCGACCATGCTCAAACCCGTGCCCAGCACCAGGACTCGGGCTTCCCCGTCGACCACGGTGTCGGCCTCCGATCCCATCCTCGTCGCATGGCCGTGGCCGGCGCCCGGCTCCTCGTCATGTCCGGTCGCCAGCACGGCAAGGTGGGCGACGACGCTGGTGCCGTTGGCCAGCGCCACCTCGACCCCGGATCCGGTCGGCGAGATCGACAGGCTCTCCTCGCGGATCAGGCGAAGACGCCCCGTCTCGCGGGCCTCGAGCTCGTCCAGCAGTTCCTTCAGGTAGCGGGCGTAGACGCTGCGCGGCGCGTAGACCGGCGCCTGCTCTGGGGTTGCCAGGCCGCGCTCAAGCAGCCAGCGCCAGAAATTGCCGGGGTCGTCGGCATGGGCGCTCATGCCGGCCGCGCTGACATTCAGCACATGCGCCGACAGCAGCGTGGAATAGGCGATGCCCTGGCCGAAATGCGGGCGCTTTTCGATCAGCGTGACACGCAGATCGGGATTGGGCGACTTCAACAGATGCGCGGCAAGGACGACGCCGCTGGCGCCGCCGCCGACGATAATGATCGAACTTGGGACAATCGAATTTGCGCGGCCGGTCATGCGCGCACCAAGTGCCTGAGGAGCCGTCGGTTCCGGCTCAGGCCTGGATTTTCAACGCAGCCGAAAGGTCGTCGTCGCCGGCGATATCGCGCATCTCGGCGAGGCTGCGCTGATCCAGCACCTCGGCGATCGCTTGCCGGACCTCCAGCATCAGATGTCGGACTTGGCATGTCGCCTCGTTGCAGTCTTCACAGCGCGAATACCGGGTGCGGCTGGCGCAGGGAATTGGGGCAAGCGGTCCGTCGAGCACGCGCACGACGTGGCCGATCTTGATTTCATCCGCCGGCCGCGCCAGGCGGTAACCGCCCTCCTTGCCCTTGCGACTCTGGACGAAACCGGCATTGCGCAGTTCGCCGAGGATGGCGTCGAGAAATTTCTTCGGAATGTTGTTTCCGGTGGCGATATCGGCAACGAAGGCGAGCTGACCAACCGGCAGCCGCGCCAGATGGACGAGCGCCTTGAGGCCGTACTTGCCCTTCTTTGTGAGCATGGACCGAACGTTTCTCTGTCATGCAATGGCGCAAGGCCACCGGTTGCGAAACGCCTGGCGTGCGTCCCCACCGCGTCCGCGTCCAGGCTTTCAAGACACATAATTCTAGTGACATGATATACAAGACGGGCACCATTGATTTTGCTTGATTTTCAAGCCGCTGCGACGACTTGCCGGACGTTTTTCCTCCTGAAGCCGGGAGGCACGCCAATGGCGACAGCCAGCCCTCGACCCTCATGCGGGTGATCGCCGCGATATGGACATCGCTCCGTTCTCCCAATTCCTGCAATGTCGATAAGACTACTATACTTAGCCGCGATACAGGAACCGGTTTTCAAATCGTCGGCCATTCGCAGCATTCATTTGCCGAAGCTGCGTGCAAAACAGGAAATGCTTGTTTGCGGCGGGCGCGCATTCGCCGGTCGACCGAAACGCCGCCAGGGTGAGTGTCAGGGGAGCGAACGGTTCGCCCACACCAGTCCGCCTAGGCCGACCAGCGCAGTGACGATGCCGATATAGAGCCATTGCGACTGGCCGGTCATGAAGCTGCCGCCGACGAGGCCGATGCCCTGCAGCGACCACAGCGCACCGCTGGCGAGCACAATCAACGCCAGCAGATTCTTGATCAATCTCATCGTCGCAATTCCCTTCCCAAGTCGATCGTCAATTCCGCCATGACCGCGATGGCAAGGCGAAAGGAAGCGACCCGATCGCTCTCACATCTACTTGCATGATAAAGCCGGGTCTTGCCGGAAACACCCCGGTGCTGGTGCGAAGACCACCAGACATACATCGGCGCAATCCCGACATTCCATGACAGACTGTTTCCCGCCGACTCCAAACGTGTACTGTTGTCATGGAACCGCCAGACGACTGCCGCATTTGGTGCCACATTCCATCCGTAACGGCCGGGTCTGTCAAACGGAGCCCCTTGCCGCAGATGAAGAAACCCAACCGGACCGCGCTTGTCGCGGCGGCGATAGCGGCTGGCCTGATGGTCGGCGCATCCACCTCCCCTGCCGCCGCGCAATGCGGCCGCGCCTCCTGGTACGCGCTGACCTCGAAGACCGCTTCCGGCGAGCGGATGAACCCGTCGGCGCTGACCGCCGCGCACCGCACCTTGCCTTTTGGCACCAGGCTGAAGGTCACCAACCGCAAAAACGGCCGCAGCGTCGTCGTGCGCATCAACGACCGCGGCCCGTTTATCAAGGGTCGCGTAATCGACCTGTCGAAGGGCGCAGCGGGGCGGCTCGGCTTCATCAGCTCAGGCCATGCTGCTGTGTGCACCGACCGCGTGTGAATGGCCGCGCCGCTTTGCGGCCAGGCGGATGAGGGGCAGCGCAAACCTGAAGCGATTACCCATGCTCTCTCCGGCACCTTTCGCAGCTGCACAATAAGCCGGCTGCCGCCGTTCAAAACCGATTTTCAACGCCTTAGACAAAAGTATAAGCATAAATCAATTCAATTGACGTATTGCATCGCAGCAGTTTGTTGTTAACCTTTGCGCGAGAGATTCAAGGCTCGGCACTGCTGTCGTCCCTTCGGTCGCAGCAGCGGAGTTCTCGATGTTCTACCAGCTCTACGAATTGAACCACGCCGCCGTTCAGCCGGCCCGCGTCTATGCCGATGCGGTGCGGATGTTCTACACCAATCCGCTCAATCCGTTTGCGCACACATCCTGGGGCCGCTCGGTCGCGGCGACGGCCGAATTGTTCGAGCGCACGACGCGCCGCTACAGCAAGCCGCAGTTCGGCCTGACCAGGACCGTCGTCGACTGGAAAAGCGTCGCTGTCACCGAAAAGACGGTGTGGTCGCGGCCGTTCTGCAATCTGCTCCGTTTCGAGCGGGCGGTTCCCGCCGGCCGCCGGCCTGATCCGAAGCTGCTGATCGTGGCGCCGATGTCCGGCCACTACGCGACGCTGCTGCGCGGCACGGTCGAGGCGATGCTGCCGCATGCCGACGTTCACATCACCGATTGGGTCGACGCCCGCATGGTGCCGCTCAGCGAGGGCAGCTTCGACCTCGACGACTATATCGACTACATCGTCGACATGCTGCATGCGCTGGGCCCGGACACCCATGTCATGGCGGTGTGCCAGCCTTCAGTCCCGGTGCTGGCGGCGGTGGCGCTGATGGAAACGCGGGGTGACCCGTTCGTTCCCTCGACGATGACGCTGATGGGTGGGCCGATCGACACCCGCCGCAATCCGACCGCGGTCAACCTTCTGGCTGAGGAAAAGGGCACCGACTGGTTTCGCGACAACGTCACCATGCAGGCGCCATGGCCGGTGCCGGGCTTCGGCCGCGAGGTCTATCCCGGCTTCCTGCAGCTTTCGGGTTTCATGAGCATGAATCTCGACCGCCACATCATCGCCCACAAGGACTTCTTCATGCACCTGGTGAAGCATGACGGCGACAGTGCCGAGAAGCACCGCGACTTCTACGACGAATATATGGCGGTGATGGATCTGACAGCGGAGTTCTACCTGCAGACGGTCGACACCGTGTTCGTCCGCCATGCTCTGCCCAAGGGCGAAATGATGCATCGCGGCATCGCCATCGATCCCGCCGATATCCGCAATGTCGCGCTGTTCACGGTCGAGGGCGAGAACGACGACATTTCCGGCCTCGGCCAGACCCAGGCCGCGCACGACCTCTGCATCAACATCCCCGCGGACAGGCACGCCCACTACATGCAGCCGGCGGTCGGCCATTACGGCGTCTTCAACGGCTCGCGCTTCCGATCCGAAATCGTGCCGCGCATCGTCGACTTCATCACCAGCTATGGCCGCCAAACCCGCGTTGCGGTGAGGCCGAAGCTGGTTCGCACCGCCAAAAAGTAAAGATGTCCCGGATGGCAGCCGCCGTTCAAGTCGACCTGTTGCACAATAGCCGCGCTTTCGGCCGCGCGGGTAACCATATCGCAAAACTGGCCGTTGGTATTATTGACAGGGACTGTAGATCGCCCTTAACGTTTCATTAACAACAAGGGACGAGGGGGACAATGATTTCCTCACCAATGGCGAGAGGGCTGCGCGTGTGCGCCCTGTTAGGGCTGGCACTTGCGACAGGCTGGTCTACGGCGGCTTCGGCGGCCGGGCCAATGGCAACCGGCGGCCCGACATCGCAGCCGATCGGCCATTACGATTTCTGCAAGACCAGTCCGGCCGAATGCTCGATCCACCCGGGCAATCTCGCCCCCGCCACCATGACAGGCGCGCTCTGGCGCAAGATTCTCAGCGTCAACGCCAGGGTCAACAACGCCGTCAAGCCGATAAGCGACATCGATATTTACGGCAAGGACGAGGTCTGGGCCTACCCCGTCAGGGGCGTTGGCGACTGTGAGGACTATGTCCTGGAAAAGCGCCGCGAATTGAACCGCTTGGGCGTGTCGTACGCCAATCTTCTGATGACCGTCGTGCGCAAGCCGGATGGCGAGGGCCATGCCGTGCTGACCGTGCGCACGAGCAAGGGCGACTACGTCCTCGACAATCTGGACGGAAAGGTCCGCTCGTGGGACCGGACCGGCTACCGCTTCCTCAAGCGGCAGGCGATCGACAATACCGGTCGCTGGGTGTCGATCCGTGATGGCCAGCAGGTCCTGGTCGGCGCGGTCCAGTAAAATATCTAACCCGTGAGGGTGAGCAGATGAATAGAGTTCCGCACCCTTGCGACGCTCCATCGTTACGGCATGGATCCTAGGGTCTCCGCTACGTCGCTTCGCTCCTGCTCCGCCCTAGGATGACGAACGCAGGTGGTTTAAGGCCAATCGCGGATGTCGGAAATTTGCAGCTGCGTGCCGGGTAGCGGGATCGCGGCCAATGGCAATCGCAAACCTTCGAGATTGGCTGAACCGATCCTCACTTCGTCATCCTAGGGCGGAGCGCAGGAGCGAAGCGACGTAGCGGAGGCCCTAGGATCCATGCCGTTACCTTCGAGCAATGCCGCGTTGAACAGCGCTCTCGCTTGACGGACTGCCTCAGTCGTCGTGGCGCAATGATGACCCTCAAGTCCGGGATCAAATACCTACCTCCGCCCCAGCGCGGCGCGGATCGATGCGGTGATGCGGCGAAGCTCCGCCTCGTCTAGTTTTTCGATGTTTTCGGCCAGGACATTGGCAAGCTCGGTGGCGGCGGGGCTGAGGCCCGACGTGTCGAGTTTTACCCGCGGGTGCGAGGTCTCGGCCAGCCGCGCCAGTTCTTCGGCATCGTCCCAGATGACATTGAAATAGCCGATGATCTTCTGGATCAGCGTCCAGGTCGGCGCGCCGCGGCGTCCGTGCTCCAGCGCCGACAGATAGGCGGCGCTGACGCCGATCGCCCTGGCCATGGCCTTTTGGCTGACGCCGCGTTCGCTCCGCAGAGCGCGAAGCTTTTCGCCGAACGGAGTCACAAGTCCATCCTCGTGGGGTGCACCCTCATGCGCGCATCTGCATCAGCGCGTGCGCCGCAGGCGGACATAGAGCGCGCCCGAGCCGCCATGCTTGCGGGCGGCGTGGTCGTGGCTGGAGACCAGCGGTCTGAATGCGGGTGTCGACAGCCAGGCCGGCACGGCGCGCCGCAGGATGCCGTCGCCGCCGGACGAGGAGCCCTTGCCGGTGATCACCAGCACATAGCGGATGCCGCCGGCATGCGCCCGGTGCAGGAAGGAGAACAAAAGCGAATAGGCTTCGTCCTGGCTCAGGCCGTGCAGATCGACGCGGCCTTCGATCGGCAGCCGGCCCTTCGACAGTTTTTCCAGCGTCGGCTCGTCGAGCGCATGCGAAACATACTGCGTCCTGGCTTTCGTGGCCGCAGCAGGAGCCATCGCCTGGTCACGCAGCGGTGGCTTGGTGTCATCCGCGATGTCCGGGCCAATATCTGGGATGTCGATGGCGGACTTGCCCTTCAGCGGCTTGGCAGTGCGCGCCACCAGGTTCCACAGCACCCGGTCGTCCTCGCTCAGCCTGTCGATGCGCCGGGTCATCGCCCCGCTCCCGGCACAAGCCGACGCGGGATCAGCGCGTAGAAATCGGCAGGGTTGCGGACAACACCGGCGATCTCGCCGGCCGCATCTCCCGTACCAGTGAACAGGTCGCCACGGGCCGGGCCGGTGATGGCCGAGCCGGTGTCCTGCGCGATCATCAGCCGCCGAAACGGCTTGTTGTCGAAAGCGGTCAGCGACGGCCCATCGATGTAGAACGGCGTGCCGAATGTATGCAGCAGACGGTCGACAGCGACGGAGCGGCCCGGAGTCAGCGGTACTTTTGCGGCAGCGATCGGCCCGAGTTCCGGGTCGTCGACCGCCGCCTCGCTGACCGAAATCTCGCGGAAAAAAATATAGGAGCGGTTGCGCCACAGGATCTCGTCGATGCGCTGCGGATGCGCCTTGAACCAGGCGCGGACCGACTGCATGGTCACCGCTTCCAGCGGGATTTCGCCTAGCTCACCCAGGATTTTGCCCGGTCCGGTAAAGCGCTGGCCGGATTTGGCGACATAGGTGACGCGGCAAAGCCGGCCGTCGGTCATGGTGAGCCGCGCAGAACCCTGTACGTGAATGAAGAAGGCGTCGACCTTGTCGGCGAGCCAGGCGATTTCCAGACCCTTGCCCGCCAAATCCTTGCCTGCAAGCGCGCCGCGCTCGATCTCGCCGCGATCGAAATACTCGACCGGTCCGTCCGGCGTGGCGCGGCCGAAGGCGAGATAGGGATCCATGCCGACCGGCCGATTGGCGTCGTCGATGTCGACGAGATCGGCCGGACGCGACAGCAACGGCACCGTAAATCGTTCGGTTCGCACCGGCGAAGCGTCGACCACCGGCTCATAGAAGCCGGTGACGAGGCCGGCGCCACCGCTTTCCGCCGCTATGTGCGCCGGGATGAAATGCCGCTCGAAGAAGGCGCGGGCTTCGCGCCGGTCGGTTGGCGAAATGGTGCGGGCTGCAGCATAGGCGTCGGTGAAGGCATTGAAGTCCACCCCGAGCCCGCCGGAGCGATAGGGTTTCGTCAGGATGTGAAGAGCCGAACGCCGGAAAGCAGCGAACGCGGCCAGATGGTCGTCCTCGTCCCAGCCGGGCAGATCGTCAAAGGATGTTTCGCGGAACGCCTGAGAAAGCGACACGACAGACCCCGCCGTGGTCCGGGCTCAGTCTTCTTCTTCGGTGGCGACGAGCTTCCAGTTCGGGTCGCGCGAGCGCGTATCGCGGGCAAAGGTCCAGACATCCTTGACCTCGGCGACGGTTTCGGGATCGCCGTCGATGACGGCGCCGGCCTTGTCGCGCGTTGCCGAAATCAATTCGCTGACGATGCGCAAGGTGATATGCGCCTCGCTGCCCTTCATCTCGGCGGAAACGATGTCGGCCTTGTCGATGCCGACGAAGGAGGATTGGATCTTTTCCGACTTCGCCTCGCGGTCGCCGATCGCCGCGACAAAGCCGTCATAGACCTCGCGCGACAACAGGTTCTTCAGCGTCTTGCGATCGCCATCGGCATAGGCCATGACGATCATCTCATAGGCCATCTTGGCGCCGTCGACGAAGGTCTTGGGGTCGAATGCCGGATCATTGTCCTTGATCGCGCGCAGGCCCTTGTTGAGATCGGTGTCAGGCTTGGCGAAGGCGTCGATCGCCGCATAGGCGTCGATTGCCGGCTCTCCCGGCGCTCGCTTGCGCGGCAGCGAGACCACATTCTCGGGTTTTTGGGCGTCGTCGCGGGTGCGGCCCGCCGTATAGGGGTCGAACGGCGGCCGCTCGCTGCCGGTGCGGCGGCCGAGCACATTGCGCAGCTGGAAAAAGATCACAACCGCCGCAACCAGAAAGAAAATCGTGCCGAAGTCGAAGAATCCCATATCTTCCGCCAATCAATCCCTACTCCGGCCGGACCGCCCGGCCAGGCAATGGCTGCGGTCGCATAGCGTTCAACATCCAAAGCATATAGAACGCAAGCTGCAATCATTCAAATTAAAGGCAGCCATACCTATCTAAAAGGTTCAGTGCCAGCGGCGATTGCCCGCCTGCCGGCAAAACATCGAAACGATCGGTCAAGATTTGCGCATTTCGCTGCTTCCCCTGTTCATCCTCGCGCTTCCGCTGCTGGAGATCGCCGGTTTCGTCGTTGTCGGCCGCCAGGTCGGCGCCCTGGCGACGGTCGGGCTGGTGATGGCTTCGAGCATCGCCGGCGCGCTGTTGTTGCGATACCAGGGGTTCGGCGTCATGACCCGGGTCCGTGCCGAAATGGACGCCGGACGTGATCCAAGCCGTCAGCTCGCGCATGGCGCCATGATCGTGCTGGCGGCGATCCTGCTCATCATTCCCGGCTTCATCACCGACATTTTAGGCATTCTGCTGCTGCTGCCGCCGGTCCGCGACCTCGCCTGGCGCCGGCTGAAAGGCCGCATCGTGATGGCCACCAGTTTCGGCACCGGTGGATTCCGGGCCCGGCAACGCGACAAGACCATCGACCTCGACGACAGCGACTATTCGCGCGGCGACGAGCACGGCCCCGATCGCAATTCCCCCTGGCGCCGCCTCAAGGACGAGTAGATCGCCTCGAGGACGAGTAGCCCGGCGCAGCTCTCCCTTCTCCCCTTGTGGGAGAAGGNGGCCNCGCGAAGCGAGGTNGGATGAGGGGTGTTCCAGCTTGGCACCGACGGCGATCCTTCCAACACCCCTCAACCGTCTTGGCGCTGCGCGCCAATCCACCTTCTCCCGCAAGGGGAGAAGGGAAAGCAAAGCGCGCAAAACCTTGTCTTGTCATGCCGGCCATGGTAGCGAACGCCCGATTTCAATCCGGTCAGCAACGCTGCCGAGGCAAAAGGACAAAGGCTTATGGCCAGCAAAGACGACGCGCCGACCGGCGCGGCCAGTGGCAACGGCGACGCGACGCAGCCTTCGCTCAACGTACTTGCCCAATATGTGAAGGACCTTTCCTTCGAAAGCCCCGGCGCGCCGAACTCGCTGCGCGGCCGCGACAAGGCTCCCGGCATCGCCATCAACGTCAATGTCAACGCCAACCCGCTTTCGGACAAGCAGTTCGACGTCAATCTGACGCTGAACGCCAAGGCGTCCTTCGACAAGGAAGTGCTGTTCAACGTCGAGCTGGTCTATGGCGGCGTGTTCGCCATCAGCGGCTTCCCGCAGGAGCACATGCTGCCGCTGCTGTTCATCGAATGCCCGCGGCTGCTGTTCCCGTTCGCCAGGCAGATCATCGCCGAGGCGACCCGCAATGGCGGCTTCCCGCCGCTGATGCTCGACCCGATCGATTTTGCGCAGATGTTCCAGCAGAAGCTGGCCGAGGACCAGGCCGCCAGCAAGGTCAAGGTGAGCTGAGGCGAGTGCTCGGTGAGGTGTGAAAAACCCGGCCTCGCGCCGGGTTTTTTGTTGAGAAGTCGGCGGGACAGCGCCCCCCTCTGGCCTGCCGGCCATCTCCCCCACAAGGGGGAGATTGGCAGTTTCGGCGCTCCGTTCATTCCTGCGACTTTGCAGACTGGCGAAAGCCGGTGTGAAGTCCAATCTCCCCCCTCGTGGGGGAGATGTCCGGCAGGACAGAGGGGGGCGCGAAGGATCGCTACGCCAAAAATCGCTATGCCGCAGAACTCGCTTCCCGGGCGACGCGCAGCCAGAGCGCCTTTTCGCCTAATGTGCCGACCATGTTCGCATGCGCGGCGCGCTCTGCTTCGGTCAGGCGAGACGGCAGCGCTATCGGCCGCGCGGCGATGCTGATGTCGATGTCGTCGACGTTTCTCCTGCCGCCGGCCGGCGCCGTGGCGCTGTCGAGGATGAGCGCCGCCTGCTTGCCGCCGATGAGCTCGATATAGACCTCGGCCAGCAATTCCGAATCGAGCAAGGCGCCGTGCTTGGTGCGGCGGGCATTGTCGATGCCGTAGCGCCGGCACAGCGCGTCCAGCGAATTGGGCCCCATCGGATGCTTGCGGCGCGCCAGCGCCAGCGTGTCGACGACAAGTCCGGGGTCAACGACCGGATGGCCAAGCCGGCCGAATTCGACATTGAGGAAAGCGATGTCGAAAGTCGCATTGTGGGCGACCAGCTTGGCGCCGTCGATGAAGGCAAGGAACTCCTCGGCGATGTCGCTGAAGGTCGGCTTGCCCATCAGGTCGGCGGCGCTGATGCCATGAACGGCCTGCGCCTCGGCATGGATCGGTCGTCCCTGCGGATTGAGGTAATGGTGGAAGGTGCGGCCGGTCGGGAAACGGTTGACCAGCTCGATGCAGCCAAGCTCGATAACGCGGTCATCGCGGAAATCGAGGCCGGTGGTTTCCGTATCGAAGATGATCTCGCGCATCGAATCAGTCCGTTGGGTCCGGCGGTAGTCCAGCCGAATCATGATGGGAACAAATTGGCAACATATTACGCCGGGCGCAAGCGCCGTTAAGCAGGCTTGCCGGCTTTATCCCCGACCAGTTTCGCGACGATTGCATTGACCGCCGCGCGCGCCGCATCAAAACCTTGTCCGGTGTCGATGACGAAATCGGCGCGCTCACGCTTTTCGGCGTCGGGAACCTGCCTGGCCAGGATCGACGCCAGTTTCTCCTCGCTCATGCCCGGCCGCGCCAGCACGCGGGCGCGCTGGATGTCGGGCGACGCGGTGACGACCACGACCTTGTCGACACGGTCGCGGCCGCCGGTTTCGAACAGCAGCGGGATGTCGAGAACGACAAGCGGCGCGCCGGCGGCCCGGTGTCTGGCCAGGAAAGCGTCGGCGTCGGCGCGGACCAGTGGGTGGATGATCGCTTCCAGCCGTTTCAGTGCAGCTGCATCACCGAGCACCCGCTCGGCCAGCCTGGTGCGATCGACGGAGCCGGATTTCGCCGTTCCGGGAAACGCCGCCTCGACCAGCGGAGCCGCCTTGCCGGCGTAGAGGCGATGCACCGCCTCGTCCGAATCGTGGACAGGCACGCCGGCCTCGGCAAACATCCTGGCCGTCGTCGACTTGCCCATGCCGATCGATCCGGTGAGGCCGAGCACGATCATGTTTTTTTACTCCCTGGCGCCGAGATCGGCGACGATCATCTGCCGCAATTCGGCAGTGACCTCAGGCCTGATGCCGAACCAGCGCTCGAAGCCGGGCACTGCCTGGTGCAGCAGCATGCCGAACCCGTCGACGGCTTTCAGGCCGCGCGCCTTGGCGGCGGCCAGCAACGGCGTTTCCAGCGGCACATAGACAATGTCGGTGACGATGGCATGGTCCGGCAGCCTGGCCGGATCGGCGGACAGGCCTTCATTGCCGTGCATGCCAAGCGCTGACGTGTTGACCAGCAGGCCGGCATCGGCAAGCAGCTCGCGCGTCGCCGCCGTGCCGTGGGCCGAGACCCCGGCGCCGAAGCGGTGGCGCAGCTCCTCGGCTCGGGCGAGCGTCCGGTTGACGATGCGGATGTCACTGATGCCGCGCTGCTTGAGCGCATGGATGACCGCGCGGGCGGCGCCGCCGGCGCCAAGCACCACCGCCGGGCCGTTGTCTGCCCAGCCCGGCGCATGCTCGTCGAGATTGGCGGCAAAGCCATGGGCGTCGGTGTTGCCGCCGCACAAAATTCCGTCCTCGAGCCACAGCGTGTTGACGGCGCCGATCTGTTCGGCCGCGTCGTCGCGGCGCGCCGCCAGCGCGAAGGCGGCCTCCTTGTGCGGGATGGTGACGTTGCCGCCCCGATAGCCATTCGCCTCGAGTGTTTCGACGAATTCGGCAAAAGCATCCGGCGCGACGTCGATCGCCCGGTAGCTGCCGTCGATGCCGTATTTCGCCAGCCAAAAGCCGTGGATGTTCGGCGACCGGGAATGCGCAACGGGGTGGCCGGTGACGAAGGCCTTTTTCGCGGCCTCAGCCATCGATGGCTCCGAGTTCGCGCAGCTTGGCCAGGACGGGCAGAAGCGGCAGGCCGACAATGGTGAAATAGTCGCCCTCTACTCTTTCGAACAGCTGGATGCCCTCGCCTTCGATCTGGTAGGCGCCGACGCTGGACAGCGCCTTGGCGCCGACGCGCGCCAGATGGCGGCCGATGAAGGCCGGATCGAGCTTTCGCATGGTCAGGCTGGCGACGCCGACATGCCGCCACAGAACCGCGCCGTCGCGGGCCAGCACCACGGCGCTGTTGAGCTGATGGGTCTTGCCCGACAGCGCCAGGAGATGGCGGCGGGCGGCTTCCATGTCGGCCGGCTTGTGAAACACTTCGTCGCCGAGCGACAGCGTCTGGTCGCAGCCGAGCACCAGGGCGCCGGGCATTCGCTCGCTGACCTCGGTGGCCTTGGCCTCGGCCAGCACCAGGGCGACGTCCTCGGGCGAGATACCGCTGCCCTGCAAGGGTGCTTCGAGCGCGCGCTCGTCGACTTCCGCCGGGACCGCGTCGACCGGCACGCCGGCATTGACAAGCAACGCCTTGCGGAACGGGCTGCCCGAGGCAAGGATGATTTTTTCGGCCATGATGTACGCGCCTAAGGTTGGTTGAGATTCCGATCCGGAGACGGACGCGCAGACAGTCGCTGGATCGCTGCGCTTCTCGGGCACAGTAACGGCATCCTAGGGTCTCCGCTACGTCGCTTCGCTCCTGCTCCGCCCTAGGATGACGAAGGCATAGTGGTGTAAGGCCAATCGCAGATGTCCGAGATTGGCAGTTGCGTCGCGCATACCGGGTGGCGGCTGATGCCAAATCGCAAACCTTCGAGATTGGCTGAAACGCTCCTCACTTCGTCATCCTAGGGCGAAGCAAGGAGCGAAGCGACGCGGCGCGGACCCTAGGATCCATGCCGTGACCTTCGAGCCTTGCAGCGCTGAACGGCTAGACAAAACCTCACCATTTCCTGACTTCTCAGTTATCTTGTCTTTCCCCGCAGGGCAACGATCGCCGCCGCCGTCTCCTCGATCGAGCGGCGGCTGACGTCGATCATCGGCCAGCCGTGCCGCGTGCAGATCTGGCGGGCGTAGGCGAGTTCCTCGCTGATTGCCGCGCGGTCGACATAGTCGGTCGGCTCGTAGGCGCTGGTGTTGCCGAGGATGCGGTTCTGGCGCACCTGCGAGATGCGCTCGGCGGTGGCGATCAGCCCGACGATCAGCGGCTTCGTGGCGTTGATCAGGCTTTCCGGCACCGGCACACCGACCACGATCGGGATGTTGGCGGTCTTGATGCCGCGATTGGCGAGATAGATGCTGGTCGGCGTCTTCGAGGTGCGCGAAATGCCGACGAGCACAATGTCGGCGTCGTCCATATTGGCGGGCAGCTGGCCGTCATCATGCTCCATGGTGAAGTTGAGCGCGTCGATGCGGCGGAAATATTCGGCGTCCAGCACATGCTGGGCGCCGACGCGGCGGCCGGCCGGCGTGCCGAGATAGGACTGGAACACGGTCAGCACCGGTTCCAGCACGGAGACGCAAGGCAGGCCCATGGCGGCGCAGCGCTCGTCGATGCCGCGGGCGAGCTTCTGGTCGACGACCGTGTAAAGGATGATGCCCGGCTCCTCCTCGATGTCCTCGAACACTTTCGTCACCTGCTTTTCGGTGCGGATCAGCGGGTAGATATGCTCGATGGCGCGCGCGTCCTTGTATTGCGCCGAAGCCGCGCGCCCGGCCGCCAGCAGCGTTTCACCGGTGGCATCGGAAATCAGGTGAAGGTGAAAGAAGCTCTGGGGTTTGTTCACAGGGGTACGTTCCAAGCTGTGGGCCGATGTGGATAAGGTCGGTCGGAAAGATCGGCCGGTTCGGGGCGACTGTATCAGATGCCGGTTTGTCCACAATTCGATGCGCTATTCGCTTCGTCGGGCGGCTGGGGACAAGTCCGGGGACGGGCTTTTTCGACTCGGCCTCATCCACAGGGCCATTTTCTCCAGGCGGGCGGTAACGCATTGTTCCCAGTCGGGAATTTCCAACTGTCCCCAAACTCCTCCTATCCGGCAGAAGAAGCACGCGACAATATGCTGGCTGGTCTTTTCCGGGGCAAGGCGGGACAGCAGACAACCACCGATACCAACAGACTCTTAGAATCATAAGATTCCTAGAAATAGAATACTTAATTATAAAGAAGCCTGGAGAGGCGAGTGCTGAATGCCTGAAAACCGCATCATGCTGGACGTGTTGAGAGGCAAGACGGTATCTCCGCCGCCGCTCTGGATGATGCGGCAGGCCGGCCGCTATCTGCCGGAATATCGCGAGACACGCAGGCGGGCCGGATCGTTCCTCGATCTTTGCTATAATCCCGATATTGCCGTGGAAGTGACGCTGCAGCCGATCGAGCGTTTCGGCTTCGATGCATCGATCCTGTTTTCCGATATCCTGGTCGTGCCGCATGCGCTGGGCCGCGACGTGCGCTTCGAGGAGGGCCGCGGGCCGCTGCTGACGCCGATCTCGGCGACGGAGATTGCCGCTCTCGACGGCGAAACGTTTCACGTGAATCTCGAACCGGTCTACGAGACGGTCAGGCGATTGCGGACAAGACTGCCTGATCAGACGACGCTGATCGGCTTCTGCGGCGCGCCGTGGACAGTGGCGACCTATATGATCGCCGGGCACGGCACCTCGGACCAGGCCCCGGCGCGGCTGTTTGCCTATCGTGAGCCGGCGGCTTTTTTACAATTGCTGAACGTGCTTGCCGATCACTCTGCTGCCTATCTGATCCGACAGATCGAAGCCGGCGCCGATGTGGTGCAGATCTTTGACTCGTGGTCCGGCGTGCTCGACGAAGTTTCTTTCGAGGCGTTTTGCGTCAGGCCGGTGGCGGAGATCGTCAGGCAGGTCCGGGCCGTCCATCCCGACGTTCCGATCATCGGCTTTCCCAAGGGCGCCGGCGCCCATTACCGCAGCTATCGCCAAAAAACCGGCGTGACCGGGCTGGGGCTCGACTGGACTGTGCCGTTGACGACGGCGAGGGAACTGCAGCGCGACGGCGCCGTGCAGGGCAATCTCGATCCGTTGCGGCTGGTGGCGGGCGGCAAGGCGCTTTCAGACGGTGTCGACGCAATCCTGAAAGCACTGGGCGATCGACCGCTGATCTTCAATCTCGGCCATGGCATCACGCCGGAAACGCCGATCGCGCATGTCGAGGCGATGGTGAAGATGGTGCGGGCGCATCGATGACCGACATGAACAACGCCAACAGTGGTGCGGGCAGCAGCGGTGGTGCAGCGATGCGTCGAGCAGCGATCGCCATCGTCATCTTCCTCGTCCTGGCGGCGCTTCTGTTCCTGTTCGGGCCGGATGATTTCTATCCCTGGGCAAAGGCGATCCATGTCATCGCCGTCATCTCCTGGATGGCGGGCATGCTCTATCTGCCGCGGCTGCTGGTTTATCATGCCGACGCGGAAAAGGGCTCCGTCCAGTCGGAGACCTTCAAGGTGATGGAGCGCCGGCTGCTGCGCGGCATCATCAATCCAGCCATGATCATCACCTGGGCGTTTGGCCTCTGGCTTGCCTGGAAAGGTTTTGGTTTTCAGGGTGGCTGGCTGCATGCCAAGATCGCCGCGGTGCTCGGCCTCTCGGCCGTTCATGGCTATCTGGCCGGCGCGGTACGCAAATTCGCCGAGGACCGCAACGAAAAGCCCGCGAAGCACTGGCGGATCGTCAATGAGATTCCCACATTGCTGATGATCGTCATCGTCGTGCTGGTCATCGTGAAGCCGTTTTGAGCTTCGTGCTTAGCCGATATCTGCAACGCTGGTAATTGGCGAAACCATCAATGAGAGCGCCCCCCTCTCCCCGGTCACTATACGGGGTGAGGATGCCGGCAGGCAGGTGAGGGGCAGCGCAAACCTGATGCGATTGGCGCTCGCAAAAGGCGGCTTGCTCTTTCAGTCGACCAACGATAAAAGACGGGTCTTCCTTCCCGTCATGCGCCGCCCCATTCATCGCTTCGGCCGCGCCCGGCATTTGTCGCATCCCGCCGATATTTTCCCCATACTTACTCACTCAGAGTCCGTCTAATGATGCAAGAAATGAAACTCACAGAGTTCAAGAACAAGAAACCGCCAGAGCTGATCGCTTATGCCGAATCGCTCGAGGTCGAGAACGCCAGCGTGATGCGCAAGCAGGAGCTGATGTTCGCGATCCTGAAGCGGCTGGCGACCCAGGATATCGAGATCATCGGTGACGGCGTCGTCGAAGTGCTGCAGGACGGTTTTGGCTTCCTGCGCTCGGCCAATGCCAATTATCTGCCGGGTCCGGACGATATCTACATCTCGCCGTCGCAGATCCGCCGGTTCTCACTGAAGACCGGCGACACCGTCGAGGGCCCGATCCGCAGCCCGAAGGAGGGCGAGCGCTATTTCGCCCTGCTCAAGGTCAACACGATCAATTTCGACGACCCGGAAAAGATCCGCCACAAGATCCATTTCGACAATCTGACGCCGCTTTACCCGACCTCGCGGCTGAAGATGGAAATGGACGTTCCGACCTCGAAGGACATCTCGGCCCGCGTCATCGACCTGGTGGCGCCGCTCGGCAAGGGCCAGCGCGCCCTGATCGTGGCGCAGCCGCGCACCGGCAAGACGGTGCTGTTGCAGAACATCGCCCATTCGATCACCACCAATCATCCCGAATGCTACCTGATCGTGCTGTTGATCGACGAGCGGCCGGAAGAAGTCACCGACATGCAGCGCTCGGTGAAGGGCGAGGTCGTCTCCTCGACCTTCGACGAGCCGGCGGTGCGCCACGTCCAGGTCGCCGAAATGGTGATCGAGAAGGCCAAGCGCCTGGTCGAGCACGGGCGCGACGTCGTCATCCTGCTGGATTCGATCACCCGCCTCGGCCGCGCCTACAACACTGTGGTGCCGTCATCCGGCAAGGTGCTGACCGGCGGCGTCGACGCCAATGCCCTGCAGCGGCCGAAGCGCTTCTTCGGTGCTGCCCGCAACATCGAGGAAGGCGGCTCGCTGACCATCATCGCCACCGCGCTGATCGACACCGGCAGCCGCATGGACGAGGTCATCTTCGAAGAGTTCAAGGGCACCGGCAACTCGGAAATCGTGCTCGACCGCAAGGTGGCGGACAAGCGCATCTACCCGGCCATGGACATCCTCAAGTCCGGCACCCGCAAGGAAGATCTTTTGGTCGCCCGCCAGGACCTGCAAAAAATCTTCGTGCTGCGCCGCATCCTGGCGCCGATGGGCACCACCGACGCCATCGAGTTCCTCATCGACAAGCTCAAGCAGACCAAGACCAACGCTGATTTCTTCGATTCGATGAATACGTAAGAGGGGCAAAGACCCGGCGATCCTTCGCGCCCCCCTCTGTCCTGCCGGACATCTCCCCCACAAGGAGGGAGATTGGCCGTCATGACTGATTTCGCCAACCACCAACTTTGCAAAAGGGACGCTGTCGGCGAAGCTGCCGATCTCCCCCAAGTGGGGGAGATGTCCGGCAGGACAGAGGGGGCGCTGTCCCTCCAGCGTTCCCGGTTCTGCGGACCTTTGCGCCTACCGACGATGTAACAGGCGTTCGAGTTCTTCCGGATTCGTTATCACCGGCAGGCAGACCTGCCCGGTGCACAGCCAGGCGCCAGGCTCGGTCGTTGGCGGCAAAACGCCGCCTGGCAGCATCGGCAGGCTTGTCGCCGAACCGACCGGCACGATCGTGTCGATCCGGCGCGGGTCGGGATTTCGATTCGCTACCGGAACAAGCCTTGGACTCTCTGGGCTATCCACCAGCACCAGCTTCAACGGCTCGATTGCCAGGGCACAGGCGTTGACGATCCCCGCCTGGCCATAGGCCTGATGCGCCGCACGGCCGGCGGCGTGTTCGGCGATCCTCCAGGTCTTTTCCTGCAATTCGAGATCGCCGGAAAGCGACGACAATCGAACCATGGCCTCGATGATCTGGCCGGTGGCCGAAGGAATGGCCTCGTCGGCATCGCCCCTGATGCGGATCGGTACGTCGCTGCTGTCCGACGCGGTCAGGTAGTAGCCGGTGCTGTTCTCATCGCTATGCCATTGGTCGAGCTGCGCGATGAATTGGCCGGCCAGCTCGGCATAACTCGATGTTCCGGTAGCCTCGAACAGCGAGATTGCGGCGTTGGCCATGGCGGCGTAGTCGCTCGACAGCGCCGGAAACAGCTTCTTGGCGCCAAGCATCGAATGCGGCAGGCGACCGTCTCGACCGGCACTGGCAATGGCAGCAAAGGCCTGTTCCGCCGCCTCGATCCAGTCGATCCGTTTCAGGGCGCGCCCGGCCTCGGCGAGAGCCGCGATCACCAGGCCGTTCCAGTCGGTCAGGATTTTTCCGTCACGCCCGGGCCTGACGCGCTGCTCCCTGGCCGCCAGCAGTTTTTCTGTGAGCGGAATGAGCCGGTCGCGATCGGCGACGCTTTGTGTTTGCTGGGCCGCAGTCTGGTGGATGATCGGCTTGCCCTCCCAGCCGTGCGGGCTGGAAAGCGTGAAGTATTGGAAAAACAACGTCGATTCGTCACCGAGAGCAGTTTCGATCTCATCCCTGCTCCAGGTGTAGAACAGCCCCTCCTCACCCTCGCTGTCGGCGTCGAGGCTGGCGGCGAAAGCACCGCCATTGATGCGCATCTCGCGCAACAGGCAGTCGATTGTCTCTTCGATTCGTATCCGGAACAATTCATTGCCGGTCGCCGCAAAAGCCCAGTTGCACAGCCGGATGAGCTGCGCGTTGTCGTAGAGCATCTTTTCGAAATGCGGCACCAGCCACTCGGCATCGGTCGAATAGCGGCTAAGACTGCCGCCGACATGGTCATAGATGCCGCCCGCCAGCATCTTTTCGAGGCTGAGCAGGACAGCATCACGATGGGCTGTGGCGCCGTCGCGCAGCCAGGACAGCCACAGCGTCTGCATGAACGGCGCATTGGGGAACTTGGGCGCGCCGCGCAGGCCGCCCAGATCCCGGTCGATCATGCCGTCGATGCCGTCGGCGAGCGTCGCGAGCGTGTCGCGGTCGAGCACCGTCTTGGCATGGCTGCCCGCCAGCCGCGCCTCGACATGCGTGGTCAGGCCGTCGGCGCTTTGGTTAACGCTTTCTTTCTTCTCGCGCCACGCCTTGTCGACCGCCTCCAGCACCTGGACGAAGCCCGGGCGGCCGTAGCGGGGCTCGCGCGGAAAATAGGTGCCGCCCCAGAAAGGTTTGCCGTCCGGCGTCAAAAACATGGTCAGTGGCCAACCGCCCTGCTCGCCCATCGCCGACAATGCGGCCATATAGATCTGGTCGATGTCTGGTCGCTCTTCGCGATCGACCTTGATATTGACGAACAGACAGTTCATGACGGCGGCGACGTCGGCGTTCTCAAAACTTTCGTGCGCCATGACATGGCACCAGTGGCAGGCGGCGTAGCCGACTGAGAGCAGGATCGGCCGCTCGAGCGCCTTGGCTTCGGCGAGAGACGCCGGCGACCACGCCCGCCAATGCACCGGGTTGCCGCTGTGCTGCTGCAGATAGGGGCTGGCCTCTTCGGCAAGCAGGTTTTTCGCGGGCAACGTCACTGTTGATAACTCGGCAATCTGTTGCTGAACAAGCGAAGCTAGGGCGGTTGTGCTGGGTCGGCAAATGATTTCAGGTAATTCCATTGTTGCCCTGTCTAGCGGCCGCCTGCCCGCCGGGGTTGCCGTGATCCGCATTTCCGGACCGCAAAGTCGATTCGCCGTTGAAACGATTGCCGGTTCCATGGTTCAGAACCGCGTTGCCGCCTATCGCCAGTTCAGGGCGCCGGACGGATCGGTGCTCGACAGCGGGCTGGTCGTTTTCTTTGCCGGCCCAAACAGCTTTACCGGCGAGGATGTCGCCGAATTCCACGTCCATGGCGGGCGGGCCGTGGTGGCGAAGATGCTGGAGGTGATCGCCGGCTTCGACGGCGTCAGACATGCCGAGCCGGGCGAGTTCACCCGCCGCGCCTTTCTCAATGGCAAGGTCGATCTGGTCGAGACCGAGGCGCTGGCCGATCTCGTCAATGCCGAGACCGAGGCGCAGCGGCGCTTTGCCGTCCAGAATGCCGAAGGCGTGCAGAGCGAGCTCTACCTCAACTGGCGCCGTCGGCTGATTCATGCGCGGGCGATGATCGAGGCAGAAATTGATTTTGCCGACGAAGACGATGTGCCCGGTTCCGTTGCAGAGACGGTCTGGTCCGACGTCCGCGCGATGATCGGCGAGATCGAGCGTCATGTCCAAGGCTTCCGGGCCGCCGAAATCATCCGTGACGGCTTTGAGGTCGTCATTCTTGGTGCGCCGAATGCCGGCAAATCGAGCTTGTTCAACGCTTTGGCCCGGCGCGATGCGGCGATCGTCACCGAGGAGCCCGGCACCACCCGCGATCTGCTCGAGGTGGTGCTGGACCTGGAGGGGATGCGCATAAGAGTGACCGATACCGCCGGCTTGCGCGAGACGCCCGGCAGGATCGAGGCGATCGGCATCGGAAGGGCGAGGAGCAAGGCCGGCACTGCCGATTTGTTGCTGGTGCTGGAGGATTTGGTGGAGCCGGTGCCGATCGACGCAATACCACCTGATGTCTCGGCCTTGCTGATCGGGACGAAGGCCGATTTGCTGCCGGATGAATCGGTGACGCTTGCGAGGCGTTACGACGCGGTAATCTCAACCAGGGACGGCACCGGGCTGGCGGAGTTGCTGGCCGAGATCGGGCGTCGCGCCGCAGTGCAGATCGGCCATGCCGGCGATATCCTGCCATCGCGGCTGCGGCACGTCGAACTGCTCAACGAGACGAAGCGCTTCTTGCTGGCGGCAGCGGCAGAGGATGGGCGCGGGCAGGAATTGCGGGCAGAGGAATTGCGGCTGGCGGCGGATCGGCTTGGCCGCATCGTTGGGGCGGTCGATGTCGAGGACATGCTCGACGTCATCTTTGCGCAGTTCTGCATCGGCAAATGACTCACGTGAAACATTGCGGGCCGGCCAGCTCTGGGTGATTCACGTGAAACACCACGCGATTAGCTCGAAGGCATTGTTTCACGTGAAACGATCCACGGTCCCCGAGACGGGATCGAATTTCAGACTTAGCGCTGCCCCTCATTGCCCTGCCGGGCATTTCTCCCCGTATAGTGACGGGGAGAAAGACACAACCGTCGACGGTTTCCCCAATCACCAGCGTTGCAAAAGACCCGTCGTTGCTGCGGCTAGCCCGCTTCTCCCCGTCACTATACGGGGAGAAGGTGCCGGCTTGACACCACGTCCTGACGGGGACATGTGTCGGTCACCCTGAATCTGGAACACTAAAAATGACCGATCACTATGATGTGGTTGTGGTGGGCGGCGGCCATGCTGGTTGCGAGGCGGCCGGTGCTGCCGCGCGCGCTGGCGCCAAGACCGCCCTGGTGACGCTGCGCTTCGCGACGATCGGCGTCATGTCGTGCAATCCGGCGATCGGCGGGCTCGGCAAGGGCCATCTGGTTCGCGAGATCGACGCCATGGACGGGCTGATGGGACGTGTCGCCGATGCGGCCGGCATCCAGTTCCGTCTGCTCAACCGCCGCAAGGGCCCGGCAGTTCGTGGGCCGCGGACGCAAGCCGACAGAAAGCTCTATCGGCTTGCCATGCAAGCGGCGATTCGCGAACAGGCGGGCCTCGACGTGGTCGAGGGCGAGGTCCTGGATTTCGAAATCGCCAATGAGCGCCTGGCGGCGGTGCTGCTGGCGGATGGCCGCCGGCTTGGCTGCGGCGCCGTGGTGCTGACCACCGGCACTTTCCTGCGCGGGCTGATCCATATCGGCGAGAAGAAGATCGTTGCCGGCCGCATGAACGAGCAGGCCAGCCTTGGTCTGTCGGCGACGATGAGCCGCGCCGGCTTCAAGCTCGGGCGGCTGAAGACCGGCACACCGCCACGGCTGGATGGACGCACGATCGATTGGGCGTCGCTGGAAAGCCAGGCGGCGGATGATGACCCGGTGTCGTTCTCGCTGATGACCGACCGCATCGACAATCCGCAGATCCATTGCGGCATCACGCGCACAACTGCAGCGACGCACGAGCTGATCCGCGCCAATCTGGGCCGCTCGGCGATGTATTCCGGCTCGATCGAAGGGGTGGGGCCGCGTTACTGCCCGTCGATCGAGGACAAGATCGTCAAGTTCGGCGACCGCGAAGGCCACCAGATTTTTCTCGAGCCGGAAGGGCTGGACGACGATACCGTCTACCCGAATGGCATTTCGACCTCGCTGCCGGAGGACGTGCAACTCGACATTCTAAAAACCATTCCGGGCCTTGAATGCGCCACCATGCTGCAGCCCGGCTATGCCATCGAGTACGATCATGTCGACCCGCGCGAGCTCAAGCCGACGCTCGAAACCAAGCGGATCGCCGGTCTTTTTCTAGCGGGGCAGATCAACGGCACCACCGGTTACGAGGAGGCCGGGGCGCAGGGGCTGCTGGCCGGCCTCAACGCCGCGCGGCAGGTTTCGGCAAGCGACCAGATCGTGCTCAGCCGCACCGAGGCCTATATCGGGGTGATGGTCGACGACCTGACCAGCCGTGGCATCGCCGAACCGTATCGGATGTTCACTTCGCGGGCCGAGTTCCGGCTGTCGCTGCGGGCCGACAATGCCGATGAGCGGCTGACGCCGCTGGCGATGAAGCTCGGGATTGCCTCGCAGGAGCGGATGCAACGGTTTAGCGACGTCGTGCAGAACCTTGAAAAGGCGAGGGACCTTGCGCTTGGCACGACCATGACCCCCAATGTAGCGGCGCGTCATGGGCTGGAGATCAACCGGGACGGGGTACGCCGCTCGGCCTATGAATTGCTGGCCTATCCCGGCGTCGACGTCGCGTGGCTGGCCCGGATCGCCCCGCAGTTTGCGGGCATTGACAGCAAAACGGCAGAGCGCCTTGAAACGGAAGCGAAATATTCAGTCTATCTCGACCGCCAGCAGGCTGACGTCACGCAGATCAGGCATGAGGAGAGCCGATTGATCCCGGCGTCGCTCGACTTTGCTTCCGTTCCGGGGCTGTCCAACGAGCTGAAGCAAAAGATGCTGGCGCGCCAGCCGCGCTCGATCGCCGACGCACAGCGCATGGAGGGCATGACGCCGGCGGCGCTGGCGATCATCGTCGCGCATGTCCGCAATGCCGAGGCTGCCGCGCGAAGGAATGTTGCGTGAGCGCTGCCTCATGGGCGAGCCTGCAAGCGGCTGCCGGCCCGGTTTCACGTGAAACATTCGAACGCCTAGTAGAGTTCGAGACGGTCTTTCAGAAATGGAATCGCCGGATAAACCTGGCGGCGCAGTCGACGCAGGACGATGTCTGGCGCCGCCACATCCTCGACAGCGCGCAACTGGCGCGAATCAAACCAGAGGCGAAGCGCTGGCTCGATCTCGGCTCCGGGGGCGGTTTTCCCGGCCTGGTGCTGGCCTTCCTGCTTGCCGAGCGCGACGGCGCCAGCATCGATCTGATTGAAAGCAATCGGAAGAAAGCATCGTTCCTGCAAGCGGTCGTCGGCCAGTTCAACCTGCCCGCCAGGGTCGTCGCGCGGCGCATCGACGACACCTATCCGTTTGTTTCAACACCGCAAATCGTCACTGCCAGAGCGCTGGCGTCGCTTCCGGTGCTGCTCGATCTGTCGGCGCCGTGGCTGACGGCTGGCGCCTGCGGCCTGTTCCACAAAGGCCGGGATTACCGCAGCGAGGTGGCAGAAAGCGCTCAACGATGGTCATTCGATCTGGTAGAACATGCCAGCGCGACCGACGCTCATGGCGTCATCCTCGAACTGTCTGATTTGCGCCAACTGACTTAGATCGGCGACCTCGGCATGAATTTCTGGCATAGACCCATGATGAAGAATGGCCCCCGAATCATCACCGTAGCCAACCAGAAGGGCGGCGTCGGCAAGACGACGACGGCCATCAATCTGGCGACGGCGCTGGCGGCGATCGGCGAGCGGGTGCTGATCGTCGATCTCGACCCGCAAGGCAATGCCAGCACCGGTCTCGGTATCGACCGGCGCGACCGCACCGTTTCCTCCTATGACGTGCTGACCGGCGAGCTCGATCTGGAGGCGGCGGCGATCCCGACGGCGGTGCCGGGACTGTCTATCGTGCCGTCAACGCTCGACCTGCTCGGCATCGAAATGGAGATCGCCTCGGCGCCGGACCGGGTGCTGCGGCTGCGCAACGCCTTGCGCGCCTCGGCCGAGCGCTCGGCGAATTTTGGCTATGTGCTGATCGATTGCCCGCCGTCGCTCAATCTGCTGACGCTCAACTCGATGGCGGCAGCCGATTCGGTGCTGGTGCCGCTGCAATGCGAATTCTTCGCGCTCGAAGGTCTGAGCCAGCTGCTGGAAACGGTCGAGCAGGTCCGCCGCTCGATCAATCCCGAGCTGACCATCCAGGGCATCGTGCTGACCATGTTCGACGGGCGCAACAACCTCGCCAACCAGGTGGTGCAGGACGTGCGGGCGCATATGGGCGACAAGGTCTATGAAACTGTCATCCCGCGCAATGTGCGCGTCTCCGAGGCGCCGTCCTACGGCAAGCCGGCGATCCTCTACGACCTCAAATGCTCCGGCAGCCAGGCCTATCTGCAGCTTGCCTCCGAGGTGATCCGCCGCGAGCGCAAACTGCGCGCCGCTTAGAAGCCGAATTGATACCGAAACGATCTGGACAGACGATGAGCGAAGACCTTTCGAGAAAAAGACTGGGCCGGGGACTGGCGGCGCTGATCGGCGAAATCGATCGTCCGGCAGCCGTGGAAAAGCCGGGCATGAATGCCGACGGCAAGGTGCCGATCGAGTTCCTGAGCCCGAACCCAAAGAATCCACGCCGGCATTTCGGCGACGCCGACCTGACCGATCTTGCCCAGTCGATCCGCGAACATGGCGTGGTGCAGCCGGTGGTGGCACGGCCATCGCCGACGCAAGCTGGCCGCTACGAGATCATCGCCGGCGAGCGGCGCTGGCGCGCGGCGCAGCGCGCCGGGCTGAGCGAGATCCCGATCATCGTGCGCGATGTCAACGATCGCACCGCGCTCGAGCTGGCGATCATCGAAAACGTCCAGCGCACCGACCTCAATCCGGTCGAGGAGGCGATGGGCTACCAGCAGCTGATCGACGATCACGGCTACACCCAGGCCGATCTCGGCCAGGTGATCGGCAAGAGCCGCAGCCATGTCGCCAACACGCTGCGGCTGTTGAAGCTGCCGGACGTGATCCGCGACATGCTGGTCGACGGCGCGCTGTCGGCCGGCCATGCCCGTACATTGGTGACGGCGCAGGATCCGGCGGGTCTGGCCAAGCGCATCGTCGAGGACGGGCTTTCGGTGCGCCAGGCCGAAGCGCTGGCGCAGATGCCGGCGGGTGCGCCGACCGTGAAGCGACAACCTGCAGCACCGGTGCAGAAGGATGCTGATACGCGGGCGCTTGAAAAGCTCATGACCGACACGCTCGGCATGTTCGTCACGATCGAGCACAACGAGCGCGGCGGCGTGATCAGCGTCGCCTATCGGACGCTGGAGCAGCTCGACGAGCTTTGCCGGCGGTTGAAGCATGAGGGATAGCTTATTAGCCGGCAAAGGGCCTCAGGGTCCCGCTTGTTTTAGACGAGGATCGGCGCCCTTATAGGCTACCTGCTCCAGCGTTTGCGCCGCCCCTCACCTGCCTGCCGGCATCCTCTCCCAGTATAGTGACGGGGAGAGGGGGCTGTCATCGACGGCTTCGCCAATCACCAACGTTGCAGATAAGAGGCCGGCAGGGCAATGAGGGGCGGCGATTGCCAGCCCTTCCCTTTTCTAGCGCCGGTGATTGGCGAAATCGTCGAGGCTGCTGATCTCCCTCCCTGAGGGGAGATGGCCGGCGGGCCAGAAGGGGTCGCCTCACATCAAGCGCCGGCACCTTGCTGAAGCGAAGAAGATGTCGGCGCTCCACGCGCTGCGACCCCCTCTGTCGCCTTCGGCGACATCTCCCCCCCTCAAGGGGGGGAGATCAGGTGCGCGCCAGTCTTGCGCTTTCCACGGCAATGCCGAGCAGCGCCTGCCGAGCCAGCGCGACCGCGAGGTCCGGCCGGCGGCGGGTCTGCAGGACCGCTGTCTGCAGCCTGGTCAAGGCGCGGCCGAGCGCCTCGCCGCTCCAGCGTTCGAGGGCTTTTTCGACCAGCTTGCGCCGCGTGAAAAAAACCGGCGGGCGCGCCGCGGCAACCACCGAAGCGGCGTTGCGGCCGCCGGCGTCCATCAGGCCGCGCATTGCCTGGATCGCCTGCAGCTGCCGCATCGCCGACGACAGCACCAGAAAAGCCTGGCCGCCGGACTGGCAGTGACGGGTGAAGGCGATGTCGAAGTCGCCGACCTTGCCGTCGAGCAAGGCATCGACGGCGTCATCGAAGGACAGGCCGGAGACGTCGCCCGACGTCGCCTTGACGTCATCGAGGCCGATTTCGCTCTGGCCGTAGGCATAGAGCACCAGCTTTTCGATCTCGCCGCGCGAGGCCAGCCGGTCACCACCGAGGTTGCGGCGCAGCGCCTGGCGGGCCTCCAGCGTCATCGACATGCCGGCCTTGCGCAATTCGTCGTCAATGACCGTGTCGAGGTCGCGCGCCTCGTCGGCGTAGCACGGCAGCGCCATGGCAATGTCCGCCGCCTCGACGATGGCGCGCAGCCCGACGCCCTTCTTCAGGTCGCCGGCCTCGATCAGGATGATGGCGTCACGCGGCGGCTCCGCGGTCAGCGCCTTGACGTCGTCGGCAAGCGCCTTCTGGCCGGACGCATTGCGCACCCAGAGCAAGCGCCGGTCCGAAAACATCGGCACGGTGCGGGCCTCGTCGAGCAGGCGGCCCTCGTCGCGATCGACTTCCGACCCGTCCAGCCTGACCACCGAGAACGGATCGTCGAGCGGCAGGCCGGTCTTGCCGGCAAAGGCACGGGCGCGCTCGGCGACCAGCCCGCGGTCGGGCCCGTAGAGCAGGACGATCGAGACACGCGGGTCCGGCCGCGCCAACCACGAATCGACCTCGTAACCTTTCTTCTGTGCCATGGGTTATGGGTTAGCATGATGCGGGCGCGGGGTGAACGGCGCCGCTCCTCATTTCCTTCTCCCCTTGTGGGGCCCGAAGGGCGGGCGAGGCCCGTGACTCGCCCCGGGCGGTGGATTGGCGCGCAGCGCCAAGACGGAAGAGGGGTGTTGGACGGAGTGCCGTCGGTGCCAGGCTGGAACACCCCTCATCCGTCGCCTTCGGCGACACCTTCTCCCACAACAAGGGGAGAAGGAAAGGGCCGCAGCGCTAGCCGCTCGATCCGACGTCTTGTCCAATCTGGCGGGAAACCCGGCGCAATCATGCGCCAAATTGCGCGCAGAGCCGGAAGATCGACAAGAAATTTCGCTGACATATCTTCATCCTGACAGGTGCTGCTGGCGGCGCGGTGGTTGGCCGGAGCCCTTGCCCGACGAATTGGCACTGGTCTGCCGGTGTGCAAGTATCTTGGCCGGGCAACATGGGAGGACGAAGGTCATGGCCGATGCGGGAATGTTGCGCTTTCATGTGCCGGAGCCCGAGGTGCGACCGGGCGGGACGCCGGATTTTTCTGATGTGACCATCCCCAAGGCCGGCTCGGTGCCGCGTCCCGAGATCGATGTCGATCCGCGTGATATCCGTGATCTGGCGTTTTCGATCATCCGTGTGCTCAACCGCGCCGGCGAAGCCGTCGGGCCTTGGGCCGGCCTTCTTTCCGACGACGAGTTGCTGGAAGGCCTGCGCCACATGATGACGCTGCGCAGCTTCGACGCGCGCATGCAGATGGCGCAGCGCCAGGGCAAGACCTCCTTTTACATGCAGCACCTCGGTGAAGAGGCGGTGAGCTGCGCCTTCCGCAGGGCGCTGGCGCCGGGCGACATGAACTTTCCGACCTATCGGCAGGCCGGCCTGCTCATTGCCGACGGCTATCCGATGGTCACGATGATGAACCAGATCTATTCGAACGAGGCCGATCCGCTGAAGGGCCGGCAGCTGCCGATCATGTATTCGTCGAAGGAGCACGGCTTCTTCTCGATCTCCGGCAATCTGGCGACGCAATACATCCAGGCGGTCGGCTGGGGGATGGCTTCGGCGATCAGCAATGATTCGAAGATCGCCGCCGCCTGGATCGGCGACGGCTCGACGGCCGAGTCCGACTTCCATTCGGCGCTGGTCTTCGCCTCGACATACAAGGCGCCGGTGGTGCTCAACGTCGTCAACAACCAGTGGGCGATCTCGACCTTCCAGGGCATCGCCCGCGGCGGCTCCGGTACCTTCGCCGCGCGCGGCCTCGGCTTCGGCATTCCCTCGCTGCGGGTCGACGGCAACGATTATCTCGCCGTCCATGCGGTGGCCAAATGGGCCGCCGAGCGGGCGCGGAAAAACCTCGGGCCGACGCTGGTCGAATATGTCACCTACCGCGTCGGGGCGCATTCGAGCTCCGACGATCCGTCGGCCTACCGGCCGAAGGCCGAATCCGACGCCTGGCCGCTCGGCGACCCGATCGTCAGGCTGAAGAACCACCTCATCCAGCGCGGCGTCTGGTCGGACGAGCGCCACACCCAGGCCGAAGCGGAGATCCTCGAAACGGTGATCGCGGCGCAAAGAGAGGCCGAGCGCCACGGCACGCTGCATGCCGGCGGCAAGCCTTCGACGCGCGACATGTTCGAAGGCGTCTATGGTGAGATGCCGCCGCATCTCAGACGCCAGCGCCAGCAGGCGGGGGTCTGAGATGCCAAGACGGACCATGATCGAGGCGATCCGCGACGCCATGGACGTCTCGATGGGGCGCGACGAACGCGTCATCGTGTTCGGCGAGGATGTCGGTTTTTTCGGCGGCGTGTTTCGCTGCACCCAAGGCCTGCAGGCGAAATACGGCAAGAGCCGCTGCTTCGACACGCCGATCAGCGAAGCGGGCATCGTCGGCTCGGCCATCGGCATGGCCGCCTACGGCCTGAAACCTTGCGTCGAGGTGCAGTTTGCCGACTATGTTTATCCGGCCTATGACCAGATCGTCTCGGAGGCGGCGCGGCTGCGCTACCGCTCGAACGGCGATTTCACCTGCCCGATCGTGGTCAGGATGCCGACCGGCGGCGGCATTTTTGGCGGCCAGACCCACAGCCAGAGCCCGGAGGCGCTGTTCACGCATGTCTCCGGCCTGAAAGTCGTCGTGCCGTCCAATCCGCATGACGCCAAGGGTCTTCTGATCGCGGCGATAGAGGATCCCGATCCGGTGATCTTCCTGGAGCCGAAGCGGCTCTACAACGGCCCGTTCGATGGCCATCACGAGCGCCCGGTGACGCCGTGGTCGAAGCATGAGCTCGGCGAGGTCGCCGACGGGCATTATACGGTCCCGCTCGGCAGGGCGGTGATCCGCCGGCCGGGCGCCGCTGTCACCGTGCTGGCCTACGGCACGATGGTCTATGTCGCGCAGGCGGCGGCCGAGGAGACCGGCATCGACGCCGAGATCATCGATCTGAGGACGCTGCTGCCACTCGATCTCGAGACGATCGTCGACTCGGTCAACAGGACAGGTCGCTGCGTGATCGTGCACGAGGCGACGCTGACATCCGGCTTCGGCGCCGAGCTGTCGGCGCTGGTGCAGGAAAACTGCTTCTACCATCTGGAAGCGCCCGTGGTGCGGGTCGCCGGCTGGGACACGCCCTATCCGCATGCGCAGGAGTGGGACTATTTCCCCGGTCCGGCCAGGCTCGGCCGCGCGCTCGTCGAAACGATGGAGGCCTGACGATGGCAGGCAGAGCCTCGGACCAATTGCCAATGGTGGCGCCGCCCCTCATCCGCCTGCCGGCACCTTCTCCCCGTGCAGAACGGGGAGAAGGGACTGGCCGCCACGCCGGCGATCCCCCTCTCCCCGTTGTTCACGGGGGTCCGAAGGACGGGCGAGACAAGCGGCTCGCCCCGGAATGGGCAGGGGTGAGGGGCAGCGCAAACGCTTCGGTAGAGGGGACCTGACGATGGGCGAATATGTGATCAAGCTGCCCGATGTCGGCGAAGGCGTCGCCGAGGCCGAGTTGGTCGAGTGGCAGGTCAAGGTCGGCGATCTCGTGCGCGAGGACGCGGTGCTTGCCGCCGTCATGACCGACAAGGCGACGGTCGAGATTCCTTCGCCAGTCGACGGCGAGATCGTCTGGCTGGGTGCGGAGATCGGCGACACGGTGGCGATCGGCTCGCCCATCGTACGCCTGAAAGTGGCCGGCGAGGGCAATGTGGGGGCAGCTGCGGAGCCGGGCGGCGAGGTAACCCCCACCGGCGCTACCCCGACCCCTGGCCCCTCCCCACAAGGGGGAGGGGGACGCGCCCAGGCCGCTGAAGCCAGTGCCAAATCGGCCCCGCCCCCGCCCCCGCCCCCGCCCGGAAAAGTCTCTGAGCGTGAGGTTGCATCGGCGACGGAATCCTCCTCCCCCTTGTGGGGAGGGGCCAGGGGTGGGGGTGCTGCGGTCGATCGGGGGCCTGCATCCGTCGCCGCGCCGCGCCCCGAAGGTGAAAAGCCGCTGGCGTCGCCGGCCGTCCGCCTCAGGGCGAAAGAGGCCGGTGTCGATCTCCGACAGGTCAGGGGAAGCGGCCCGGCCGGCCGCATTCTCCACGAGGACATCGACGCCTTCCTGGCGCGCGGACCGCAGCTTGCGAAGGTCTCCGGCCTCGCCCGCAACGAGGCCGTCGAGGACATCAAGATCATCGGGCTCAGGCGCAAGATCGCCGAGAAGATGGCGCTGGCCAAGTCGCGCATCCCGCACATCACCTATGTCGAGGAGATCGACGTTACGGCATTGGAGGATTTGCGCGCGGCGCTCAACAAGGAGAAGCGCAGCGGCGTCGAGCGGCCGAAGCTGACGCTGCTGCCGTTCCTGATGCGGGCGATGGTCAAGGCGATCGCCGACCAGCCCAATATCAACGCGCTGTTCGACGATGAGGCCGGCATCGTCCACCAGCATGGCGGCGTCCATATCGGCATTGCCGCGCAGACGCCTTCGGGGCTGGTGGTGCCGGTGGTCAAGCACGCCGAGGCACGCGACATCTGGGATTGCGCCGCCGAGGTTTTCAGGCTGGCCGAGGCAGCCAAGTCAGGCACGGCGGCGCGCGACGAGCTGTCGGGATCGACGATCACCATCACCTCGCTCGGCGCCATGGGCGGCGTGGCGACGACGCCGGTGATCAATCATCCGGAAGTGGCGATCCTCGGCGTCAACAAGATGATGATGCGGCCGGTGTGGGACGGCACCCAGTTCATGCCGCGCAAGATGATGAACCTGTCCTCCAGCTTCGACCACCGCGTCATCGACGGCTGGGACGCAGCGGTGTTTATTCAACGGATCAAGACGCTGCTGGAGACCCCGGCGCTGATTTTTGTGGATTGAGGCTGTGATGCAAGAAATGAGAGGGGCAACGATCCTTCCCACCCCCCCTCTGTCCTACCGGACGGGGTGCTGTCCCTCCGACAGCAAAATTTTGCACCGCTGCGACGCCTTGAGAGGAACCCCATGAAGGAAATATCCTGCAAGCTGCTCGTCATCGGCGCCGGTCCGGGCGGCTATGTCTGCGCCATCCGCGCCGGCCAGCTCGGCATCGATACGGTGATCGTCGAATTCGGCAAGCCGGGCGGCACCTGCCTCAATGTCGGCTGCATTCCGTCCAAGGCGCTGATCCATGCGGCCGAGGAGTTCGAGAAAATCTCGCACATGACGAGCGGCAAGAGCCCGCTCGGCATTTCAATCGCCACGCCATCGATTGATCTCGAAGCGACCGTCGCATGGAAGGACGGTATCGTTAGCCGGCTGAACAGCGGCGTTGCCGGCCTGCTCAAGAAGGCCGGGGTCAAGACCGTGCATGGCTGGGCGAAATTCCGCGACGGCAAGACCGTCGAGGTCCAGACCGAGACCGGCATGCAGGTCGTCCGCGCCGAGACGGTGGTGATCGCCACCGGCTCGGCGCCGGTCGAGCTGCCGTCACTGCCGTTCGGTGGGCCGGTAATCTCGTCTACCGAAGCGCTGGAGCTGAGCGAAGTGCCGGAAAGGCTTGCCGTCGTCGGTGGCGGCTATATCGGGCTCGAGCTCGGCATCGCCTTCGCCAAGCTGGGCGCCAAGGTGAGCGTGGTCGAGGCCTTGCCGCGCGTGCTGGCGCTATATGATGCCGAGCTGACCCGGCCGGTGGTGAAGCGGCTCGCCGAGCTCGGCATCGAGGTGCTCGTGAATGCCAAGGCCAAGGGCCTGTCGAGCAAGGGCGATGCGCTGCTGGTCGAAACGGCGAGCGGCAAGAATGGCAAGATCGCTGCCGACAGGATCCTGGTCACCGTCGGGCGCAAGCCGGTGGTCGAAGACTGGGGGCTGGAGCAGATCGACCTCGATATGGCGGGTAAATTCATCCGCATCGACGACCAGTGCCGCACCTCGATGCGCGGCATCTTTGCCATTGGCGACGTCACCGGCGAGCCGATGCTGGCGCACCGGGCGATGGCGCAAGGCGAAATGGTCGCCGAGATCGTCGCCGGCCACAAGCGCAGCTGGGACAAGCGCTCAATTCCCGCCATCTGCTTCACCGATCCGGAGCTGATCACCGCCGGCCTGTCGCCGGAGGAGGCCAAGGGGCTCGGCGGCGAGATCAAGGTCGGCCTGTTTCCGTTCGCCGCCAATGGCCGGGCGATGACCAAGCTGAGTGAGGATGGCTTCGTCCGGGTTGTCGCCCGCGCGGACAACCATCTGGTGCTCGGCATTCAGGCGGTCGGCCAGGGCGTGTCGGAACTGTCGACGGCGTTCGGCCTGGCGCTGGAAATGGGCGCGCGGTTGGAGGATATCGCCGGCACCATCCATGCCCATCCGACGCAGGGCGAGGGTTTTCAGGAGGCGGCGCTGAAGGCGCTTGGGCGGGTGTTGCATGTTTGAGAGGAGGTGATCTCCCCCCTTTGAGGGGAGATGGCCGGCAGGCCAGAGGGGTCGGTTCGACAGGATGCGACCTCCCTTGCGACAGATGGAGGGTGGCGTTCTACGCGAGGCGACCCCCCCTCTGTCGCCTTCGGCGACATCTCCCCCTCGAGTGGGGAGATGTCACACCTAACCCGCAAGCCGGCTAACCATCTCGTGCTGCGCATAGGCGCGGCCGAAGCGGTTGGCGAGGAACGCGTCGAGCGCGATGTCTTCCTGCTTGATAAAACCCTGCGCCGGCAAGCTGCCGTCGGCCAGCATGTCGAGCACAGCGCAGATGGCGGAGGCGGTGGTGATCTGGATGGCGCTGCGCACCTTGTCGCCGACGCGCCTGGCGTAGATCTTGTTGGCGTAGGTTTCCTGCAGCAGGCGGCCGTTCTTGCGGCCGCTGACGGTGACGAAGACGATGACCACGTCCTGCAGCGTCGCCGGCAGGGCGCTCTCAAAAATGTCCTTCAGCACGTCGCGGCGGTGGCGCAGGCCGAGATCGTTGAGCAGCGCCTTCATGATCGCGGCGTGGCCGGGGTAGCGGATGGTGCGATAGTTCAGCGTGCGCACCTTGCCCTTCAGCGTTTCGGCCAGAGTGCCGAGCCCGCCCGAGGTGTTGAACGCCTCGTAGGTGACGCCGTCGAGCGAGAATTCCTCGCGCTCCTCCAGCGGCGGTACCTCGATCAGTTCGCCTTCGACGATCGCCTCGCAAGGCTCGCAATATTCGTTGATGACGCCGTCCGTGCTCCAGGTCAGATTGTAATTCAGCGCATTCGACGGGTATTGCGGCAGTGCGCCGACCCGCATGCGCACGCTCTCCAGCGTGTCGAAGCGGCTGGCGAGATCATTGGCGACGATCGAGATGAAGCCCGGCGCCAGCCCGCATTGCGGGATGAAGGCGCTGTTGGCTGTACGCGCCAATTGCCTGACGCGCCGGGTCGCGACGACGTCCTCGGTCAGATCGAGATAATGCACATCGGCACTGGCCGCCGCTTCGGCGATGCGCGTGGTCAGGTGGAAGGGCGCGGCGCTGAGCACCGCGAACTTGCCGGCCAGGGCCGCTTCGAGCGTGCCGGCGGCTTCGATGTCGAGTTCCAGCGTCTCGACCGTTTCAGGCAGTTCGGCCGCGCCGAGCTGTGCGGCCGAACGGTCGACGAGGGTTATGTGATAGTCGCCGGTGGAAACCAGCATCTCGGCGATGGTCGAGCCGATCTTGCCGGCGCCGACAATTATGATGTTGTTCATGACAGTTCCCTCGCCTTGCCTTTCACAGAGCGGACAGAATCGCAGCTTGCCTGTCGAAAGGAAGTGTTGAACTGTTCAAAACGAAGTGCCAAATTGGACAGTATGCTGATGAGGTTCGTCGAAAGTGCTTAGCAACGCCGAACAGGCCCTGCTCTCCCTGCTGCGCGCGAATGCGCGCGCCTCGACGGCCGAACTGGCGCGGCGGCTCGGCGTGTCGCGGACGACGGTGCAGAGCCGGATCGAGCGGCTGGAACAGCGCGGCATCATCACCGGCTATGGCGTCAGGCTTTCACCCGACTACGAACAGGGACTGGTGCGGGCGCATGTCCTGCTCACCGTCACGCCCAAGCTTGCCGACAAGGTGGTGCGCAGCCTGCAGGCGCTGCCGCCGGTGCGGACGCTGCATTCGGTGAGCGGCAATTTCGACATGATCGTCATCGTTGACGCGCCATCGATCAAGGATCTCGACACGCTGCTTGATGAGATTGGCGCGATGGACGGGGTCGAGCGGACATCGTCGTCGATCATCCTGTCGACGCGGATTGATCGGTGAGTGCTGCCCGCGTTGGCGCGGCCCAGAAACGTTGGCGGGACAGCACCCCCCTCTGCCCTGCCGGGCATCTCCCCCTCAAGGGGGAGATCGGCAGTTTCGGCACTCCCGCTCCCGCTCACACCTGCGACGGTCTTGTAATAAAGCAACATCAATTCCGAATAATGTTGCTTTCCGACATGGCCTATATGAGAATTGCGCGGACACGCCGGTTGAACGAGAACAGACAGGAGCCGGACGCCGATGCGATTTGATCTCCTGCTGAAGGGCGGCCGCGTCATCGATCCGGGGTCCGGCCTCGACGCGCGACGCGATCTGGCCATCGCAGGTGGCCGCATCGCCGCGATCGATGCCGACATTCCCTTCGAGCGCGCCGCGCGCGTCATCGATGCGACGGGGTCCATTGTCGCGCCCGGCCTCATCGACCTGCACAGCCACGTCTATTGGGGCGGCACCTCGCTCGGCGTCGATGCCGACCGCCTCGCCGCAAAAAGCGGCACCACAACCTTCATCGACGCCGGAAGTGCTGGCGCCGGCAACTTCCTCGGCTTTCGCCGCCACGTCATCGAGCGCTCGAAGGTCCGCATCCTGGCCTATGTCAACATTTCCTTTGCCGGCATTTTCGGCTTCTCGCAGACCGTTTCGGTTGGCGAGTGCAGCGATCTGCGGCTCTGCGAACCGCGCGAGACGGTGGCGGCGGCGCGCGAGCATGCAGACGTGGTCGTCGGCGTCAAGGTACGCTCGGGTCGCCATGCCGGCGGCAGCAGCGGCATCGCGCCGGTCGATCTGGCGCTCGAGGCCGCCGACCAGGCCGGCCTGCCGCTGATGGCGCATATCGACGAGCCGCCGCCCGGCCGCTCGGAAGTGCTGCCGCGGCTGCGCAAGGGCGATATCCTCACCCACTGCTTCAGGCCGTTTCCCAACGCGCCGGTCTTCGCCTCGGGCGTGGTGCGCCCCGACATGCGGCTGGCGCGCGAACGCGGCGTCATCTTCGACATCGGCCACGGCATGGGCTCGTTCGATTTCGCGGTCGCCAGGGCGATGCTCAGCGAAGGGCTGGCGCCGGACGTGATCAGCAGCGACGTCCATCTCTACTGCGTCGACGGTCCGGCCTTCGACATTCTGGTCTGCATGTCGAAATTGCTGGCGCTCGGCATGCCGCTGGTCGAGGTGCTGCGCGCGACGACACAACGGCCGGCCGAGGCGATCGCAAGGCCCGAGCTTGGCACGCTTAAGGTCGGTGCCGTCGGCGACATCGCGGTGCTGCGGCTGCGCCCGGGCAGTTTTACCTTTGTCGATGCGGTCGGCGCATCGCTGATCGCCGAGCAGCGGCTGGTATCGGACGGCATCGTGATTGGCGGCACCTGGTGGCCGAACGAAGCGGCTAACGATTTTGGCGATACCGAACGCTTCGAAGCGCATGCGCATGAGACGCATGTCGATGTGGTGAGCCGGCATTTCGGGCGTGGGTGAAGGCTGGGCGGCTCTTCCTTCTCCCCTTGTGGGAGAAGGTGGCCGAGCGAAGC
The DNA here is from genome assembly GCF_000513915.1 of Mesorhizobium sp. WSM2561. Taxonomy (NCBI): domain Bacteria; kingdom Pseudomonadati; phylum Pseudomonadota; class Alphaproteobacteria; order Hyphomicrobiales; family Phyllobacteriaceae; genus Mesorhizobium; species Mesorhizobium sp. WSM2561. The sequence continues at coordinate 46,192 of NZ_AZUX01000018.1, forward strand.
TCGGTCGGATGAGGGGTGCTCCAGAGAACACCAACGCCTCACTCCGTCCAACACCCCTCATCCGTCTCGGCGCTNCGCGCCGATCCACCTTCTCCCACAACAAGGGGAGAAGGAGAGATGCGCTGCTACCCATAAACCGGTGTCGCCACGCCTTCCATCCGCGCCTTGATCTGCAGCGCCACATATTTCGAGTAAAAGCGCGACAGCGCCAGATTGCCGCCGTGGAACCATAGCGCTTCCTGCGCCGTCGGCTTCCACATGTTGCGCAATTCGCCTTGCCATGGTCCCGGGTCGCCCCTGGTGCCAGAGCCGAGTCCCCAGCACGGCCCGACCTTGTCGGCGACCTCGCGCGAGACGATCGCCGCCACGGTTTCGTTCATCGACTGATAGCCGGTGCAGGAGATGATCGCGTCGGCCGCCAGTTCGCTGCCGTCGTCGAACAGGATTCCGGTTGGCGTCAGCGACTTGATCTCGACAGCGCTGCGGACGCCGATCTCGCCGTCGATGATCAGGTCGGACGCGCCGACGTCGATGTAATAGCCCGAGCCGGTGCGGTAGGCCTTCATCAGCAGCCCGGTCTCGTCGTCGCCGAAATCGATGGCGAAGCCGGCGCCGCGCAAGCGGTCGTAGAAGGCCGCGTCACGCGCCTTGATGATGTCGTACAGCGCCCGCTGGCCTTGCGGCAGCAGCGCGAACGGCGTCGAGGCGACGATCATGTCGGCCTTTTCGGTGGTGATGCCGCGGGCCAGCGCCTTTTCCGAAAAGATCTCGAAGCCGACCTCCATCAGCGTGTCTGACTTCACCACCGTCGTCGGCGAGCGCTGGATCATGGTCACCGCAGCGCCGCTCTCCCAGAGGTCGACGGCGACATCGTGCCCCGAGCTTGCCGCGCCGATGACCGCGACGCGCCTGCCGCGGAATGTCTCGCCGCTAAAATACTGGCTGGAATGCAGGATCTCGCCCTGGAACGCAGCGGCGCCCGGCAGGTCGATCTGCCGCGGCGGGCCATAGGCGCCGGTTGCGAAGACGATGTGCTTTGGCATCAGCGTGATGCGCTCGCCGGCGCGGTCGACCTCGACCGTCCAGATTTTTTTGGCTTCGTCGTAGGACGCGCTGATGCATTCTGTGGAGGTCCAGTAATTGAGCTCCATGACGCGCGTGTACATTTCCAGCCAGTCGCCCATCTTGTCCTTGGGCGTGAACACCGGCCAGTTTTCCGGAAACGGGATGTAGGGCAGATGGTCGTACCAGACCGGATCGTGCAGCACGAGCGAGCGATAGCGGTTGCGCCAGGAATCGCCGGCCTGCGCATTCTTCTCGACGACGATGGCCGGCACGCCGAGGTGCCGCAGCCGCGCGCCCAGCATGATGCCGCCCTGGCCGCCGCCGATGACCAGGCAATAGGGCTGCTCAATGGCACCGAGATCACGCGCCTCGCGCGCCCTCGCCTCGGCCCAGGTCTCGCGGTCCGGATCGGCCTGGTGGCGGACACCCAGCGGCCGCGCCGGTCCCTTGCGCTCCTCAAAACCCTTGAGGTCGCTCATCGCCGTGAACAGCGTCCGGCATCTGCCGTCCTGCAGGCGCATGTTGCCATGGCCCCACGCCGATGACGTCTCGAAGCTGAACCAGGCTTCTATCGTGCCTTCGTGCGAGCTTGCTTCGCCAGTGAGCTGCCAGGCAGTCGGCTTGGTCGCCGCCAGAGTGGCGTCCAGCATGTTGCGGATCGCCGCGCGGCCTTCCATCGTCTTGATGTTCCAGGTGAAGGTCAGCAGGTCACGCCAGTAGCAATCCTCGACGAACAGATCGGTCGCGGCCGCGGCGTCCCCCGCCTCGAGGGCGCGGGAGAGCGAGGAAAGCCAGCTGGCCGCCTGTTTTGAGGGTGCCATGTCGAGCATTTTTTTCTCCTTCGAGTCGCCGAATCCGGATTGGGTCGTCAATTGTCGAACTCGGCGCTGCCCCTCATCCGCCTGCCGGCACCTTCTCCCCGTGAACAACGGGGAGAAGGGACTAGCTCCAGCGCTGGCGACCCCCTCTCCCCGTTTTTCACGGGGAGAGGGCAAGGGTGAGGGGCAGCGCAAACGCCCCTTAACCAGGCCTCAATCCCCCAGCGGCTCCATCTCCTTGCCCGTCCTGTGGATCTGGGCGTTGTATTTGATGCGGCGGACCGTTTCGCGGGCCGAGCCGTCGAGCTTGTATGCGGCCGCCACCGCCATCAGGTCGATCGCGGCCAGAAAGGCGAAGCGCGAGGCGGTCGGCTTCAGCGTGTCGGGATATTCGGGCACCGCCACCGTCAGCCTGACGTCGCAGGCGCGGGCAAGCTCGGTGTCGGGCGCGGTCACGCCAATCGCGTTGGCGCGGTAATGCTTGGCGAGCTCGAGGGCCTCGATCACTTCGCGGGTGCGTCCGGTCGCCGAAATGGCGATCACCAGGTCGCCGGGTTTCAGGGTCGAGGCGGTCATCCGCATCAGATAGGGGTCGCACTGGGCGCTGACGGTGATGCCATAGCGGAACAGCCGGTACTGGGTCTCCTGCGCCAGCGCCGAAGAGCTGCCGCCGAGGCCGAACACCGTGACCTGGCGCGCCTGGGCGATGAGCTCGGCGGCTTTCAGCAGCTGCGCCGGATCAAGCTGCCGTTCGGCCTCCTGCAGCGCCCGGCGGGCCTCGCCGAACACGGCATTCCAGTACGGCATGCCATTGTCGCTGTTCAGCGGCGGCGGCTTGCTCAGATAGAGCGCGCCGACGACCAGGCTCTGCGCCAGCTTCAGCTTGAAATCGCGAACCCCTTCGCAGCCGATGGCGCGGCAGAACCGGGTTACCGTGGGTTCGCTGACCTGGGCGCGCTGGGCGAGCACGGCATTGGAGGCGTCGACCGCGAATTTGACGTCGTCGAGCACGACATCGGCGACGCGCCGCTCCGCCGGGCGCAATTCACCGTAAGAGTCCTTCACCAGCGAAATGATGTCGGGGATGCGCCTGTCGCGCCCATCGGCTTCGTCGCCCGAGGTCAATCGTACATGGCCTTCAGCTTCGGTCATGACTTATACCTGCCGTTTGTGGAGCTCGACCTCTATCATGCTTGCGTGGCCGGTTTGCGAAGTATGTAGGAAAGCAACAAGCTTTTCAAGAAATAGAAAAGCTAATTCAAACAACACTGTAGACGCGGTGCAAACGATCCCGATGACTTGAGCCGCGGTCGCCGTTCGACTGCAAAGTCGGATAGTTACAGGACGCGCGCCTCCCCTTCTCCCCCTGTGGGAGAAGGTGTCGCCGAAGGCGACGGATGAGGGGTGCTCCAGCTTGGCACCGACGGCGATCCGTCCAACACCCATCTTCCGTCTCGGCGCTGCGCGCCGATCCACCGCCCGGGGCGAGTCACGGGCCTGCCCGCCCTTCGGGCCCCACAAGGGGAGAAGGCAAGGTAGGTCAGTCCGAACCGCCATCCAGCCACGCGATGTCGTCGGGTGAAAGCGCAATGTCGAGCGCCTGCAGGCTGTCCTCCAACTCGTCGAGCGTGCGCGGTCCGATCAGCGGGACGGACGGGAACGGCTGGGCCAGGACGTAGGCGAGCGCGACATGGATCGGGCTCTTGCCCAGCCTGTTGGCGAGCTCGATCGCGCGGTCGCGGCGGCCGAAATTCTTCTCGGAGTACCAGACCCGGACCAGCTCTTCATTGTCACGCTGGTCACGCCCGGCGCGGCCGGTGAAGAAACCCCTTCCCTGGCTCGACCAGGCGAAATTGGGCATCTGCCGGGCGGTCAGCCAGGCCTTCCAGTCATCGCTGGACGAGGTGACGCAACCCGGCCAGATCGGCACCAGCATCTCGGCCAGCGAAAAATTGTTCGAAAGCGCGCCAGGTTTCTGCTTGCCGGTCCGCTCGGCATAGGCAATCGCCTCGTCCATGCGTTCCCTCGTCCAGTTCGAGCCGCCGAACGGACCGCGAATGCGGCCAGCCCTGACCTCTTGATCCATCGCGTCGACGAATTCGTCGACCGGCACGTCGGGATCGTCGCGGTGCATGAAATAAACATCGACATGATCGGTCTGCAGCCGGTCGAGCGACTGGGTGAGCTGCTTGCCGATCACATCGGGATAGCAGAGCGGGGTGTGCGCGCCCTTGCCGATGACCACCGAGTGCTCACGCACGCCGCGGTTCTTCAACCATTGGCCGAGCAGCGTTTCGGTGTAGCCGCTGCCATAGATGAAGGCGGTGTCGAAGACGTTGCCGCCGGCTTCGAAATAGGCATCGAGCAGGATCATGCCGGAGGAGAAGGTGCGAAAATCCTCGAAGCCGAGCGCCAGGCACGAGGCCGGCCGCGGCAGGCCCGGAATTTCACGCTTCGGGATGGTGGTGCCGCCGGAGCGCAGCCGCCGGCCGGAGATGGTGTTGACACGTTTTTCGGGTTTTTCGATTTCGTATTCGAGGCCGATGGCGGCGCGCCATTTGTCGAGCACGCGCAGATTGCCGAGGCTGTCGGCCCAGCCCATCCCCGGCCAGGCAAACTCCTGCTTTCCGGCCAGGATCGCCTCGCCGGCGGCGTCGACCTCGAAAGCGTAGAGCCAGCGGTCTTCCCTGACCTCGACCACCTCCTCACCGCCTGAACGGATGATGCGGATTTCACCGATGCCGCCTTCCCTGCCGCTCGCATACCAGAAATCCGCGACCTCGATTCGGCCGCTGGTGCCAAGGATGCGCAGGACATTGTCCTGGGCGAGCGAGATGCCGCAGGAGACTTCGGCGACGATGCCGTTGGGAAAATGCAGCAGCGCCGAGGCCCATTCGTCGACGCCGGACTGGCCGAGATGCGCGGCACCGGCGACCTTGTCCGGCTCGGCGAAAGGCTTTCCCGATGCGGCCCCGGCAATCAGCCGCGCCATCGAAACGGGATAGCCGCCGACGTCGAGAATGCCGCCGCCGGCGAGATCGTTGGCATAAAGCCGGTGCTCCGGCATGAAGCCAGGCATGGCGAAGCCGAAGCTCGATTTCACCATGCGCACCTCGCCGATCGCGCCGGACCTGACCAGGTCGACCAGCTTTGCCGTCTGCGGATGCAGCCGGTACATGAAGGCCTCGCCGAGAAAGGTGCCGGCCCTGCGCGCCGCATGGATCATCGCGTCCGCTTCGAAAGCGGTGAGCCCCATCGGCTTTTCGCAAAGCACATGTTTTCCGGCCTCGGCCGCCCTGATTGCCCATTCGGCGTGGCTCGGATGCGGCGTCGAAATGTAGACCGCATCGACGTCCGGATCGGCGAGCAAAGCCTCGTAGCCGTCGAGGATGCGGGCACCCGAGAAGTTATCGGCGAGGCCTGATTTGCCGGGATTGCGCGCACCAATGGCGACCAATGTGCCGGTGCGCGAATGGGCGACGCCGCCGGCAAAGGCCTTGGCGATGGTGCCGGGCCCGAGAATGCCCCAGCGGATCTTTTGTGGTTCGGACGTCATTCCTGGATCTCCTTGGGGTCGCCTCGGCGTCGCGAGTTGGTGAAAGAAAAACTTCGTGTCTTGGTGTGGATGTCGTCGTCCCAAAACCGCTGCGCACTCTCGGTTCCCGCCCGAGGGCATGCTTTTGGGCACTAGCGAATGCGAGCACCTGACTTGTCGAAGAGAAGCGACCGGCCGGCCTTGATCGACACCGCCATGTGATCGCCAGTCGCCCGCTGCCGCGACGCCTCGCGCTCGATGATCAGTTCCTCTGGTCCGGCATTGGCCCCCGGGGCGGCCCCGGCACTGGCATAGACGTAGCTCACCGATCCGAGGTGCTCGGCGACATCGGCCTTGACGGCGATGTCGCAATCGCCTTCGCCTGCCTCGAAGAAATGCTCCGGCCGCACACCGAGTACGACCTCGGCGCCGACCGCAGGCGGGGCGCCCGACAGCGGTTTCCGCAGCCGAGCGCCGCCATGGTTGGCGAGTTCGATGACCGTCGCATTGTCGTCGTTGCCGACCACTTGTGCTGCCAGAAAATTCATCTTCGGCGAACCGACGAAACCGGCGACAAAGCGGTTGGCCGGGTCGTCATAGAGATCGAGCGGCGCGCCGATCTGCTCGATATTGCCGGCGTTGAGCACAACGATCCTGTCGGCCAGCGTCATTGCTTCGGTCTGGTCGTGCGTCACATAGATCATGGTGACGCCGAGCTCCTTGTGCAGGCGCGAGATCTCGACCCGCATCTGCACCCTGAGCTCGGCGTCGAGATTGCTGAGCGGCTCGTCGAACAGGAACACTTGCGGCTCGCGCACGATGGCGCGGCCGATGGCGACGCGCTGGCGCTGGCCGCCCGACAATTGCCGCGGGCGACGCTTCATCAGCTCGGCGATGCGCAGGATCTCGGCGGCCCGTTTCACCCGCCGCTCGGTGTCGGCTTTCGGGTTGCCGTTCATCCTCAGCCCAAAGCTCAGATTCTGCTCGACGCTCATATGCGGATAGAGCGCGTAGGACTGGAACACCATGGCGATGCCGCGGTCGGCCGGCTCGACATCGTTCACCACCTTGCCGCCGATGGCGATCTCGCCGCCGCTGATGTCCTCGAGCCCGGCGATCATCCTGAGCAGCGTGGACTTGCCGCAGCCGGAGGGGCCGACGAAGACGACGAATTCGCCGTCGTCGACGTCGATGTTCGCGCCGTGAACGATCTCGAAGACGCCGAAGCGCTTGACGACATTTTTGAGTGTGACCGCTGCCATGCTGATCCTATTTGATGGCGCCGGCGGCAATGCCGGCGACGAAATGGCGCTGCAAGAGCACGAACACGACGAGCATCGGCACGGTGAGCATCACGGCGCCCGCCATGATGCCGCCCCACGACACTTTGGTGAGGCCGATCAGCGTGCCGAGCGCCACCGGCGCCGTCATCGCGCCGGGCTTGGAATTGATCAGCAGCGGCCAGAGATAATTGTTCCAGGAGGCAAGGAACAGGATGATGGCGAGCGCCGCCAGCATCGGCCGCGCCAGCGGCAGCGCGACGAACAGGAAGATCCGCCATTCCTTGACCCCCTCGACGCGTGCGGCGTCGAACAGATCGCCCGGCATCATCGAGAAGCTCTGCCGCATGAACAGCACGCCGAGCGAATTGAACAGCGGCGGCACGATCAGCGCCACCCAGGTGTTGGCGAGCTTGAAGTCGCGCGCCACCATGATGAATTGCGGGATCAGCACGACAGCATAGGGAAGCGTGATGGTGCCGAGGATGATCGCGACGACGACGCCCTTGCCGAAGAACTGGTAGCGCGCCAGCGCCCAGCCGGCCATCGAGGTGAGCAGCACCGACAGGAACGTATAGGTCACCGCCACCGAGACCGAGATGCCGATGGCGCCGATGAAATTGGTGTCGCGCTGCAGGTTGTTGACGTTGTCGAGGAAGCTGCCGTGCGGCAAAAGCTCGATGCTGGGGCTGAAAATGCCCCTGTCGGGCATGGTCGAGAAGATCACCATCATCCACAGCGGAAACAGCCAGATCAGCGCCAGCGGCGTCAGGAAGAGATGCAGCGCGATGCTGCGCCCCAATCTTGAGGAGGAACGGCTCGAAGCGGAACGTGAGCTCATTTCGGCTCCCTCGTCAGCCACAGTTGCACCAGCGAGATGGCGATCGCCAGCCCGGCCATGGTGTAGGCAATGGCCGAGGCGTAGCCGAAATTGAGCGACCTGAAACCCTGGCGGTAAAGCAGCAGCCCGAGCGTTTCGGTGCCGCCGCCCGGCCCGCCGCGCTCGGTGATCAGGAACGGTTCGGTAAACAGCTGCATGGTGCCGATGATCGACAGCACGGCGCAGAAGACAATGATCGGCTTGAGCAGCGGCAGGGTGATGTAGAAGAACTGCTTGAGCTTGCTGACGCGGTCCAGCGTCGCCGCCTCATAGACATCCTGGGGGATGGACTGCAGACCGGCGAGCAGGATGATGGCGTTGTAGCCGGCCCAGCGCCAGGTCACCGCGATCATGATCACCGCCATTGCCGGGGTGACGTTGGAAAACCAGTCGATACGCGGCAGGCCGACGCTGTTCAGCAGCTTGTTGATGATGCCGTAGTCGAGATTGAACATCAGCCGGAACACCGCCGAATAGGCGACTTCGCCCACCACGACCGGGGCGAAGAAGGCGAAGCGGAACAGGCCACGGGCCTTGAGCAGCGGCGAATTGAGCAGCACCGCCATGACGATCGCCAAAGTGATCATCACCGGCACCTGGATGACGAGGATGAGCAGCGTGTTCTTCAATGCGTTGAAGAAGGCCGGGTCGCCGATCAGCCGGCCCCAGTTGAAGGTCGGCGCGAACCGCCACGGCACGGTGCGCGTCGCCTGGAAGGAGATCAGGAAAGAGTTGATGATCGGCCACAGCCAGAAGATCGAGAAGATCAGCAGATAGGGCGCCAGGAAGCGGTACGCCGTGGCGTTCTGATAGCGCATTCTTTCTCCTTCCTGTCTCTAGATTTGCCGGTCTTGTCTTTCCTTCTCCCCTTGTGGGAGAAGGTGGATCGGCGCGCAGCGCCGAGACGGATGAGGGGTGTTGGACGGAATGAGACGTTGGTGTTCCCTGGAACATCCCTCATCCGTCGCCTTCGGCGACACCTTCTCCCACAAGGGGAGAAGGGGGAGCCGCGTAGCTCACTCTTCGACCGGCAGGCCGGTCGCCGAGGCGATCTGGCTTGCAGCATCGTCGAGCGCCGCCTTGGCGTCGGGGTAGCCGCCGCCGAGATATTTGGTCTGCACCGCGCGGACGATGATTTCCGCGTCGCTCTGGAACGGCGTGCCGCGGCTGGGGACGACTTTCGGCAAGGTGCCGAGGATGTCCTTCCACACCGCCTGGCCGCCCCAATAGGGCTGGCCTTCGGAGACATAGGGGTCGTCGAGCGCCGAGATCAGCGACGGCACCAGGCCAAAACCCTTCAGCATCGCTATCTGGCCCTCATTGGTCGCGAGCGCGTATTTCAGGTAGGCGTAGGCGGCTTCCTTGTTGTTGGACACCGAGGTGATGGCGAGCGAGGAGCCGCCGAGATTGGCGGCGCGCGGGCCGTCGGCAGTGAGGCTCGGCATCAGGTAGACGCCCCATTTGCCGCTGCCGTCGGGCGACTCGGTGCGTATGGTGCCCTCGTACCAGCCGCCATACATCTGGCTGGCGACCTTGTCGGCGGTGTTGTTGGTGATCTTGGTGCCCCAATCGGCCGAGGAGATGATGCCGGCATCCTTCATCTCCTTGATCTTGGTCATCGACGCCACGCAGCCCGGCTGGTTGACGGTGATCGACTGCCCGTCGGCGGCGAAATAGGCGCAGCCCTGCTCGTTGGCGATCATGCGGAAGAATTCGGAGTCGCCGTTGAAATCGGCGTTGGTCATCGTCACGCCGGGATTGGCCTCCTGGATCTTCTTGCCGGCGGCAATGAAATCGTCCCAGGTCTTGATCGATGCGGGATCGACGCCGGCCTTCTCATAGAAGTCGCGGCGATAGTACATCGCCACCGGGCCGGAATCCCACGGCATCGCATAGGCCTTGTCTTCCACTTCGAGCTCGGTGCGCTTGAAATCGGGGAATTTTGCCTGGTCTTCGGCTGTATAGCCGAGCGTGTGGAGGTCGACGAAGCAGTCCGGGAACTGGCTCCAGTAGTTCTCGGCCTCGCCGTTCTCGATCGTCACGATGTCCGGCAGCCCCTCGCCGCCGGCGGCGCAGCCGGCGATCGACTTGTCGTAGGTCGGCTGGTTGCCGAGATCCTGGACGGTGACCTTGATGTCGGGGAACTGCTTGTTGAAGCCTTCTATGGTGGCCTTCAGCGACGAAGCGGCGACGTTCCAGCTCCAGATCGTGATTTCGCCGGATTGCGCAAAGGCCGGGGCCGAGCCCAGGGCAAGCGCGAACGCGGCGCAGGTCAGTGTGATGCGCATTGAAATCCTCCCATTTCATTTGCTCTCTCTTCGCGAGCATGGCTAGACTAGGCGCTGGCGAAGGCTTGTCCGCGACAAAGGGAATAAAGAATGGGCGGAAAGTAAGATGCCGGAAAGGCCGTTTTACCAGCCCGGCGCCAGCAGCGTGGAGGGTCTGCCGCTGCTGCTGCAGATGTTTCACACCCAGCCCCTGGTGATGCTGAAGCCGCATTGGCATGCCCAGGTCGAGGTGAATTTCATCGTCCGCGGCGCCGTGCACTACCGCATGGATGAGCACGAGATCGCGCTTTCGGCCGGCGACATGTGCCTGTTCTGGGGCGGCCTGCCGCACCAGATGGACGATGCGTCGGACGATGCCGTCTATGCCGGCGCGCATCTGCCGCTGGTGCACTTCTTCCGGCTGCACCTGCCCGCCGACGTCCGCAACCGGCTGATGACCGGCGCGACCTTGGTGACCAATGCCACCGACCGGTCCGACAGCGACAATTTCGAGCGCTGGAACCGCTATGTCCGCTCGGGCGATGCGGGCAAGGCCGAGCACGCCGTCAACGAACTCTTGCTGCGGCTGGAGCGGGTGCGCTTCGAACCTTACCGGCTGGTGCCCGAAACCCCGATCGAGCAGGAAGCAGGCAGCCCCTTCGATCAGCAATCGCTGCGCAATGTCGGGCGCATGTGCGACTTCATCGCCGAGAATTTCCTCTACGACATCGACTGCGTCGACATCGCGGCGGCGGCCGACATCCATCCCAAATACGCCATGAGCGTTTTCAAGAAGTCGACCGGCATGACGCTCAACGAATATGTCAATCTGTTGCGGCTCAGCTACGCGCAGGCGCTGCTGATGCACCAGGACGCCAACGTGCTGCGCGTCGCCATGGACTCCGGCTTCGGCTCGCTCAGCGCCTTCAACAAGTCGTTCCGCAAGCTGGCCGGCATGTCGCCGTCGGATTTTCGCAGAGGCGCGGGCGCCCGATAGTCCATGCACAGGACATGGCCAGGTCGATGCCGGCGCGCTCGAATCAGGAAGCCGATTGTATTGTAATTTGCACTACGGTCAGCTATGTCTATGGCAGGAGATGCACATGGCCACCAATGCTGAACGCAAGGAACACCCCATATCGATGCGCCTGCCGGCGGCCGATATCGCGATGATCGATCGTGCGGCCGGCCTGCGCGGCCGCTCGCGCACGGATTTCGTGCGCGACGCAGCCGTTCGCGCGGCCGAGGATGTGCTGATGGAGAGCCGGCTGATCCGCATGAACTCAGAGGGCTTCGCCGATTTCATGGCGGTCTTGTCCGGGCCGGCGACGCCGGTGGCCGAAATGGTCGAACTGGTGAAGCGTCCCGCACCTTGGGAGCCAGGCCATGTTGCGAAAGATTGACCCTTCTCTCCGCTCCCGAACCGCTGACCGCAGCCCACGATGTTTCCGAGTTCAGTTGTGGAAAGCCGACGCTTGATCATTGGCTCAAGACCCGAGCCCTTTCGAATCAGGAGAAGGGCTTCACCGCCGTGCTGGTCGTTCATGCGGCAGGCCGTGTTGTCGGCTATTACGGCCTTGCGCCGACAGCCGTCATTCCTGACATCGTGCCTCGATCCATTCGCACCGGCCAACCTCCCGATCCCGTGCCCTGCCTGCTGCTCGGCCAGTTGGCCACCGACGCCGGTTGGGCCGGCCGCGGCATCGGAACCGGGCTGGTCAAGCACGCCCTGCAGCGCTGCGTAACGGCTGCGGAGCTCGTCGGCGGCCGCGCGCTCCTGGTCAACGCCATCGATCCCGAGGCCGCCGCGTTCTGGCAGCGGCGTGGCTTCATTCCGTCAAGGGACGACCCGCTCGTGCTGTTCCGCTCGATTGCGGCGATTGCCGCTTCGTTGGCCGATGCGCATAGATGAAGATCGGCCGGAAACGGCCACGGCTAGCCCCAGTTGAGCGCCCCACGCAACAATGCACCACCGGCCCTGAGGCCGGTGGTGCTCTCTGGACCGTCTGTAGGGGCAGGACCGTTCCAGGGGATCCCTTAGGATCGGGCTCGAATGTCGGCTTTTTCTTGGCCCATGGCATCGGCCGAACAGATGAAGGAGCCCGCCAACCGACCAAGACTCTCGATGCTGCGATGCGCCGCGGCGCACACATGATTTGCAATTTTATTCGGCTGCGTCAGCAATTTCGCCGGAGGTGTTGTCCAAGCTCGCCTTCGTCCGCCGGCTGATGCCGTGCGGTCCAAAACGCGAAAAAGCCGCGGCGAACCGCGGCTTTTCGATGCTTGTTTCCCGCTTGGGAAACTGGAGCGGGTGAAGCGATTCGAACGCTCGACCCCAACCTTGGCAAGGTTGTGCTCTACCCCTGAGCTACACCCGCTCGCGCGGCTTTTGGGCCGCAAGCCGAGCCTATATGGCTGAAGGGCGCGGCGATTGCAACAGGGAAATCGCAGGTTTTTTGGGCCGTACCCGGCGACGCAAACGAGGCTTCCCTGACGCGGACAGGAACGCAATCGGCAGCCTTGTTGCGCAACGGTCTTGTCTCGGCGGCGTCATTGGCCGTAAACGGCATGATCCGAACGCGACAACAAGCCAAACCGCAACAACAGAAGGTCCGACAAGAAACGACATGCCGAAAACCGAAGCCGAGCTTTTCGCCTTTCTTGTCGATCTCGGGATCGAGGTCTCGACCCTGCGCCATCCGCCGCTGTTCACGGTCGCCGATTCGCAGGCCCTGCGCGGGGAAATCGCCGGCGGGCACACCAAGAACCTGTTCCTCAAGGACAGGAAGGACAATTTCTTCCTGGTCAGCGTCGATGAGGAGGCGGTGGTCGATCTCAAGCAGATCCACCAAATCATCGGCGCCGCCGGGCGCGTTTCCTTCGGCAAGCCGGAGATGCTGATGGAGCTTCTCGGCGTCGTTCCGGGGGCGGTCACCGTGTTCGGCTTGATCAACGATGCGCAGTTACGGGTCAAGGTCGTTCTCGACCAGGAGTTGATGCGCCATGCCGTCATCAACGCCCATCCGCTGACCAACGAGGCAACGACATCGATCGCCGCCGCCGACCTGGTCAAATTCGTCGAGGCAACCGGGCATGATGCTGTTATCTTGAAAGTCACGGCATGATCGCCACATGGATGACGATATACCGACTTCTGGGTGAGAATTAAGGATGTTGCGCCGGGCTGGCGACCGGGCGGCGACCGAAAGGGCACGAGATGAGCGACAACAATCAATTTGGCGGTCCGTTTGGCAGCAATGCCGGACAGTATGCCACCACTGTGCAGTATGGCGGCACTGACGCCACCCCCGCGAAAGTCGCGCTTGGCGACCCGCCTGTCGCTGCCGACGTCATCAAGGAGACGACGACCGCTACATTTGCCGCCGACGTCATCCAGGAATCGCGCCGTCAGCCGGTGCTGGTCGATTTCTGGGCGCCATGGTGCGGGCCCTGCAAGCAACTGACGCCACTGCTGGAAAAGGCGGTCACCGCCGCCGGCGGCAAGGTCAAGCTGGTCAAGATGAACATCGACGACCATCCTTCGATCGCCGGACAGCTCGGCATCCAGTCGATACCGGCAGTTATCGCATTCAGGGATGGCCAGCCCGTCGACGGCTTCATGGGCGCCATTCCCGAGAGCCAGATCGCCGCGTTCATCCAGAAGGTCGGCGGCAAGGGTAATGGTGCGCCGCAGGTGGCCGAGGCGCTTGCCGCGGCCGCGGAGGCGCGCGCCGCCGGCGATGTGCAGACCGCGGCGGACATTTTCGACGCGATCCTGGAACAGGCGCCGGAGACGATCGAGGCGATTGCCGGGCTGGGCGACCTGCTGTTCGAGGCCGGCGATGCCGAGGGCGCCGAAGCCGTGCTGGCGCGGGCGCCGGAAGCCAAGAAGGATGCGGCATCGCTCGCCGCGGTACGCGCCAAGATGGCGCTTGCCGCGCAGGCGGCAGCACTTGGCAATCCGGCCGAGCTCGAGCGGCGCCTGGCTGAGAACCCCGGGGATCATCAGGCACGTTTCGAGCTTGCCATGATCCAGAACGCCAACGGCGAGCGCATGGCCGCAGCCGACAATCTGCTGGCGATCGTCAAAGCCGATCGCTCGTGGAACGACGACGGCGCCAAGACCCAGTTGCTGCAGTTCTTCGAGGCATGGGGCATGACCGACGAGGCAACGCTGGCGGCGCGGCGCAAATTGTCGTCGCTGCTGTTTTCCTGAGCCCGCACCAAGCTGTTTTTGCCTGATGGCCTTGCGGTCGACAACGGCTGCGCCAGATTAGGAGGCCTGACCGATCCGTTCTTCGCCTGGTGACGATTTTGGGTCAGGTTGCGAAGGGATGGGCGGACTTGATGCGCTTCTTGAGGGAGCGAGCGGAGGTTTGAAGTGCAGGCGGGAAACGCGCATTACCGGCTCGATACGGATTTGCCGCCGACGGTGCCGATCTTCCCGCTTGAAGGCGCCTTGCTGCTGCCGGGCGGCCGCATGCCGCTCAACATTTTCGAGCCGCGCTATCTGGAGATGGTCGATGAGGCGATCGCCGGATCGCGGCTGATCGGCGTCATACAGCCCAGCCTCGACGGCGCGCGGCGTCCCGACGGCGAGCCGGCGCTTTGCAATGTCGGCTGCGCCGGCCGTATCATCGCGCTTTCCGAGAGCGGCGACGGCCGCTACCTGATTTCGCTGCAAGGTGTGTGCCGGTTCCGCATCGTGCAGGAGCTTGCGGTCAAGACGCCCTTCCGCCAGTGCCGGTTTGCGCCGTTTCTCACCGATCTCGACGAAGATCAGGCCGAGGCCGAGATCGACCGGCCGGCGCTGCTCAAGGCCTTTCGCGCCTATCTGCAGGCTAACGATCTTGAAGCCGACTGGGAAAGCGTCAGCCGCGCCGAAAACGCCATGCTGGTCAATGCGCTGTCGATGATGGCGCCCTACGGGCCGGCCGAGAAACAGGCGCTGCTCGAAGCGGCGGACCTGAAGACACGCGCCGAAACGCTGATCGCCATCACCGAGATGGCGCTGGCACGCGAGAACGAGGATTTCGGGTCGAGTTTGCAGTAGAAGGACGCCTCCTTCTCCCCCTGTGGGAGAAGGGAGAGCCGCGCGAGGCCTAGCGCTGTAGCGATTGTACCAAAGGACTGACAAAATGGTGGATGGGCGTGAGGGAAAGAAGGCCAATGTCGACCCCAAGCTGCTGGAATTGCTGGCCTGCCCGCTGACCAAGGGTCCGCTTAGCTGGGATCCGGAGCGCGGCGAGCTCATCTCGAGGGTCGCACGGCTTGCCTATCCGGTGCGTGACGGCATCCCGATCATGCTGCCTTCGGAAGCACGCTCGCTCCCCTTCGACGACGGATTGCCGCCGCCGCGGTTGGGTGGGCCGTCCTGAAGCGTGGTGATCCTTCGCGCCCCCCTCTGTCCTGCCGGACATCTCCCCTATTGAAAATTGCGCCCCTTGGGCATGACCCTTTCTGCCTTCCCCGCGATGTCCTGCCGGTCGTTTTGCACGACAGGGACATCGGGCTTCTCCTCCAGAAGTACGGACAGCCAGGGTGTCAGGTCCTCGACCTTCTCGGCGACGATATGGATGACGTCCGATTCCGACTGCAGTTTGCCGGTGACGCGGATCAGCCGCGCGCCCATGACAATGGGCCGGTAGCGGTTGAAGGTCCTTTCCCAAAAAATGACGTTGGCGACCGCCTGCTCGTCTTCCAGCGTCAGGAAAATCGCTTTGGCGTTGCCCGGCCGCTGCCGCACCAGGACAAGGCCGGCGACCGAAACGCGCTTGCCGTCCCGAACCTGGCCGAGGCGCGCATTGGGGGTGACGCCTGAGCGGTCCAGCCGCTGGCGCAGAAAGGCAAGCGGGTGCGCCTTCAGCGACAGGCCGAGCGAACGGTAGTCGTGGACGACGTGCTCGCCAAGCGGCATTGTCGGCAGCCTGGTCTCGGGCTCGAGATCGCGCAAGCGGATCGCCGGCCGGTCGAACAGCGGCAGGGTCTCCGTGGCACTCCTGCCGTCGAGCGCGCGGACCGCCCACAGGGCGTCGCGGCGGTCGAGGCCGAGCGAACGGAAAGCGTCGGCTTGCGCCAGCTTCTCGATCTCGTCGACATGGAGGCCCGAGCGCAGCCAGACATCGCGAACGGTTGCGTAGCCGTCGCCGCGTCTGGCGACAAACACCTCCATGCGCTCCTTCGACAGGCCCTTGACCTGGCGGAAACCCAGCCGGACGGCATGGCTGGTTCGGATGACGCCGCGCATCTGGGCATGGCGGTCGAGGATGCGGGTTGGATCGAAAGCCACTTCCTCCAGCGCGCAGTCCCAACCGGAAAAATTGACGTCGACCTCGCGGATTTCAACGCCATGGTCGCGCGCGTCGCGGACAAGCTGAGCCGGCTGATAAAACCCCATCGGCTGGGAATTCAGGATCGCGGCGCAGAACACGTCGGGATAGAAGGTCTTGAACCAGCAGGAGGCATAAACCAGCAGGGCGAAGGAGGCGGCATGGCTTTCGGGAAAGCCATATTCGCCAAAACCCTCGATCTGCTTGAAGCAGCGCTCGGCGAAGTCCTTCTCGTAACCCCGCAAAATCATGCCGTCGACCATCTGTTTGCGATAATTGCCGATCGTGCCGGTGCGCTTGAAGGTGGCCATGGCGCGGCGCAGTTCATCGGCCTCGCCCGGCCTGAAGCCGCCGGCGACGATGGCGATCTTCATCGCCTGTTCCTGGAACAGCGGCACGCCCAGCGTCCTGCCGAGTATCTCTTCCAGTTCCGGCTTCGGATATTCGGGCTTTTCCTTGCCTTGCCGGCGGCGCAGATAGGGGTGGACCATGTCGCCCTGGATCGGGCCGGGCCGCACGATCGCCACCTCGATGACGAGGTCATAGAATGTTTTCGGCTTGAGCCGCGGCAGCATCGACATCTGGGCGCGCGATTCGATCTGGAAGACGCCGATCGTATCGGCGCGACAGATCATGTCGTAGACATGTTCGTCCTCGGCAGGGAGGGTGGCCAGCACATAGGGCCGGCCAAAATCATCCCGCGCATCGGGATAATGATCTTCAAGCAGGGTGAAGGCGCGCTGCAGGCAGGTCAGCATGCCGAGCGCCAGCACGTCGACTTTTAGGATTTTCACCGCGTCGAGATCGTCCTTGTCCCACTCGACCATCTTGCGCTCGTCCATCGCCGTCTTGATGATGGGCACGATCTCGTCGAGCCGGTCCCTGGTGATGACGAAGCCGCCGACATGCTGCGACAGATGACGGGGAAAGCCCATGATCTCGTTGGCGCATTCGATCACCTGCCTGGTCGACGGATCGGTCTGATCAAGACCGCCGGCCCTGGTCTCCTTTTCGCCGAGCTCCGAGGTCGACCAGCCCCAGATCGAGCTGGACAGCGCGCTCCTGACATCGTCCGACAGGCCCATCGCCTTGGCCACTTCGCGCATCGCCGAGCGGCCCCGGTAGCTGACGACGGCCGCGGCAAGCGCGGTGCGCCTGGCGCTGTATTTCGAGTAGATATACTGGATGACCTCCTCGCGCTTTTCATGCTCGAAATCGACATCGATGTCGGGCGGCTCGTTTCTTTCCTCGGAAATGAAACGCTCGAAAAGCGAATCGATCCGCTCAGGCCCCACTTCGGTGATGCCGATGCAATAGCAGACCACCGAGTTGGCCGCGGAGCCACGTCCCTGGCAGAGTATGCCCTGGCTGCGGGCGAATTTGACGATGTCGTAGACAGTCAGGAAATAGCGCGCGTAATTCAGGCGCTCGATCAAAGCGAGCTCCTCGCGGATGCGCCTGGTCACATCGGCGGGAACGCCCGAGGGGTAGCGTATCGCGGCTCCCTCCCGAGCCAGCCTTTCCAGTTCGGCCTGGGGCCCGAGGCCCGATTCCGTCGGTTCGTCGGGATAGTTGTATTGGAGGTCACTGAGAGAGAAGCTCAATTCGCCGGCAAAGTGCTGCGTTTGCGCCAGTGCCTGCGGATGCCGCCGGAACAGCCGCGCCATCTCCATTGGCGGCTTCAAATGGCGTTCGGCATTGGCCGCCAGTTCCAGCCCGGCTTCGGCAACAGGCAGGTTGAGGCGGATCGCTGTCAGCACGTCCTGCAACCGGCGCCGTTCGGACGTATGGTAAAGAACGTCGTTGGTCGCCATCAGCGGAATGCCTGATGCCTCGGCCATGGCAGCCGCCTGCTCGATACGGTAGCGGTCGTTGCCGTGATAATCCGGCGAAACGGCAAGCCGCAGGGTCTTGCCGAAACGATCTTTCAGGCGGCTTATCAGCCTGAGATCCTCGGCCGGCGTCGACAGATCCGGCAGGATCGCCAGCGACATGCGATCGCCCCATTCGAAAAGATCGTCGCGATAGAGCAGCGGTGCGCCCTTTTCGCTGTCGTCGCGCATATTGGCCTGCGTCAGCAGGCGGCACAGATGGCCCCAGCCCTTGCGGTCCTGCGGATAGGCGAGAACGTCGGGCGTGCCATCGCAAAAAACCAGGCGGCAGCCGGGATGATAGGAAAGACCTTCCACCTTGGCCTGCTGCCAGGCGCGCACGACGCCAGCCACCGTGTTGCGGTCGGCAAGCCCGATCGACGAAAAGCCCAAAAACTTTGCCGCGACCACCAGCTCCTCCGGTTTCGAAGCGCCGCGCAGGAACGAGAAATTCGACTGGATGCCGAATTCGGCATAGGGGACGACCGCCAGCGCGTTCATGCGAAGACCCCATGCATGAACCAGCGCGGCGCCGCCTGCGAGGCGCCGTAGAGACCCTGGCGATAAAGCCAGTAACGGCGGCCGTCGCTATCCTCGATGCGGAAATAATCCCGGGTCGCTTCCTGCCCCGCTGCCTCCCGCCACCATTCCGGGGCGATGCGTTCCGGCCCTTCGGCGCGCGCCACCCGGTACAGCGCGCGCCGCCAGCGGAAGTTCATCGGCGGTCCCTCAGGCATTTCGGTGGCCGGCACCTCGATCGGCTCGGGCGAGCGGAACAGCCGGATCGGCCGTTCCGGCCGCAAGCCAGGCCTGGTGTCTTGTATCTTGTCCGGCTGCTTTGGCGCAGAGACCCTTTGCGGCGCCTCCGCATAGGGATGCGTGGCGACGGCGCGCTCGGGCAGATGACTCTCGACGGCAACCGGTTTCAAAACCGCGCTTTCGCCGAGCCGGGCGCGGATGCGGTCGGCGAAAAGGGCGATGTCGGCGCCGTCATCGCGCGTCTCGCCGGTCAGATCCGCCTGCTGCATGTCGAAGGCGGCGGCCGACAGCACCGAGAGGCGCACGAGATCGAAGCCATAGCCGGCATCGATGTCCTGTTCGAGCGCGGCAAGTCTTTCGTGAAACAATTTCTGGATCAGCAACGGCTCGCGCAACGGCCGCGAGGTGCCGACGGCGATGCGGCTGACGGCGCCGTCGACGCGGAAAAGCAGCAGCGCCAGCCTTCTTGCGCCCTCGCCGCGGCGCTCGAGGTCCGCCTTCAAAGTCGTCGCCAGCATTTTCACCAGCCGCTCTATCTCGTCGGTCAGCATGATGGGTTCTGCGAGATGGCGTTCGACCGAAAGCGGCGCCACCGGCAGGCGCGGCGACACCGCCTCGTCGAGGCGGCCGAGCGCCTGGTCGAGACGCAAAAGCAGCGATCTGCCGAAGCGGCGGGCGAGCGGCGCGCGCGGTGCTGCCATGACGGCGCCCGCCGTGCGCAGGCCGACGCTTTCCAGGCTGGCGCGGATGTCAGGCTCGATGCGCAGCGCCGCCAGCGGCAAGGGCGCGAGAAGCGCTTCCTCCTCGCCACCGGGGACGATGCGGTCACCAGAAAACCGCGCTGCCGCCCAGGCTGCACCTGGTGTGGCGGCAAGGCCGGCGCGGACATCGAAACCCTGATGGAAAAAGCGCGACAGGATGTCGTCCAGCATCGCCCGTTCGCCGCCGAAAAGATGGGTGCAGCCGGTGACGTCGAGGAACAGGCCATCGGCTGCGTCGATCGCCACCAGCGGGGTGTAGCGGTCGCACCAGTCGGCGAGGCTTTCGAGCAGGCGGCGGTCGGCCTCGGGATCGGCTTCCACGACGTCGATCGACGGATGCATGGCGCGCGCGTCGGCTATGCCCATGCCGCGCTTCAGATGAAGCGCCTCAGCCCGCTCGTCGAGGGCGGCGATGCGCCGCCCGTTCGCCTGGCGATGGCTGATCACCAGCGGCAGGTGATCCGACGGCCGCGAACGCCAGGACTGCCCCAGACGCTGGCGCAGGATCCTTTCCGCGGCGAGATGCGGAAACCACAGGGACAGGATTCGCTGCCGGTTCTTGCCGTCTTTCCCCGGCCCTTCTTTCCTCGAAACTGCGTTCATCGGGGTTCCACTCCAGTGTGAATTGTCCTGGCAAGGCGGTACGGCTCTTGCCGATGCTGACGGTGAAGGCGGGGCGGCCGATCGAGCCGGCGAGCGGCCCGGCGATCGTCTGGCGCGGTGCCGACGGCGCCGCCGACAGGACAAAGCGGACGGGTGCCGCCGTCGGCTCGGGTTCGCCGGCCTGGCGCAGCAGAAACACCGGCCGGCCGGCGCTCTGTGCCCGGGCGTGCAGCCGCCGCGTCGCGGTGAGGTCCAGCCGCTGCGGACTGCCGCGGATTTCGAGAATGACGGCGGCGAGCGCCGTCATCCGGGCGGCCTCCTCGGCGGTCCACAGCGCGTCGACGAGCCTTGGCGCCTCGGAAAACAGCAATTGCTCCGGCTCGATGCCGAAAAGGCGATGAAGCCCCCTGGCATAGGGGAAGCCGGCCTCGCGGAAGATTTCCGCGGTGCCGATCCACAGGACCGGCAGTCGCGGCTCCTGTTTGAGGATCAGGCTGACGAGCGACAGGGCGAAGCCGGCGACGGCTCCGGCATCGCGGGTCGCGGCGCCATGGATCTCGCTCAGCGCCGCCTTCGGCAGGCCGCCGCCGAGCGCGGTGTCGAGACCTTCGGCGCCGGTGCGCAGAAACGCATCGGGCGGCGCCACGGCGAGGCCGCGGCGGACGATTGTCAGATTTTTTAGCGTGATATTTTTGGGCGTGACATCAGCTGTTGGATCCCCGGGCGTGACATCAGCTGTTGGATTCCGGGGCGCATCAACGGGAGCGCCAGCCGGCGCCTGCAGGCGCTCGGGCAGCGTTCCCTCGATCTTCGCGATCTGGCGGCGCAGGGCAAAAACAGTCTCCCGCGCCACGGCGCTTGTCGCCATGACGGTCAGCTTCCACTCACAATTGTTCCTGTTATGTTCCAATAGATTCCAGAGGGCGGCCGAAGAGTCAAGCGGAGTCATGGGGAATTTATTCCTGTCAGCGAAAGGTGGCAACCCGGCCAATTGCCGAGTCCGGCGCGAAAGCCTATATGCCGGGATCAGAAGGACAAAGCATGGCCCGCATCTACAAGACCCGTACCTGGCACGACGAGCTTTCGCCGTCGATGGAGGAAATGGAGTTCCTGGCGCTAGAAGCTTACGCCCATCTGCCGGAGGAGTTTCGCAAGCTGACCGGCGAGATCGTCATCCAGATCGCCGAATTCCCGACCGACGAGATCATGGACGACCTGTCGCTGGAAACGCCTTTCGACCTGCTCGGCCTGTTCGAGGGGCGCGGCATCGCCGAGCGCTGGAATCCGCAGACCGGCGAGGGGCCGAACCGCGTCACGCTCTACCGCCGCGCCATCCTCGACTACTGGGCCGAGAACGAAGAGACGCTGGGCGATATCGTCACCCATGTGCTGATCCACGAGATCGGCCATCATTTCGGCCTGTCGGACGATGATATGGAGCGGATCGAAGAGGCAGCCGAATAGGCTGTGCTGATATTCAGGTGATGCCGGCCGGATCGAAGAGGCGGCGGAGTAAGGGCCTCACGCTTCGTCATCCTAGGCGGAGCAGTCGCGAAGCGACGTCGCGGAGACCCTGGGATCCATGCCGTTACGGTGGTGCAGTGCTCCGGCGGTGCAGAACTGAACAACTCATCATCCGGTTCCGCGTTAACAGGCAATCGGGCGGCCATCCCGATGAATCCTTCTTGTCGCATTAATCCTGATCCGCCGTGCTCTTCGGCAAAAATAACGGCATGGATCCTAGGGTCTCCGCGACGTCGCTTCGCGACTGCTACGCCCTAGGATGACGAGGGACAAGCGTGTCAGCGCCCTACCAATCGCTGAGCTTGGTGCCAGGGCCGTATTCCTGGCCCTCGACATCCTTCACCACGGCCTGGCCGCAGCGCATGGTCTTGGTCTGCTGGTCGTAGGAATAGGTCGGCGAGCCGAACAGGTGCCAGCCCTTGTTCAGCGCCGCCGTCACCTTGTGGCAGAAGCTGGAATCGTCCGGCCCGGACAGAAAGCGGTAGAGTTTCATTTTTCATTCCTGTGGTGCGTTGCAATCATGTCCCGCTGGCGCTGGCGGCCGCCTTCGCCAGCAGTTTCTCGGCCTGCGCCAGATGCAGCCGTTCGAGCATTTTTCCGTTCAGCGCGATGACTTGCCTGCGGGCATTTTCGGCAAGCGCGAAGGCCTCCTTGACCGCACGCGCCTCGGCCACCGCTTCGGCAGATGGCGCAAAGGCGCGGTTTGCGGAATCGATCTGGGCCGGGTGGATCAGCGACTTGCCGTCAAACCCCATGGCGGCTGCTTCCGTGCATTCATGGGCAAGTCCCTTCAGATCGCGAAAATCGTTGAAGACACCGTCGAGCAGGTCGAGGCCGCCGGCGCGCGCGGCGAGCACCATCTGCATCAGCCATGGTGCGAGATAGCGCCGGTCGGGCGTGGCGAGAATGCCGGTGTCCTTGACCAGGTCGTTCGTTCCGGCAACGAAACAGACCAGCCGCGAGGCCGGGTCGCGGCCAAGCTCGGCAATCGGGCCGATGTTGAGCAGCGCCTTGGGCGTTTCGATCATCGCCCACAGCTTCACCGCGTCGGGTGAAAAATTGTCGTCGAGGACGTCGCCGGCTTCCAGGACGTCGCGCGGCGTGTCGACCTTGGGCAGCAGGATGGCGTCGGGCTCGCAGCTTGCCGCCGCCAGCAAGTCCTTGGCGCCCCATTCGCTGGAGAGCGGGTTGATGCGCACGACCATCTCGCAGCGCAGGTTTGCGCGGTGAGCGAAAATATCAGCCAGTTTTTCGCGCGCAAAAACCTTGTCGGCCGGGGCGACGGCATCTTCGAGATCGATGATGACGGCATCGCAGGCCAGCGACGAGATCTTGGCCAGCGCCTTGTCGTTCGAGGCCGGGACGTAGAGCACCGAGCGGCGCGGGCGGCAGGTTTCGGTCATGCCTGATCTATGCCGCCTGGAGGCGATCGAAGCAAGCACACAAGGCAATCGCTTCGGGCAGTCATAGCTTGCATTGGATGCAAGCCAATCGTCGAAGTTGGCGCCGCCCCTCATCGCCCTGCCGGGCACTCTCCGTATAGTGACGGGGAGAAGGGAGCTGGCCGCTCGGCGCCATTCTTGCAACGCTGGTGATTGGCGAAACCGGCGATGAGAGCACCCCTCTCCCCGTCACTATACGGGAGAGGATGCCGGCAGGCAGGTGAGGGGCAGCGCAAGCGCCCGGAAGGGGTGACGGGGCGGATTCAAACCTGAAGCGATTGCCCTGCACAAAAACTGCACGAGATTGCGGAAAATCTCCTCGGACCGGCCTCGCTGCCTGCATTTCGGCCGGCGATAGAGGCGGCATGCAAGAGCGAGAAAAGCCCCGTTGGTCCCTGCCCCTCCGCAATGACGGTTGCTGGCTCGTCGATCCACCGCGACCGCGTTCGGCGGCCCTCCTCCCCTTCATCCGCAAATCTCCGCCCCCGGCCGGATCAAAGCCGCTGAGAAAGCCCGATCATGACATCATTGCCTACCGCCGCGCCGGGCACTTGCGCGCGCTTCGGCGTTGCCGTCCTGCTTGCCGCGCTGGCCGATTTCTTCTTCTATGGGCAGCCGGTCGGCATCACGCTTTTCCTGTTCGGCATGACGCTGGCCGCCGCGGCCGCGGCGCTCCAGCCGTCGGCGCGCAGCGCCGGCCGGGCCTGGTTCAAACCCACTGCCCTGCTTGCCGGGCTGCTGCCGCTTATCGAAAATGTCAGTGCGCTGTCTGTCGCGATTGGGCTGGTGGCGATGGCCGTCTTTGCGCTTTCGCTGGTCGGGCGGCTGCGGCGCGGGTTTGCCCGCATTGCCGGCCAGGTCGCGCTGTTCCTGCTCGCAGCGCCGGTTCGGTTCGTCCACGATTTCGTCCGCCGGCGCAAGGCGGCGCGGCGGCTTGGCCGGCGGCGCATCGGCTTCGCGGCGATCGCCGTCTGGATCATGCCGCTGACCCTGGGCGCAGTGTTTCTGGCGCTGTTCGGCGCCGCCAATCCGGTTATCGAATACTGGCTGTCGCTGATCGATCTCCACGCACTGCTCGACCTCATCCAGCTGCCGCGGCTGGCCTTCTGGCTGGTCGTGCTTGCCGGCGTCTGGGCTTTTCTGCGCCCGCGCCTGCCGCGCTTCTTGCACCGCATTGCGCATCGGGTGACACCTGTGCCTGTCAGCGGGGTGACGACGACGACAAAACCCGCCAACGCGGTCGAGGACATCATCTTCGGCAAGGCCGCCATCCTTCGCGCGCTGGTGGTCTTCAACATCCTGTTCGCGATGCAGACCGCGCTCGACGCCACCTATCTGTGGGGCGGCATCGCCCTGCCCGACGGGCTGACCTACGCCGCCTATGCGCATCGCGGCGCCTATCCGCTGATCGTCACGGCGCTGCTCGCCGCCGGTTTCGTGCTGGCGGCGCTCAGGCCGGGAAGTGCCACTTCCAGCGATCCGCTCATCCGCCGGCTGGTCTATGTCTGGGTGGCGCAGAACATCGTGCTGGTCATCTCGTCGATCCTGCGGCTCGAACTCTATGTCGGCATCTATGCGCTGACCTACTGGCGCGTCGCCGCCTTTGTCTGGATGGGATTGGTCGCGGCGGGCCTCGCCCTGATCATCGCCCGCATCGCGCTCGGAAAATCCAATGAATGGCTGCTTTCCGCCAATCTTCTGACGCTATCGGCGACGCTTTATGCCTGCTCGTTCATCAATTTTGCCGCCCTGATCGCCAACTACAATGTCGAGCACTCATTCGAAATGACCGGCCACGGAACCGAGCTCGATTTCTGGTACCTGCGTTCGCTCGGTCCCAGCGCCCGGCCGGCACTCGATCGCTTCCTCGAGCAGCAGGCCAGGACCAATGCGGCCAGCTTTTCCCCCTACCGCGAACTCGCCCGTTTGCTGGGACAGGACGAGGCCCGCTACCGCGCCCAGGAAAACTGGCGCGCCTGGAGCTTTCGCGACTGGCGGCTCCTTGGCACTCTCGACACGTCTATCCCGTTCGTGGTTCCTCAGGGCTCCGAACCCTTCGTGCCGGGCCGCTGATCGATGCCGCATCACATCCTGATCGCCGACGATGATCCGCACATCCGCGAGATCATCTGTTTCGCGCTTGAAAAGGCCGGCATGAAAACGGTTGCGGTAGCCGACGGCGCCGCCGCCTTGCAGGCGATCGAGCGCCGCGCGCCCGACCTTGTCGTGCTCGACATCGGCATGCCGGAGATGGACGGGCTGGAGGTCTGCCGGCGGCTGCGGCACACATCGGATGTGCCGGTGCTGTTCCTGTCGGCGCGTGATGAAGAAATCGACCGCATCCTCGGGCTCGAAATGGGTGGCGACGACTATGTCACCAAGCCGTTCAGCCCGCGCGAGCTGGTCGCCCGCGTCAACGTCATCCTGCGGCGTGCCCGCCCGGCAAAGGCGGAACAGGCCGACGACAGCCAATTTTTGCACGGCCGTCTGGCTCTGGTGCCGGCCAGCCACGCCGCCAGCTTCGACGGCAGGCCGCTGGTGCTGACCTCGATCGAATTCGCCATCCTGAAGGGGTTTCTGGCGCGCCCGGCGCATGTGCTTGGGCGCGACATGGTGATGGCCAATGCCTATGCCGGCAACATCCATGTCGCCGACCGCACCGTCGACAGCCATATCCGCAACATCCGCGCCAAGCTGGCGGCGGCCGGCTGCACGGATGCGATCGAGACCGTGCATGGCGTCGGCTTCCGGCTCGGCCGGTGCGGCGCGTGACCGCGCATAAATGGCGCCCGCGCCTCGCCACCATCGTTGTCGCCATCCTGATCATGGTGATGGCGCTGCCGCTGGTCGGCCTGTTCTTCTTCAGGCTCTACGAGAACCAGCTGATCCGCCAGACCGAGGCCGAGCTGATCGCGCAAGGTGCCGCCCTTGCCGCCATCCATGCGCAAGAGGTCCGCGCCGCCCGCATCGCGGCTGAAAAGCTCGGCGCGGCCGTGCCTGCCGACAGCGACAATCCGGACTCTCCCTACCGGCCGATCGAGCCGCGTCTCGATCTCGCCTCCGACAGGGTTCTGGCGACCCGACCTGCCGCGACGGCCGCCAGCGTCGATCCCGCCTTCACGGCGATCGGCGCGCGGCTGTCGGGCATTCTTGCCGAGACGCAGAAAACCACGCTTGCCGGCTTCCGGCTGCTCGACCCAAAAGGCGTCGTCATCGCCGGACGCGAGGAGGTCGGCCTGTCGCTCGGCGCCGTCGGCGAGGTTCGCGCAGCACTTGCCGGCCGCTATGCCAGCGCGCTCCGGCAGAGGGTTCCGAACCAGCCTTCACCTTCGCTCTATTCGGTCAGCCGCGGCACGAGAGTCCGCGTCTTCGTCGCAATGCCGGTCGCCGTCGATGGCAAGGTCGCCGGCGTCGTCTATCTGTCGCGGACGCCGAACAACATCGTCAAGCATCTTTATGGCGAGCGCGGCAAGGTGGTGCTGGCGGCGATCGCCATCCTCGGCGGCACGCTGCTCATCGGCCTGATCTTCCTGCGCACCGTCAGCCGGCCGATCTACGCGCTGATGGAG
The DNA here is from genome assembly GCF_000513915.1 of Mesorhizobium sp. WSM2561. Taxonomy (NCBI): domain Bacteria; kingdom Pseudomonadati; phylum Pseudomonadota; class Alphaproteobacteria; order Hyphomicrobiales; family Phyllobacteriaceae; genus Mesorhizobium; species Mesorhizobium sp. WSM2561. The sequence goes on from NZ_AZUX01000018.1 coordinate 72,895, forward strand.
CGCACGAAGCGCATCGCCGCCGGTGATCGCGCAGCGATCAGGCCGCTCGACCATCACGGCACGCGCGAGATGGCAGCGCTGTCCGACGCCTTCCTCGACATGGCCGAAAAGCTGCATGCGCGCTCCGACAGCATCCAGACCTTCGCCACCCATGTCTCGCACGAGCTCAAATCGCCGCTGACGGCGATCCAGGGGGCGGCCGAACTGCTGCGCGATTCAGGTAGCGCGATGGACGAGGCCGAGCGGCGGCGGTTTTCAGACAATATCGTCACCGACGCCGGGCGGCTCAATTTGCTGGTGCGCCGTCTGCTCGACCTGGCGCGCGCCGAAAATCTTGCGCCCAGCGGCGAAAGCACATCGCTCAGTGCGGCCCTGGCGCTGTTGCCGACCGGGGACAGGCCGGCGCTTCGTGTCGAGGCGGGCGAGACCGGCCTGCGCATCTCGGCCGAGAACGCGGCGATCGTGCTGGCCAATCTCATCGACAATTCGGCGCGGCATGGCGCGACGCTGGTTTCGATCATGGCGGCGAGCGCAGGCGGCAAGGCGACGATCCAGGTGAGCGACGACGGCGCCGGCATTTCGCCGAGCAACCGGGCGCGTATTTTCGAGCCATTCTTCACCACACGCCGCGATTGCGGCGGCACCGGCATGGGCCTCGGCATCGTTCTGGCCCTCCTGAAAGCGCATGATGGCACGATCCGCCTGGTTGACTCCGAGCGCGGCACGCGCTTCGAGATTATCTTGCCGGCTGTATGAATTGCAGCATGATCGTTTCAGAAGAACCGGCTTCGGGATCATGCTTTAGAACTGGAGAAGCGAAAAAGTGCGCTACGACGTCGTCATCATCGGCGGAGCCATCGTCGGCTCCTCGATCGCCTATTATCTGCGCGAGGAAGGGTTTTCGGGCTCGATCGCGCTGGTCGAGCGCGACCCGCAGTTCGCCCATGCGGCGACGACGCTGTCCTGCGCTTCGATCCGCCAGCAGTTTTCGATTCCCGAAAACATCCGCCTGTCGCAGTTCACGCTGAAACTGTTCCGGCGGCTGACGCAAGAGTTCGGGCCGGATGCCGATATCGGCTTTCGCGAAGGCGGCTATCTCATCCTTGCCGGCGAGAACGGGTTGCCGATCCTCAAGGCCAATCACCAGACGCAGTTGGCCGAGGGCGCCGACATCGTGCTTGAGGATGCGAAGGCGCTCGTCCGCCGGTTTGCATGGCTGTCGGCCGAGGGCATCACCGCCGGCGCCTATGGCCGCACGGGCGAGGGCTGGTTCGACGCGCATGCCATGCTGATGCTGTTCCGCAAGGCGCTGCGCGAGAAAAAGATCGATTTCATCACCGCCGACGTGACCGGCATCGAACGGCAGGGCGACCGTGTCACCGGCGTCGGCCTCGACAATGGCGAAAGGCTCGACGCCGGCATCGTCGTCAACGCCGCCGGGCCGAATGCCGGAAAAGTTTCGGCAATGGCCGGACTGGTGCTGCCGGTGGAACCGCGCAAGCGCAATGTCTTCATCTTCGAGGCGCGCGAGAAATATGACGACATGCCGCTGCTGGTCGATCCCTCAGGCATCTATGTCCGGCCGGAAGGCTCGGTCTACATCACCGGCGGGGCCGAACCGGAAGACGGCGACGGCCCCGCCGATCCTGGCGATTTCGAGCCCGACTGGCCGCTGTTCGAAGAGGTGATCTGGCCGGTGCTGGCGACCCGCATCCCCGCCTTCGAAGCGATCAAGCCGACGCGCGCCTGGGCCGGCCATTACGATTACAACACGCTCGACCAGAACGCGGTGATCGGCCCGCATCCGCAGGTGCAGAATTTTCTCTTCGCCAACGGTTTTTCCGGCCACGGCCTGCAGCAGGCGCCGGCGGTCGGCAAGGCGCTGGCCGAGCTGATCGTGCATGGCGGCTACCGCACGGTGGACTGCTCGGCGTTTGGGTATGAGCGCGTTGCCGAGGGGCGGGCTTTCAGGGAGTTGAATGTGATCTGAGGCTGGTGGGACAGCGCCCGGGTACTGTCCCTCGGCATCAAAAGGTTCCGCACCGCAAGGCCAGCCGTCAGCGCTCGCGGCCAAACCAGAACGCGTCCGCCATCCGCGTCATGCCGATCCGTTCGTAGAAGCCGACGGCGTCGGGCACGGAGATCAGTGACATGGCGACGGATGGCCCGAGCTGCCGCCGCGCTTCGTCGAGCAGGCCCTTGCCGATGCCGAGCCCTTGCGCCGATTTGCAGACGGCGAGCTCGGAAATATAGCACACCCACAAGAAGTCGGTGATGCCTCGGGCGAGGCCAATCAGCGGCTTGCCAGGCGCATCGAGGCGCGCCGTCAACACCAGATCTGCATTGGCAAGCATCGCCTTCAGACGGACATCGTCATCGATGGGCCGAGTGACGCCGAGGCCGGATTCCACCAGCACGCGGCGGAACTCGGCTGCGTCGAGCGTCGGTTCGCTGGCGTAGAGGACTTTGGGACGTGTTGTCATGCCGGCCAAGGTGCACCATAGGGCGGCAACTTTGAAGCGGTCTGTGCTCCAGGACCAGGGCCAGCCGAAAAACAGCCGGCTTTTATTTGCCTGCAGCTTTGTGTAAACCGGGCGCCAACATATCCCCGCAGCGAAAAGAAGACGGGCAAGACCTATGGAAAAATTCACCAAGCTCACCGGCGTTGCCGCGCCGATGCCGATCGTCAATGTCGACACCGACATGATCATTCCCAAGGATTATCTCAAGACGATCAAGCGCACCGGGCTCGGCAGCGGACTGTTTGCCGAAATGCGCTACAAGGACGACGGCTCGGAAAACCCCGACTTCGTGCTCAACAAGCCGGCCTATCGCAAGGCGCAGATTCTGGTCGCCGGCGACAATTTCGGCTGCGGCTCGTCGCGCGAACATGCGCCATGGGCGCTGCTCGACTTCGGCATACGCTGCGTCATCTCGACCTCGTTCGCCGACATTTTCTACAACAACTGCTTCAAGAACGGCATCCTGCCGATCACCGTCAGCCCGGAGGATCTGGACAAGCTGATGGACGACGCCTCGCGCGGCTCCAACGCAACGCTGTCGATCGACCTCGAAGCCAAGGAAATCCGCGGGCCGGATGGCGGCGTGGTCAAGTTCGACCTCGACGATTTCAAGCGGCACTGCCTGCTCAACGGGCTCGACGATATCGGCCTGACCATGGAGAAGGCCGACGCCATCGCCTCGTTCGAGAAGAAGAACGCCGAACTGCGGCCCTGGGCCTGAACGGCGAGGCCACCAACAAAAAAGCCCGGCGCATGGCCGGGCTTTCCGTCGAATAGAGGCTTGTATCACTCGCCGTCGATCGCCGTGGCGATGCGGGCAATGGCCTGTTGATAGTTGCTCGCGTCATTCCAGCCGGCAATTGCACCGAGATTCGCCTGTGCGCTGGCACCCGCCTGCCAACCATGAGCCTTGAGGAAGTTGGCGGTGGAAGCCAACGCAGTGGCCTTGTCGCGCAGATTTCCGCTGCCGACCCCGTATTTCAAGACATTTCCGGGCAGGAACTGCGTATGGCCAATCTCGCCATGCATGGCGCCGACCGACGAGGCGCTCAACGCGCCGCGATCAACCAGTTTCAGGGCTGCAACAGCATGCGGGTAGAAGAACTCCGGGCGGCGGCAATCATAGGCAAGCGTTACAATGGCAGAGACCGTATTCTGCTTGCCCAAGAAGGAACCGAAGCCAGTCTCCATCCCCCAGATGGCGAGCAACACACCCGGCGTCACGCCGTAGGTCCGTTCGATCTTGTCGAACAGCGCCGCGTTCGACTTCTTCAGCGAACGGCCCTTGGAAATGATCGTGGACGCGCCACGGCGCTTCATGAAAGCGTCCACCGAGCCACCGAAAGCCTTGTGGATAGCGCGGTCGGCGGCGATCGTCCTTTTTGCGTAGGTCGCGCTAGCCAGAGCGGCGAGACCCTTCGAGCCTACACCGCTGGCCCTTGCTTCCTGCGAGAACTCCGCCTTCCACGCTTCGAAGCCCGCGCCATTATTGCCGCATTGGGCGGCCTGTGCCGCTGTTGCCGCCGCAAGCATCATCGATGCCGCCGCTGCGAAAATCTTTGCCTTGGCAAAAAATGCCATGTTGCTCTCCTGGTTGCCTGAATCTTGTCCCGAATACGAATTTGCCAGCGAAACGCCCGCTTGTCACCGTTGGAGCGACGTGCGTCCGCCTGGATGCAGTACGCTCCAACACTTGCATCTGCACATCGTGCTTTCCGAGAATCGGAACCGATTTTCGGGGCCGATGCGCTAAGAACTCGTTTACGCATCCTCGCCGCAGCGCTGGCGAATGCCGGACAACTTGCTTACGATCAAGTAATTATTGTGGCGGGGGGCTAGAATATTCATGGAAGACGTTGACGTCGTGGTCATCGGCGCCGGCTCGGCGGGACTTTCCGCCGCCAAGACCCTGCGTGCGGCCGGCCTTTCCTTCAAGCTGGTCGAAGCGATGAACCGTATCGGCGGCCGCGCCTGGACCAGCGATCAGCATTTCGGCGTTCCTTTCGACATCGGCTGCGCCTGGCTGCACGCGGCCGACCGCAATCCCTACTTTCCCGAGGCGCAAGCTGGCCGCTGGACGCTTCATCATCACGACATGAATATCGACCATCTCTATTATCGCAACCGAAAGGCGAGCGAGGACGAAGAGGCCGCGATGAAGGCGGCCGATGTCAGGCTGTTCGAGCTGCTGGCGGCGCATGAGGTCAAGGTTGGTGACGACGACCGTCTTTCGGCGTTGCTCGCCAAAGGCCATGCGCCGCGCGCCGCCGCCACCTTTGCCGGGCCGATGGACTTTGGCGCCGACGAGGACGAGATATCGATCCGCGACTTTCAGGCCGCCGCCGATCTCGATCCGAACTACTTCACCAAGGAGGGGTTCGGCGCGCTGGTCGCCCGTTTCGGCGCCGACGTGCCGGTCGAGCTGTCGACGCCGGTGCGGAAAATCCTCTGGGACGTGCCCGGCGTCGCCTGCGTCACCGATCGCGGCACCATCCGCGCCAAGGCGGTCATCGTCACCGCCTCGCCGGCGGTGCTCGCCTTCGAGGAGATCGAATTCGCGCCAGCGTTGCCCGACACGCATTTCGCTGCCTTCTTCGACCTGCCGATGGGCATGCTGACCAAGCTGCCGGTTGAGATCAGGGGCACAAGGCTCGGGCTGGCGCCGTTCGACGACCTGCTGATCGAGCGGCTGGCCAGGCACGACATCTACTTCCTTTGCTTTCCCTTCGACCTCGACCTGATGGTCGGCTTCGTCGGCGGCGATTTCGCTTGGGAGATGTCGGCGGCGGGCGAGGCGGCAGGCGTCGACTTCGTCGTCGACCGGCTGTGCGCCATCTTCGGCGGCGACGTCAGAAAACATGTCGGGCGCGCCATGATGACCAATTGGGGCGGCGAGCGGTTCGTGCGCGGCGCCTATGCGGCGGCCCGACCCGGCCGTTCGCAGGCGCGCGCCACGCTGATGCAGCCGGTGGCGGAAAAAATCTTCTTCGCCGGCGAGCATCTGGCCGGTCCGCTGATGCAGACCTGCGGCGGCGCCAGGCTGTCGGGCGAGGCGGTGGCGAGAACGGTCGCCGCCCAGCTTGCGGCAAAATAGCAACGGCAGGAACGCCGGCCGCCGACAGGCGTTTGGGCGATATGCCGCTGCGCACTATATCCGGTCCTGATTTGAGACTTGGTGATTTGAGATCTGGTGATTCGAGATTGGTATGAAGCTCTTCGATTGCCCGCATTGCGGCCACCGCCTCTATTTCGAGAACGCCCAGTGCCTGAACTGCGCCAGCTCCGTGCTCTACGATCCCGGGCATGCGCGCTTCGTGCTGTCTGGCGCCGGCGGCGTCTTCCAGTGCACCAATGCCGACGAGTGCGCCTGCAACTGGATGGCGGAACCTGGCCATGCCTTCTGCGGCGCCTGCGCGCTGAACCAGCTGATCCCGGACCTTTCGGTCGATGGCAACCGCCGTCGCTGGATCCGCGTCGAAGCGGCAAAGAAGCGGGCCATCTATTCGCTGCTCGCCGCCGGACTGCCGGTCGTGCCCAAGCGGAACGCCGGCGACGAGGCCGGCCTCGCCTTCGACTTCCTTGCCGATCCGATCGGCGGTCCGGGTGGCGCGCGCATCCTGACCGGCCATGACAACGGCCTGATCACACTCAATGTCGCCGAGGCGGATTCGGCCGAGCGCGAAAGACGGCGCGTCGAGATGGGCGAGAACTATCGCACTTTGCTCGGCCATTTCCGCCATGAGCTCGGCCACTATTACTGGGACCGCCTGATCCGCGACGACCCGCAACGGCTTGCCGCCTTCCGCACCTTGTTCGGCGACGAGCGCGCCGATTACGAGCAGGCGCTGAAGGCCTACCATGCCAACGGCGCGCCGCCCGACTGGCAGCAGGACCACATTTCCGCCTATGCCACGTCCCATCCCTGGGAGGACTGGGCCGAGACATGGGCGCACCATCTGCACATCACCGATACGCTGGAGATGGTGCATGCGCTGAATTTCCCGCTCGGCCGGCTGGAGACCATGGAGGCGAACGACCTGTCGCGGGGCGACACCGACGGCGAGCTGCAGCCGGCGCCGTCGGAACCTGCCGCCGTTCCCGAACCGTTCGAAAAGATCCTGGCCCGCTGGCTGGTGCTGTCGGAAGCGTCCAACTCGATCAACCGCTGCATGGGCCTGCCGGACCTCTATCCCTTCGTCATCTCGGAGCTGACGGCACAGAAGCTGGCCTTCGTCCATGAACTCCTGACCGGTGTCGTGAAAGAAACCGGAACAAAACGTGAGCCGGCCGAGGCGTTTTAGCCGGAACGCATGAGGACTTGTTTCGTTTTCGTTCGCGAGGGACCATCAACACGGAGCGAAACCATGAAGCGCATACTGTTTCCTGCTGTCGCCGGAGCGCTTGTCGCCATGTCCGGCACAGCCTTGGCCGATACCGCCGTTTCGGCGGTCGCCGATCTCAACATTCGGGCCGGCCCCGGGCCGCAATACCCGGTGATCGGCGTGCTCGCCGCCGGCCAGTCGGCAACGCTCGATGGCTGCATCCAAAACAGCAAATGGTGCACCATAGCCGAGGCCAATGGCCAAGGCTGGATCTATTCCGACTATGTGACGGCCGATTTCGGCGGCAACGAGGTCGTCCTGACCCGGCGCCCGGCCGACGCAGACATTACCATCGTCGAAGCCCCCGCCGATGTCGACGATCCCGACATCTATACCGGAGCGATCGTCGCTGGCGAGCCGATCGAGCCGATCAGGCGGCCGCCGGCCGAAGTCCGCACCTACATCGAGACCAACCGGGTCGACCCGGTTTATCTCGAGGGCGAGGTGGTTACCGGCGCGACCTTGCCCGATACCGTCGAGTTGCGCGAGATTCCGGACTATGACTACCGCTATGTCTATGTGAACGGTCAGCCGGCACTGGTCGACCCCGGCACCCGACGCATCATGTACGTCGAGCGCTGACGGTGCCGAACAGGGCAATCGCCCGGACAATTGACGGAATCCATGATCGTTGGAGACCAATTGTCGAGATTGGCGCCGCCCCTCATCGTCCTGCCCGTCCTCCGCAGCAGCTGCGGAGGGTGGACCGGGCAGTTCTCCCCGTATCGTGACGGGGAGAACTGACCTTTCTTGCAATGCTGGCGGCTAGCGATTTGCTTGGAACGATCCGATACAATAGATCATGCGACCCGAAGCACCAGCCTGTGAGCCCGCGTGATAGATCCTGCCGCCTTCGAGCGCTACCGGCATACTCCCAACGCCAAGACGACCCTGCCGCGGCTCCTGCTCGGAACGGCGATCGTCGTCCTGTTCTGGGTCGCGACGACCGTCGCCGTGCTGTTCGGCGGCGCCTATTTCTTCGTCGTCTGGCAAGCATCGTCCGGCGCCCCGATGGAAGGAGGGGCGGTGCAGAATTTCATGGCCTCGCCCACCGGGATCCTCGCCGCGCTCGCCTCCTTTGCCGGAATCTGGCTCGGCCTGTGGGCTGCCATGCGCTGGGTCCATCGCGAGCCGCTGATGGCGCTGATCGGCACCAGCCGCCGCGTTTCGCGCTCGGGATTTTTTAGGGGATTGGCCGCGGTGCTGGTCACATCGCTGCTCTCCGAAATCCTGCTCTATCTCTTGCAGCCCGACATTGCGCGCGGTGCGATCGCCCTGTCGTCCTGGCTGCTGTTCCTGATCCCGATCGCCGCGCTGACCCTGCTGCAGACCTCGTCCGAAGAGGTGCTGTTTCGCGGCTATCTCCTCAGGGGCCTGGCCAACCGGTTTCAAAACCCCTTCATCTGGGCGCTGCTGCCAGGACTTCTGTTCACTGCGATGCATTGGAACCCAGGCTCGACGACCGCCGTCAACGCCTGCGTGCTGGCCTCGATCGCCGCTTTTGCGCTGCTCCTGACGCTTGTGGTCTATGCCACGGGCAATCTCGGCGCGGCCTTCGGCGCCCACCTCGGCAACAATCTGACCGGCTTCCTGCTGATTTCGCACCAGCAAAGCTACAATTCCTTCGCCCTGTTCAACGCCAAGCCGCTCGAAGGCCCCGGCTGGACGACGCTTGATGCCGTCCTCATCGCGGCGATCGGCATCGTCTGCAGCCTGTTGACCGTTCTGCTGCTGTTGCACCCGCGCTCGCCGCTGAAGGTCGAGCCGGATTTTTCGCACCCCGGCGGCCCAAGATGATGCGCATCAGGCTGGTGGTGCTGCCATAAACCGAACCGGCCCGGTTCAGCGTATTCGGCCCCGCACCTTGACTCCGCGGCCGATTTCCTGTCTACAGCCCGCGAATTCCGCGACGAGTATCCCTCCGAGCAAGCCGACCGGGACGCCGAAGCCTGTTTGAGGCGACGTGCTGTAAATCGATCCTGGAGGCCAACATCCGGCAGCGCTGTGCGCCCCCGGGTGCTTTTTGGCTTTGGGCTTTTGCCTGGACAGCTTGGGTTGGATACTGGGCGCGAACGCATTACCTCTCGGGCATCATCCGGGTGCCAGGGAAAAGGAAAAAGAATGTTTGAATCGCTACAGGAACGTCTTGGTTCGATCCTGAACGGCCTCACCGGCCGCGGCGCCCTGTCCGAGGCCGATGTCTCGGCGGCGCTGCGCGAGGTTCGCCGTGCGCTGCTTGAGGCCGACGTTGCGCTGGAAGTGGTGCGTTCCTTCACCGACAAGGTGCGCGAGAAGGCCGTCGGCGCCGCCGTGCTGAAGTCGATCAAGCCCGGGCAGATGGTCGTCAAGATCGTCCATGACGAGCTGGTCGGGATGCTGGGCGCCGAGGGCGTCGCCATCGACCTCAATGCACCGGCTCCAGTCGTCATCATGATGGTCGGCCTGCAGGGTTCCGGCAAGACCACGACATCGGCCAAGATCGCCAAGCGCCTCACCGAGCGTCAGAACAAGAAGGTCCTGATGGCCTCGCTCGACACGCGGCGTCCCGCCGCGCAGGAGCAGCTCCGTCAGCTCGGCGAGCAGGTCAAGGTCGCCACGCTGCCGATCGTCGAGGGCCAGACGCCGGTCGACATCGCCCGCCGCGCCGTGCAGGCGGCAAAGCTCGGCGGCCATGACGTCGTCATCCTCGACACCGCCGGCCGCACCCATATAGACGAGCCGCTGATGGTCGAGATGGCCGACATCAAGAAGGTCTCGTCGCCGCACGAAATCCTTTTGGTCGCCGATTCGCTGACGGGCCAAGATGCCGTCAATCTGGCAAAAAGCTTCGATGAGCGCGTCGGCATCACCGGCCTGGTGCTGACCCGTATGGATGGCGACGGCCGTGGTGGTGCGGCACTTTCCATGCGCGCCGTCACCGGCAAGCCGATCAAGCTGATCGGCACCGGCGAGAAAATGGACGGGCTGGAGGAATTCCATCCCAAGCGCATCGCCGACCGCATTCTCGGCATGGGCGACATCATCAGCCTCGTCGAAAAGGCTGCCGAAAACATCGACGCCGAGCAGGCGGCGGCGATGGCCAAGAAGATGCAGTCGGGCAAGTTCGACCTGAACGATCTTGCCGGCCAGCTTCAGCAGATGTCGAAGATGGGCGGCATGGGCGGCATCATGGGCATGATGCCGGGCATGGGCAAGATGAAGGACCAGATGGCTGCCGCCGGTCTCGACGACAAGATGTTCGGCCGCCAGCTCGCCATCATCTCGTCGATGACCAAGGCCGAGCGCGCCAACCCCGATATTCTGAAGCACTCGCGCAAGAAGCGCATCGCCGCAGGCTCCGGCACCGATGCGGCCGAGATCAACAAGCTCCTGAAGATGCACCGCGGCATGGCCGACATGATGAAAGCGATGGGCGGCAAGGGCAAAGGCGGTGGCCTGATGCGTGGCATGATGGGCGGTCTGGCCCAGAAGATGGGACTCGGCGGCATGATGCCAGGGGGCATGGGTGGCCCGGGCGGCATGATGGGCGGCGGCATGCCGGACCTGTCCAGGATGGACCCCAAGCAGCTCGAAGCCTTGCAGAAGCAAGCACAGGCAGCCGGTCTCGGCGGCATGAAGGGTCTTCCCGGTGGCCTCCCAGGTGGCGGTGGTCTGCCTGGGCTGCCCGGCGGCATGAAGCTTCCTGGTTTGCCAGGATCCGGCGGCGGTCTGCCAATGCTCGGCAAGAACGCCCCTGGCAAGAAGAAGTGAGGGCGCGATGAACGAAGAGAAGGACATGGCCGACGCACGCGCGGCGCTGGTCGACTACCGCGCCTCGATCGACAACATCGACGCAGCGCTCATCCACATGCTGGCCGAGCGTTTCCGCTGCACCAAGGCGGTCGGCGAGCTGAAGGCATCGCATGGCCTGCCGCCGGCCGATCCGGCGCGCGAGCAGCAGCAGATCGCCCGCCTTCGCCAACTGGCGAAGGACGCCCATCTCGACCCGGATTTCGCGGAGAAATTCCTGAACTTCGTCGTCCGCGAAGTGATCCGCCATCACGAGCATATCGCCGCATCCAACGGCGGAACGAAAACCGGCTGAGGACCAGCCGTAAACCCGAAAATCAGCGTTTTTAGGAGAAAAGAAATGCCATTGAAAATCCGACTGGCCCGTGCGGGCTCGAAAAAGCGTCCCTATTACCACGTCGTCGTCGCCGACGCCCGTTCGCCGCGCGACGGCCGTTTCATCGAGTCGCTCGGCTCGTGGAACCCGCTGCTGCCCAAGGACGGCGAGCGGGTCAAGGTCGACGCCGACCGCGTCAAGCATTGGCTCTCGCACGGCGCCCAGCCGACCGACCGCGTGCTGCGCTTCCTCGACGAGGCCGGCATCGCCAAGCGTGAAGCCCGCTCCAATCCGAAGAAGGCCGAGCCCGGCAAGAAGGCGCAGGAGCGCGCCGCACTTCTGAAGAAGGCGCAGGACGATGCAGCCGCCGCCGTTGCCGCCGCGGCAGCCGCGCCGGCCGAGGCGGAAGCCGCGACCGCCGAATAATCCGCTTTTTATCGCTTACGGAACGGCGGGCGCTTTGCCCGCCGTTTTATTTCGTCGGAGCTAAACGCGGCCCGATCAATAGCCTGCCGGGCAGCGGGCGATGTAGACGCGTCCATAGCGATCGCGATAGCGGCACCGGCCGGGTTCGGTAGCACGACCGATCAGTGCGCCGGCGACGGCGCCGACAGCACCACCAACAACAGCTCCCTCCACCGGGTCATTTGCAACGGCAGCGCCGACAGCAGCGCCACCCAGGCCACCGACCGCGGCGCCCTGTTCCGTCCGCGAACAGGCTGCGAGCGAGGTTGCCAATATCATCAGGACCACCAGTTTCTTCATCGTCGCTCCTCCCAAATGGGGTTTTCCGTCCTCGCCCCACATCGTCTAACTCGCAACCGGGCGATTTGATCCAAGGACAAGGAAGAAGGGTGGCGGGCGGCGCGACCGCCATCGAAAGGCTTTTGACGCCGCCGCTATCGGCTGAACGGGATCAGCGAGCGCACCCCGGGATTGCGCAGGAAAAGGCCGCCCCACAGAATGAGGCCGAGATAGACGCCGAACAATGTGTGCGAGAACAGCGGGCTGCCAAGACGCGCGTGGGTCGCGATGGCGCCGCCGAGATAGGCGGTGAGCAGGACGGCGCCGAGCACCGAGGTGCGCGGCACCGCATAGAGCGCAGTCGAGACCAGCCCGACGATGCCGAGCATGCGCGAGACATCGGGATCGGCCGGCCAGCCGAGTTGCACCATGGTCTGGGTGACGATATCGAGCGGCGGCAGCTTGATGACGCCGTCGAAAATCATGAACAGCACGATGAGGGCGCTGAGCCCGCGGCCGGTCCACAGCGCGCTCGGCGTGACGGATGCTGTTTGAGACATGGTCATTGGTCCTCCGGTTGTTTCGAGCCCTCTTGGCGAGGGTCGAACCAAGGACGCGGCGTGAGGCGGCGATCCGACACGCCTATGATTTTTCCAGCGCACGGTGCTTCGGTGAGCGCGGGAACAAACCCTAGGAAAAATAGTATTTTTTGGCGGGGATCATTTTTGGCGGCGCTTCGCCGAGCGCCTCGAACACCGAGATTTCACAGACGCGGCACAGACCGTCGAGGGCGAGATCGTTGGCCTCGGTGCCGAACGGGTCCTCGAGTTCCTCCGAAAGCGCGTCGAGGCCGAAAAAGGTGTAAGCGATCAGCGCCGTGAACAGCGGCGTCGCCCAACCGGCAGTCGAGGCCAGCCCAAACGGCAGCAGCAGGCAGAAGATATAGGCGGTGCGCTGCAACAGCAGCGTGTAGGCAAACGGAAGCGGTGTTCCCATGATGCGCTCGCAGCCGGCCTGTGCTGCGGCGATTTGCGACAGGCGCTCGTCGAGAATGCGGTAGCCCATGACATCGATTGCGCCGGCCCTGTACAACGCCGCGGCTCGCTCGCCCATCCGCCTCAGCATGGCGTCTGGCGGGTTGGCCAGCTTGGCAGCACTTTCGGCCGCTTCATCGATGAACGCGCGTGCTTCGGTCGTGGCATCGACCCGCCGAAGCAGGCCGCGCAGGAAGTGACAGAAGGCGATCGCCTCCATCAGCAGCCCGCGCAGTTCGACCCGATCCTCGATCAACCCGGTGCTGGCGCGCGCCAGATTGCGAATGTCGAACACAAGCTGGCCCCACAGCTTGCGCGCCTCCCACCAGCGGTCATACGCGGCATTGTTACGGAAGCCGAGATAGATCGACAGCGCCACACCGAGCAAGGCGAGCGGCGCGGGCCCGGCATTGCCGAGGTCAAGCTGCAGGGCCCTGACCGCCAGCACCACCAGTGCGCCATAAATGCCGAAGCCAAAGATCTGCGGCAGGATGCGCGGCACCACCGAGCCGCGCATGATGAAGAACAGATGCAAAAATCCCGGGCGCGGGCGAACGATCATCGAAACCCCTTTCACGGACCGGCAATGATCCTGATCGGTTCCATTGTGCGACGCAATACACGCACAAGCCCAGCCGCCAGCGACATGGCGATGTCGTCTTGCCGGCCTGGGGCCGAGCACGTTATCGAAAGTCTGCAAGACATTCGGGAGCAATCGATGGCCGGCGAGACCGATCTGAACAAACTGCTGGCAACGATGACGCCGGAATTGCGTCCCGGCATCCACGTCTTCGCCACACTGCCGCCCGATGCGCCCGTACCGGACAGCCTCGAGCCGGTGATGCTGTTTCGCGAGCGCGAGGGGACGACGGTGATCGCGCTAGAGGAGGAAGCCGAGGCCGCTGGCCTGGAGATCGTGTTTCGCTGCCGCATGGTGACGCTGAACATCCATTCGTCGCTGGAGGCGGTAGGCTTCCTTGCCGCCATCACCATGCGTCTTGCCGCCGTCGGCATGGGCGTCAATCCAGTCTCGGCCTTTTATCACGACCATCTGTTCGTCCCCGCCGACCGGGCGGTGGAGGCGATGGCCATACTGACGAAGCTGGCGGAAGAGAATCGTTAACTGAGCAGAATTTGAGACGCCGTGCCGCCCCTCATCCCCCTGCCGGGACCCCGGCCCTTCGCTGTCGCTACGGGCGTTCGTCGTTCGGAAAGCCAAGCAATTGGCTTTCCGTCCGCTTCGCGGACCACTTCTCACCCCGTGAACGGGGAGAAGGGAGCTAACCGGCCGAAGGCCGAGCCCGCGACTGCGGGCCGCCGGTCGTCCGGCGCCCCCGCGGGGGGCCCGCCGCGGCAGCGGCGATACGGCCCGTGAGCGAAAACTACGCCGCCTTCTTCTTCGGTTGGATCAGCCCGCGCTCGATCAGCAATTCGGCGATCTGCACTGCGTTGAGTGCCGCGCCCTTGCGAAGATTGTCGGAGACGATCCACATCGACAGCCCGTTGTCGACGGTCGAATCCTCGCGGATGCGCGAGATGAAGGTCGCGTCCTCGCCGGCCGAGTCCAGCGGCGTGATGTAGCCACCGTCCTCGCGCTTGTCGAGAACCTGGCAGCCCGGCGCTTCGCGCAGGATCTCACGTGCTTCCTCGGCGGTGATCGGCTTTTCGAACTCGATATTGACCGCTTCCGAATGGCCGATGAACACCGGCACGCGCACGCAGGTCGCCGTCAGCTTGATCTTGGGGTCGAGCATCTTCTTGGTCTCGGCGACCATCTTCCATTCTTCCTTGGTGAAGCCGTCGTCGAGGAAGACGTCGATGTGCGGGATGACGTTGAAGGCGATGCGCTTGGTGAACTTCTTGACGTCGACCTGGTCGGCGACGAACACCGCGCGGGTCTGCGTGAACAGTTCGTCCATGCCTTCCTTGCCGGCGCCGGACACCGATTGATAGGTGGCGACGACGACACGCTTGATGGTGGCGAGGTCATGCAGCGGCTTCAGCGCCACGACCAGCTGCGCCGTGGAGCAGTTCGGGTTGGCGATGATGTTCTTGCGCGTGAACAGCCAAATCGCGTCCGGGTTCACTTCCGGCACGATCAGCGGCACGTCCTGGTCATAGCGGAAGGCCGACGAATTATCGATGACGACGCAGCCCTGCTTGCCGATCTTCGGCGACCATTCCTTCGAGACGTTGCCGCCGGCCGACATGATGCAGATGTCGGTGTCGGAAAAATCATATTGGTCGAGCGTCCTGACCTTCAGCGTGCGGTCGCCGAACGACACTTCCGTGCCCTGGCTGCGCCGCGAGGCCAGCGCCACCACCTCGCTCACCGGAAAGCCGCGCTCTTCCAGTATGTTGAGCATTTCCCGACCCACATTGCCCGTGGCGCCGACGATTGCAACCTTGAAACTCATCGAAATCTCCTGTCCTCTCCGCTCGGTTTCTTTGGAGAAAACCCGCCGGCCGATGCGGGTTTCAACCCCCGGGCCGGACCCGGGAGAGGGTGGTTAGGCCAAGGGAATCAGACCGTTTTAGTGGTCGTTTTACCGGTTTTTTTGGCCAAGAACGTGGTTTTGCTGGAACGAGCAGACGCGCCGAAACGCCCGGCCCAATGGTTCGTATTGCGGCCCGGGAAGTCGAAGGCAAGAAGCGCCATCAAAAGGCCGCGCATCGAAACTACCCCATTCGGTGCCGGCTTTTACGCGGTTTGCGTAAAGAGTCAATCGCGACGCAGCCAGGCGGCTTGCCCTGTACAATGGCGGCGGCGCGAAGTACGAACGATTGGATCGTTTGGCTCGTGGCGCTCCTGGCGCTCGCCGACGGATGACCCATTGCCGGGCATAAAAGAATCCGAATTCCGAAAGAGTGAAATGTCCAATTTCGAAGCACTTGTCCCCGCGCTGGCAAAGGCGCTGGAAAAACGCGGCTATGTCGAGCTGACGCCGGTGCAGAAGGCGGTACTCGAGCTCGGACAGGCCGATGCGCTGGTTTCCGCCCAGACCGGCTCCGGCAAGACCGTCGCCTTCGGGCTGGCTCTGGCGCCGACCCTTCTCGACGGCGCCGAGCGCTTTTCCCAAGCCGCAGCACCGCTGGCGCTGGCCGTGGCACCGACGCGGGAGCTCGCTTTGCAGGTGACGCGCGAGCTCGAATGGCTCTACGAACTGACCGGCGCAGCGATAGCGTCCTGCGTCGGCGGCATGGACATGCGCACCGAGCGCCGCACGTTGGAGCGCGGCGCCCATATCGTCGTCGGCACGCCCGGCCGGCTGCGCGACCACATTACCCGCAATTCGCTCGACATGTCCGAGCTGAAGGCAGTGGTGCTCGACGAGGCCGACGAGATGCTCGATCTCGGCTTTCGCGAGGATCTGGAATTCATCCTCGACGCCGCGCCGGCCGAGCGCCGCACCTTGATGTTTTCGGCCACCGTGCCGCGCTCCATCGCGACGCTGGCCAAGGGCTACCAGCGCGATGCGGTGCGCATCTCGGCCGCCGGCGAGGAGAAGCAGCATCTCGACATTGAATACCGGGCGCTGAGCGTAGCCCAGGCCGACCGGGAAAATGCCATCATCAACGTGCTGCGCTATTACGAGGCGAAGAACGCACTGGTGTTCTGCAATACACGCGCTGCCGTCAATCACCTGACCGCGCGCTTCAACAACCGCAACTTTTCCGTCGTCGCGCTTTCGGGCGAGCTGAGCCAGAACGAGCGCAGCCACGCGCTGCAGGCGATGCGCGACGGCCGCGCAAAAGTCTGCATCGCCACCGACGTGGCGGCGCGCGGCATCGACCTGCCCAACCTCGAACTGGTGATCCACGCCGACCTGCCGACCAATCCGGAGACGCTGCTGCACCGAAGCGGGCGGACGGGACGGGCGGGACGCAAGGGTGTCAGCGCGCTGATCGTGCCCAACAATGCTCGCAGGCGCACCGAACGGCTGCTGCAAAGCGCTGGCCTTGCGGCGACATGGGCAAGCCCGCCTTCGGCCGACGACGTCCTGCGCCGCGACGACGAGCGCATCCTCGCCGACCCGGTCTTCAGCGAGCCTGTGACGGATGATGAACGCGGCTTCATCGATGCCCTTCTTGAGCAGCACGGCCCCGATCAGGTGGCCGCCGCCTTCGTGCGTCTGTGCCGTTCCAGCCGTTCGGCGCCCGAGGATCTTTTAGACGTCGCTCCGTTCACGCCGTCGGGCGACAGGCCCTCTGGCGATAGATCCGCCCGTCGCGACGAGGCGCCAAGCCGCCGCGACGATTTCGGCGACAGCGTCTGGTTCTCGCTGTCGGTGGGACGCAGGCAGAATGCCGAGCCGCGCTGG
Organism: Mesorhizobium sp. WSM2561; assembly: GCF_000513915.1. Lineage (NCBI taxonomy): Bacteria > Pseudomonadati > Pseudomonadota > Alphaproteobacteria > Hyphomicrobiales > Phyllobacteriaceae > Mesorhizobium > Mesorhizobium sp. WSM2561. Next base: position 90,004 of record NZ_AZUX01000018.1, read on the forward strand.
CTGATCCCGATGCTGTGCCGGACCGGCGGCATCTCCAAGCGCGAGATCGGCGCCATCAAGATGCAGCCGGAGGAAACCTTCGTGCAGATCGCGGCGGATTGGGCCGACCGGTTTTTCCAGGCGATCGGCCCGGACCGCAAGCTGCAGAACAACATCGCGGTGAAGCGGCTGGACGGCACGCCCGACCTGTCGCGAGCCGGCTATCAGGAGCCACGGCCGGACAAGAAGCCGCACCGCGGCAAGCGGGCGTTCGACCAGAACGCGCCCAAATTCGAGAAGCGCGCACCGTCAGCCGATCAGCGCCCCGCCACATTCGAGGCAAAGCCCTGGGCCGGGAAGGCAAGCAAGCCGAAATTCGACAAGGTCGGACCCGCCAAGAGCAAGAAAGCGAAGAAGCGGCCGGCTTAGCGATTTGCCGGCATCGTTGGCTTGTCATGGCCTGCAAGGGGCTGGCCTTCGCCAAGGCAATCGATTCAGGTCTGGCCGCCCCTCATCCGCCTGCCGGCACCTTCTCCCCGTAAACGGGGAGAAGCCCGCTGGCCGCAGCCTCGGCGTTCTTTCCGCGACGCCCGCGATTGGCGAAACCGGCGATGACAGCGTCCTTCTCCCCGTCACTATACGGGGAGAAGTGCCCGGCAGGGCGATGCGGGCGGCGCAGACTTCGACGATTGGTCGTCTCCAACACGAGTGGCGCGCTATCTTTTGTCTGGAGCGATGCTCCCGCGCACGCACCCCTTGCGGTCTGCCGCAACTTTGAACAGTCTGGCCACCGGGACGAGGGGCAGGACATGCGCGGCGAAGTGCTTCACTATGACGAGGACCAGGGTTTTGGTTTCATCACCGGAGCCGACGGCAACCGCTACACGTTCGCGCGCGAGGATCTGCGCCGAGAGGCGGCGATAGGCAGGGGCACGGTTATCGAGTTCCAGCCGGCCGGCGGGCGGGCACGCGACGTTATTTCGATCCGTGCCCAGACTGCCAGTCCGCCTGCCGCAACCGCCCCCCCGACCCAAGCCGGCAATGCGCCCCGGGCGCCGCAACATTTCGGCCGGTCCGCTGAAAGTCGTCCCGCCTCGGCTACCGGATTGTGGGATTATTTCCGGCGGGGCCTGACTGAAAATTACTTCAATTTCTCCGGCCGTGCCCGCCGCAAGGAATATTGGGGCTATTGCCTGTTCTGGACGATCGCGCTGATCGGGGTCATCGGCGTCGGCCTCTTCATCGACGACGCCATGGGCCATCTTGACGATTTGCCGGCAGTGACGGTCGGTCTTTGCGGCGCGTTTGTGCTGGCGACAATCCCGCCTTGGATCGGACTGAACGTGCGTCGCCTGCACGACATCGGCCTGACCGGCTGGCTTTTTCTGGCGGTGCTCATCCCGACCATCGGCTGGCTGATCATCCTGGTCTTCGCGCTGATCCCAACGCAGGCCCGTGAAAACCAGTGGGGCCCGGTGCCGGCGGGCGTCAGGGCCTAGCAGCTCGACACAACGATTTTGAGGGGCCGGAAGCCGGGCGGACGTCGACCGCCACAGGGTCAGCCCAGGAACCTGGCGATGATCGCGTCGCCCATCTCAGCGGTGCCGACCTCGGTCATGCCAGGGGAAAGAATATCCCTGGTGCGCAAGCCCTGGTCGAGCACGGCGGCGATGGCGCTTTCCAGGCGGTCGGCCTCGGCCACCATGCCGAAGGAATAGCGCATGCACATGGCGAAGGATGCGATCATGGCGATCGGGTTGGCGATGCCCTTGCCCGCGATGTCGGGCGCCGAACCGTGCACCGGCTCGTAAAGCGCCTTGCGCTTTTTCGTCTTGACATCCGGCGCGCCGAGCGACGCCGAGGGCAGCATGCCGATCGAGCCGGTCAGCATGGCGGCGATGTCGGACAGCATATCGCCGAACAGATTGTCGGTGACGATGACGTCGAATTGTTTCGGCCAGCGCACCAGCTGCATGCCGCCGGCATCGGCCAGCATGTGGTCGAGCTTGACGTCGCCATATCTGGCCTTGTGCGTCTGCGTGACGACCTCGTTCCACAACACGCCCGACTTCATCACATTGCGCTTTTCCATCGAGGTGACGTGGTTCTGGCGGGTGCGTGCCAGCTCGAAGGCGACGCCCGAGATGCGCTCGATCTCGAACGTGTCGTAGACCTGGGTGTCGATGCCGCGCTTCTGGCCGTTGCCGAGATCGATGATCTGCTTCGGCTCGCCGAAATAGACGCCGCCGGTGAGCTCGCGCACGATCAGAATGTCGAGCCCCTCGACCACTTCCTGCTTGAGCGAGGAGGAGGCCGCCAGCGCCGGATAGCAGATGGCCGGCCTGAGATTGGCGAACAGCTCCATGTCCTTGCGCAGCCGCAGCAGTCCGGCTTCCGGGCGCACCTCATACGGCACCGCATCCCATTTCGGCCCGCCGACGGCGCCGAACAGCACCGCGTCGGCGGCCATCGCCTTGGCCATGTCGGCATCGGAAATCGCCGCGCCATGCGCGTCATAGGCGCAGCCGCCAACCAGCCCCTCATCGGTGACAAAACCGCTGTCGAGCTTGACGTTCATGGCGGCGATCAGCTTCTTCACTTCGGCCATCGCCTCGGGGCCGATGCCATCGCCGGCGAGCAGGAGAAGATTTTTCGAAGCCATCCTGAACCATCCTAACAGTGGCGCATGAAATCGGAATCGATTTCGGAAAGGATCATGCGCAGAAACAAAATTCTACAGCGTCCTTTGCGCGTCTAAAAGATGCGCGGCGCTGTCGTGAGCCGCGGCCTTGCTAAACGCCAAGAGGCTCACGCGCAAGCGTTTGGTTCAGAGCATGTTTGTCGATGAACGCGCCTCGACAAGGTCGCGCAAAGCTCCTGCGCCGCCGTCGAACTCAGCGCTTCAGTGCCGTCACTTCGATCTCGATCTTCATTTCCGGCTTGTTGAGCTGACAGACGATCATCGTCGCCGCCGGCCTGATGTCGCCAAAAGCCTCGCCGAGGATCGGAAAGACGATGTCGACGAAAGCCGCGTCGGTGATGTAGTAATGCGCCCGCACCACATCGGCCATCTCGAAGCCGCCATCCTGCAACGCCTTGGCAATCGTTGCCAGGCAATTGCGCGTCTGCGCCTCGACCGTCTCCGGCATCGACATGGTCGCATAGTCGTAGCCGGTCGTTCCGGAAACGAAACACCAGTCGCCCTGTACCACGGCGCGTGAATAACCGGCGGCCTTCTCGAAGGGCGAGCCGGTGGAGATCAGTTTTCGCATGGTTCCCTCGCATATTCTTCAGGCGATATTGAGCTGAAGACGTGCCTTCCGGCTATGGGCCAGGCGGGGTGGATCGACAGCGCAAACCGTTATAGGCAGGCATGTCGGCCCTGCGTTCGATCGCGGCGAGGTCGAGCGAGGCGGCTCGAACTCCTCAAGGCCCCACCAGAAAGGCCAGCGGAACAGGCATCGGCCAACGCAGTGGTCTCCGTCCCGGAAGCCGAGCGGCAGCGAACGTCGATTGTTTCAGCGGCGATTTCACGGCAGGGCGCAAGGACATTCGAGATTGGCCGAAACATCCTCCACTTCGTCATCCTAGGGCGAAGCAAGGAGCGAAGCGACGCGGCGCAGACCCTTGGATCCATGCCGTCACCTCGCGGCAGTGCTCCTGCGGACCAGAACCGAACGCTACCACCCCGTTCCGCGCTCGACCCTTCTGGATTGGTCTTCTCGATCAGTTCGATCTTCCATTGGCGCAGCGGTGGACGCAAGCGCCGTTCTGAGCCGCTGCATTCTTGGGCTGATGTCACGGAATGGATCCCAGGGTCTGCGCCGCGTCGCTTCGCTCCTTGCTTCGTCCTGGGATGACGAAGGCGTAGTAGCTCACGGCTTGTCGCAGACGCTGGTGATTGGCAGCTGGGGGCAGGCGGCCGCCAACGACCGTCCATCGTCCCTTTTGGGGGCTCGGTCTAAGAGCCAAAGCCCTCCGTGCAGAGAAACTGGCTAGCTTTTTCGGCTCCGCGCCGCCAGCGTCCGCAACCTCAGCGCGTTGAGGCGGATAAAACCTTCGGCGTCCTTCTGGTCGTAGGCGCCGCGGTCATCCTCGAAGGTGACCAGCGCGTCGGAATAGAGCGTCTTCTTCGACTTGCGGCCGGTGACGATGACGTTGCCCTTGTAGAGTTTCAGCCGCACCGTGCCTTCGACATCTTCCTGGCTCTTGTCGATCATCGCCTGCAGCATCAGGCGCTCGGGCGCGAACCAGAAGCCGTTGTAGATCAGCTCGGCGTAGCGCGGCATGAACTCGTCCTTGAGGTGGGCGGCGCCACGATCGAGCGTGATCGATTCGATCGCCCGGTGGGCTGATATCAGGATGGTGCCGCCGGGGGTCTCGTAGACGCCGCGCGATTTCATGCCGACGAAACGGTTCTCGACCAGGTCGAGCCGGCCGATGCCGTTGTCGCGGCCGAGATCGTTGAGCGCCGCCAGCATCGTCGCCGGCGACAGTTTTTTGCCGTCGAGCGCGATCGGATCGCCCTTCAGGAATTCGATTTCGATCTCGGTGACCTTGTTCGGCGCGTCCATCGGCGAGATGGTGCGCTGGTGGACGAATTCCGGCGGCTCGCTCCACGGGTCTTCCAGCACTTTGCCTTCGGAGGACGAATGCAGAAGATTGGCGTCGACCGAAAACGGCGCGTCGCCCTTCTTGTCCTTCGGCACCGGGATCTGGTGCTGCTCGGCGAAGTTGATCAGGTCGGTGCGCGACTTGAACGACCAGTCGCGCCATGGCGCGATGACCTTGATGTCGGGATTGAGCGCATAGGCCGAAAGCTCGAAGCGGACCTGATCATTGCCCTTGCCGGTGGCGCCATGCGCAATCGCATCGGCGCCGGTTTCTTTTGCGATCTCGACCAGGTGCTTGGAGATCAGCGGCCGGGCGATCGAGGTGCCGAGCAAATAGGTGCCTTCATAGACGGCATTGGCGCGAAACATCGGGAAGACGAAGTCGGAAACGAACTCCTCGCGCACATCCATGATGCGGATGTCCTTGATGCCCATCATCTCGGCCTTGCGCCGCGCCGGCTCCAGTTCGCCGCCCTGGCCGAGATCGGCGGTGAAGGTGACCACCTCGGCGCCAAGCTCGGTCTGCAGCCATTTCAGGATGATGGAGGTGTCGAGGCCGCCGGAATAGGCGAGCACGACCTTCTTGACGGCTTTTGCTTTCGACATTTGGCTGTTCCGCGACAGGGTTCTTTGCGGGCGAGGTATCACGGCCTTTCCGGGCTGCGCAAGAGACGAACGGTCCCTCGGTCGCTGCTGGCATACTGGATCAGCCCTTGTGCCGGCCAGTCGCTGGTGCGGAGAAGACGCTTGCGCTATAGGCTGCGCTTTCTTTACCCAGGGGCCCGCAGATGTCCTTCATTCCCGACACCACCACGCTGATCCAGTTCGCCATCGCCACCGTGATCCTGGCGATCACGCCGGGCCCCGACATGACGCTGTTCGTGTCGCGCACGCTGAGCCATGGCCGCGCCACCGGCTTTGCCTCGATGGCCGGCGCGCTGTTCGGCACGCTGATCCACACCACGCTTGTGGTGGTCGGCATCTCGGCGTTGATCGTCGCCTCGCCAGCGGCCTTTTTTGTCCTGAAGATTCTCGGCGCTGCCTATCTCGTCTTCCTGGCCTGGCAAGCGATCACCAAGGGATCGGCGTTTTCACCCGAGAAGAAGAGCGGGCCGGAGATTTCACTGTTCCGTGCGTGGGCGGCAGGGCTCGGCGTCAATCTGCTCAACCCGAAGATCATCCTGTTCTTCATGACCTTCCTGCCGCAGTTCGTCTCGGCGCATGATCCGAACGCGCCCGGAAAACTGTTCTTCCTCGGCGCGATGTTCGTCGTTTTGTCGATCCCGGTAACAGCGCCGATGGTCTTTGCGGCAGAAAAGTTCTCGAGCGCGATGAAAGCCAGCCCGCGGGTAACGCGCGTCGTCGACTATCTGTTCGCCGGGGTGTTTTCGGCCTTCGCGCTCAAGATCCTGACCGCCCAGGCGAAATAGACCTTCCGGCTTGGCGCCAGCTTCCGGCCGAGCGCCCGGCGCTCAGCCAGTAGAAAATGCCGCCGATCATGCCGCTGCCGATCACGGCAGCGACGACGAGCGGGTCGGTGATCTCGAAATTGGCGTCGGCGGTCTGGTGGGCGAAGCCGAGGAAGACCGCCGCGACCACCGCGCCCGCCAGCGCATAGAACAGCCAGTCGCGCCGTCCCAGGATTTCCGAGACGAGAATCGCCACCGCTGCCGGCATGAAGGCGAAATAGGCGACGAACAGCGCAACGAAGGGGATTGAAAAATACAGCGAAGCCGTCGCCGTAGGGTCCGCGTGCTCCGGCGTATAGCCCAGCGAGGCCAGGAACATGATGTTGAGGAAGGCGCTGGCCGCCAGCGCAGCGACGGCATAGCCGATCAGGATGATGGCGAAGCGGATGAGGTAGGCGACAAGGCGGTTCACGCCTCGCCGTGCCCCGCGATCATCATCGCTTCCAGGGCGAGCCGATCGACCTTGCGCATGCGCTCGGACTCCGACTTGAGCTGGCCGCAGGCGGCTAGGATATCGCGGCCGCGCGGCGTGCGGATCGGCGAGGCATAGCCGGCATTGTTGATGTAGTCGGCGAATTTCTCGATCGTCTCCCAGTCCGAGCACTGGTAGTTGGTGCCCGGCCACGGGTTGAACGGGATCAGATTGATCTTGGCCGGAATGCCCTTGAGCAGCTTGATCAGCCCCTTGGCGTCCTCGATCGAATCGTTGACGTCCTTCAGCATCACATATTCGAAGGTGATGCGGCGGGCGTTCGACAGGCCGGGATAGGCGCGGCAGGCGGCGATCAGCTCTTTCAAGGGATATTTTTTGTTGATCGGCACCAAAAGGTCGCGCAGATCGTCATTGGTGGCGTGCAGCGAGATCGCCAGCATGACACCGATCTCGTCGCCGGTGCGGAAGATCTCCGGCACGACGCCGGAAGTCGACAGCGTGATGCGTCTCTTCGACAGGGAAAGCCCGTCGCCGTCGGACGCGATCAGCAGCGCCTTCTTCACCGCCTCGAAATTGTAGAGCGGCTCGCCCATGCCCATCATGACGATGTTGGACACTTTCCGGCCCTCGGCCGGAACGACGGCGCCATCGGGCGTGTCGCGGTCGGGGAAATCGCCGAGCCGGTCGCGGGCGGTCAGAAGCTGGGCGAGGATTTCCTCCGCGGTCAGGTTGCGCACCAGCTTCTGCGTGCCGGTGTGGCAAAAGGAGCAGGTCAGCGTGCAACCGACCTGTGAGGAGATGCAGAGCGTGCCGCGGCCTTCTTCGGGAATGTAGACGGTCTCGATCTCGACCGGCCGGCCGGCGCCGCGCGGCGGAAAGCGAAACAGCCATTTGCGCGTGCCGTCGGAGGAAATCTGCTCCTCGACGATCTCGGGCCTGGCGACGGTAAAATGCTTGTCGAGCTCGGCGCGCAGATCCTTGGAGATGTTGAACATACCGGCAAAGTCGGAGACGCCGCGCACATACATCCAGTGCCAGAGCTGCTGGGCGCGCATCCTGGCCTGGCGCTCCGGCACGATGCCTGATGCAACGAGCGCAGCGCCAAGCTCGGCGCGGGTCAGGCCGATCAGCGACGGTTTTTCCGCCGGCGCGGCGCGGGCGCGCAACGCGTCACGGGCGCCTTCAGTGGTAAGGTCGAATGAGAGGGTCATTGTTGCGCCAATATAAGCGATTTACGGCCGATTACAGCATCGTGCCCGAAATGAAGCGCGGCGCATAGCACAGCTTGACGGCGGAGTCATGCAGGGGCGATCTTTACCTTCTTCCCACAAAGGGGGAAGGGAGAGCCGCGCCAGGCCCGGACCGGCCGCTCACTCAAACCCGGCTTTGGCTATTTGCACTTGGCGATGGACGACAGCGCCGCCGAAATGCCTTTCAGCGAAAAGACATAGGTGGTGGTGTTGCCGCGGCCGGACTTCGCCTGCACCTTCATGTCGCTGCCGGTTTTCATCGCGGCGATCAGCACCGGCTCCTCGGCGGCGTTTTCGACCCAGGCCGACTTGCCGCGGGTGAACATCGAAAAGCTCTTGCCGTCGATGGTGACGGTGGCCTTGGAGTTTTCCTGGAAATTGTAGCCGGCGATGAATTGCGGCTCGTAGGACACTTGCTGTCCCGGCCGCTGGCTGACGAAGAAGAACATGTCGCCATGGTCAAGCGTCGGCGGCTGCTTCTCGGTCGGCACGGTCAACACATAGCAAACCTTGCCGCCCGACGCCTGGTAACTGTAGGTGCCCCAGGCATTGTGCTGGCCGATCTTGGTCGCCGACTGCGCCAGAGCCGGCGCTGTCATGGCCACCAGTGCCAGGCTCGAAATTGTAGCAATCAATCCGCGCATCGCTTTTCCCATATATGGTGCGGAGGCAGGCCGGCTCGGCGTCCTGCCCGTCGCTTCATTTTGATTTAATCTGGGTTACCAAACGGTGAAGTTCCCTCAGGAAAAGGACATCCACCCCAGGAAACCGCCGCCATCCTTGCGCCCGTCGCTCGAAAGCGGCAGTTGCAACGTCCCTTTCGCGACTTGGATGCCACGAAAGCGGCAAGAGTTTGACTTTTCTGCCTTATCGCCGGCTCAGCCGTTGTCGGCAATCGCCTGTTTGGCGGCGAGCCGATGCGCTGATGTGATGTGGGCTTTGACGGTGGTGATCGCGGCGGTCAGCACGGCGATGTCGTCGGTAAAGCCCAGTCCGAGGACGAAGTCGGGGATGACGTCAGCCGGCAGCACGAAATAGCCGAGCGCCGCCACCAGGATGCCCTTGGCGCGCAGCGGCGTGTTCTTGTCCATGGCGCAGTAATAGGCGGCGACCAGTTCCTCCATGAACGGGATCTGCCGGGCAGCCCGCTTGGCCGTGCGCCAGAATTTCTCGCGCACTTCGCTCTCGTCGCCCGGCTTGCCGCCAAAGCCGAAGAAATCAAAACCTGATTTTTGCGCCATCAGTCTCTCCTAACGAGGCTGCGCATGGCGTTCCACGCGCGCCTGCCAGCGGAAAATGTGGTGAAAGCTCCAGCCCACTACAAGAGCTCGGCCGCTCCCCGGCCTGAAAATCGGGGCTACGGCGTCGACAGATCTCCAACGACCTGACCGAAATAGCGGTCCATCGTCCTGGCCAGTTCGAAGTCGAGCGCGGTCAGGCCGCCGGCATCATGGGTGTTCAGCGTCACGTTCACCGTGTTGTAGACGTTCGACCAGTCGGGGTGATGGTCGATCTTCTCCGCCGCCAGGGCGACGCGGGTCATGAAGGCGAAGGCTTCGGAAAAATCGCTGAAGGTGAAGCTGCGCGCGATCGAGCCGCCATCCTCGGCCAGCGACCAGCCGTCGAGCCCGGCCAGCGCCTCGGCGACCGCCTCCCTGCCCAGTTTCTCTCTCGCCATGGTCGCTTCCCGTGCTATCTGGATTTGCAGTCTTCAGCATAGTGCCGGATCGATGAGCGCCAAGCCGATAAAATCCATTCTCTTTGTCTGTCTCGGCAATATCTGCCGCTCGCCACTGGCGGAGGGCGTGTTGCGCGCCGTCCTGGCAGAGCGCGGCCTCGATCGGGATATCCTGCTCGATTCGGCCGGGACCAGCGACTGGGAAGCCGGTTCGGCACCCGACCCGCGCTCGATCTCGATCGCCAAGCGGCACGGCGTCGATATTTCCGGACAGACGGCGCGCAAGCTGGCGCCGGACGATTTTTCGCGTTTCGACCTCATTCTCGCCATGGACCGATCGAATCTCCGGGATCTTAAAGCGCTGGTGCCTGCCGCCATGCGCGACCGTGTCCATCTATTCCTCCAGTTCGCCGAGGGAAAGGTGGGCGACGTGCCGGACCCCTATCATCAGGGGCCGGAGGCGTTTGCCTCGGTCTACCGCATGATCCGCGAAGCGTCGGAGGCGCTGGCGACGCGGCTCGAGGCACGGCTGTCGGCGCCCGACAGCGGCCAGGCCTCCTCGACGATGTAGGGTCCGCCGCCGACCGAATCGCGCGACGACATCAGGACGAAGCGGCCGACACGGAAGGGCAGCGTCGAAAAATTGCCGCGCGCCGAGAGATACTGGGCGACGTCGAGCGGGCTCGAATTGCGCAACCTGGCCAGCGTCACATGCGGCATGAATTTGCGCGGGTCGGCGGGGATGCCGAGGCGCTGGCAGATGCGCTCGATCTCGGCTTGCAGCGCCGCAAGATCGGGCGAGAAGGAGACGCCGGCCCACACCGCGTGCGGTTTTTTCTGGCCGAAGGCGCCGACGCCGGACAGTGTCAGCGCGAAGGATGGGCGGTGGACACGGTCGAGCGCGTTGGCGATCTCGTCGGCGACATGGCCCTCGACATCGCCAATGAAGCGCAGCGTCATATGGTAGTTCTCGACGTCGATCCAACGGGCCCCGGGCAGGCCGCCCCGGAGCAGGGACAGCGAAAGGGCGGCATCACGCGGTATTTCGAGGGCGGTGAAAAGACGCGGCATGGCAAGCCTCCTGTCCTCGAATCGAACTCTGCCCCTAGCGAATCATCGAAAATCGAGCGGGGCAAGCGGTTTGTTGGTTGCACCTGGCCTAAAATCAAATCGTGCGGGGAATGCGTGGCATCATCGAAATCCGGTCCCTTCAAGAGTTGCCCTTAACCACGGCAATGGCTTTCTCGACATCCGGCAGTATGCGCTCGACCATGCGGTCGACGCCCTTGGCATTCGGGTGCAGGCCGTCCTCGAGTTGCATAGCTGGTTCGCCGGCGACGCCGTCGAGAAAGAATGGATAGAGCGGGACGCCGTGTTTTTCCGCCAGTTTCGGGAAGATCGCGTCAAAGCCGTTCTGGTAGTCGGCGCCGAGATTGGGGGCGGCGCGCATGCCGGCCAGCAGCACGGCGATGTTGCGCTGCTTCAGCTTCGCCAGCATGGCGTCGAGATTTTTTTGGGTGATATTGGGAGAAACGCCGCGCAGCATGTCGTTGGCACCGAGTTCGAGAATGACAAGCTGCGTGCCGTCCGGCACCGACCAGTCGAGCCGCGACAGGCCGCCACTCGACGTATCGCCGGATACGCCGGCATTGGCGACGGTCACATCGTGGCCCTTGGCGCGGAGTGCTGTCTCAAGTTTCCGGGTGAAGCCTTCGTCCGGTCCGAGGCCAAAGCCTGCCATCAGGCTGTCGCCGAAGCCGACGATCTTGAACGGCTCGGCGCGCGCCGAAGAAATGGCGCCGCAAATTCCGAGGAAAAGGACGAAGGCTGCGGCAAGTCGGTGTTTGAAAGCCATGCGGCAGGGGCCCATATGACCGAGAACATTATACTGGCGGTAGGCGGAATTCTGCCCTCCCTTTCCCATATAGGACGATTTTATTTTGACAGAAGCCGTCATCGCGCTGAAAAACGTATCGCTGACGCTCGGCGAAGGAGCGTCTTCCGTCCATGTCCTGAAAGGCGTCAGCCTAGACGTGGCAAGTGGCGAGGCGACCGGCATTGTCGGGCCGTCGGGCTCGGGAAAGTCGACGCTGCTGATGGTTTTGGCCGGTTTGGAAAGTGTCGATTCGGGTACGGTACGAATCGCCGGCGAATTGCTGAACGGCAAGAGCGAGGATCAGATCGCATCGTTTCGTGGGCGAAACATCGGCGTCGTTTTCCAGTCCTTCCACCTCATTCCCAATATGACAGCGCTCGAAAATGTCGCAGTGCCGCTGGAACTGGCCGGCCATGCCGATCCGTTCGGGGTGGCGGCGCGGGAGCTCGAGGCGGTGGGCTTGAGCGATCGCGTCGCTCACTATCCCGGCGAATTGTCCGGCGGCGAACAGCAGCGTGTGGCGATCGCCCGGGCACTGGCGCCTTCGCCGCGCATCCTGATCGCCGACGAGCCGACCGGTAATCTGGACCAGGCGACGGGACGGCAGGTCGCCGATCTGCTGTTCGCCAAAGCGGCCGAGCGCGGCATGACGCTGGTGCTGGTCACCCACGATCCGGCGCTCGCCGCACGCTGCTCCCGGCAGGTGTCGATGCGGTCGGGCCGGATCGAGGATGCGCAAGAACCGGTTCCAAAGCCTGGCAAGGTGCCGGCCTGATGCCGCTGTCGCGCACGCTGAAGCTCGCCTTCCGCTTCTCGCTGCGCGAGATGCGCGGCGGGCTGTCCGGCTTCCTGATCTTCCTTGCCTGCATTGCGCTTGGCGTCGCGGCGATCGGCGGTGTCAATTCGGTGGCCCGGGCGATTACCGCCGGTGTCGCCAACGAAGGCCAGTCGCTGCTCGGCGGCGATCTTCGTTTTCAGCTCAATCAGCGCGCCGCGACGCAAGCCGAGCAGGTCTTCCTTGACGGGCTGGGCACGGTCTCGCACAGCGCCAACATGCGCTCGATGGCGCGGCTCGAGGACGGCTCCGACCAGGCTCTGGTCGAAGCCAAGGCGGTCGACGGCGCTTATCCGCTCTATGGCGCGCTGCAGACCGAGCCGGTGCTGTCGAAGCAGGAATTGTTCGGCGAGCAATCCGGTGTTTTCGGCGCCGCGGCACCCGACCTTTTGTTCGAGCGGCTGAACCTTCGGATCGGCGACCGGCTGAAGCTGGGCAGCGCCACCGTCGAACTGCGTGCCCGGCTCGTCAACGAGCCGGACGCGGTATCCGACGGCTTCGGCTTTGCGCCGCGGCTGATGATCTCGACGGACGGGCTTGCCGCTTCCGGTTTGATCCAGCCCGGCAGCCTGGTCGAGAACGCCTACAAGGTCCGCCTGCCCGGCGGCACCGGCGAGACGCGCATAAAAGCCATTCAGGATCAGGCGGCGGAGGAGTTTCCCGAGTCCGGCTGGTCGATCCGCACGCGCAGCAATGCAGCACCGGCGTTGTCCGCCAATATCGAACGGTTTTCGCAGTTCCTGACGCTGGTCGGGCTGACGGCGCTGGTGGTCGGCGGCGTCGGCGTGGCCAATGCGGTGCGCGCCTATCTCGACGGCAAGCGCGGCGTCATTGCCACCTTCAAGAGCCTGGGAGCTTCGGGCGGTTTCGTCTTTGCCGTCTACCTGGTGCAGATCCTGATGATCGCCGTGCTTGGCATCACGCTCGGCGTCGTGCTTGGCGCGCTGATCCCGTTCGCGGCGAGCGCGGCGCTCCAGTCGATCATTCCGGTGCCGGCGGAAGGCGGATTCTATCCCGGCGCGCTCGGCATGGCGGCGCTGTTCGGGCTGCTGGTGACGCTGGCTTTCGCCTTGCTGCCGCTCGGCCGGGCGCGCGACGTGCCGGCGACGGCGCTGTTTCGTGAAATGGGTTTTGAGGGCCGCGGTTTTCCGCGCCCGCTCTACACGGCGGCGGCGCTCGGCATCGCGCTGCTGCTGGCGGCGCTGGCCATTCTGTTTTCCGGCGACCGCTACATCGCCTCGATCTTCGTCGGCGCCACCGTTTTTGCTTTCTTGGTGCTGCGCCTTGTCGGCGCGCTGGTGCAGTGGGCCGCCAAAAGGAGCCCGCGCGTTGGCTCGACGGTGCTCAGGCTCGCCATCGGCAACATCCATCGGCCGGGCGCCTTGACGCCGTCGATGGTGCTGTCGCTGGGACTGGGGCTGACGCTTCTGGTGACGCTGGCGCTGATCGACGGCAATCTCAGGCGGCAGATTTCCGGCAGCCTGCCGGAGCGGGCGCCGAACTTCTTCTTCGTCGATATCCAGAGCAGCGATGTCGATGCGTTCTCGGAACTGGTCGGCAGGGAGGCGCCGCAAGGCACGCTGGTCAAGGTGCCGATGCTGCGCGGCCGGGTGATGGCGCTGAACGGCGTCGACGTCGACAAGGTCAAGGTCCCGGCGGAAGGGGCCTGGGTGCTGCGCGGCGATCGCGGGCTGACCTACGAGGCCAGAATTCCTGCGAATGCGACGCTGACCGAAGGCACATGGTGGCCGGACAATTATGCCGGCGAGCCGCTGGTGTCGTTTTCGGCCGAGGAAGGCAAAGAGATCGGACTGAAACTCGGCGATACCGTCACCGTCAACGTGCTCGGCCGCAACGTGACGGCGAAGATCGCCAATTTCCGCCAGGTCGAGTGGGAGACGATGGGCATCAATTTCGTCATGGTGTTCTCGCCCAGCACATTTGCCGGCGCGCCGCACAGCTGGCTGGCGACGCTGACCGAAAAGGGCGCGTCGCCGGCCGACGATGCCCGTCTTCTCAACGCCGTCACGCGTGCCTTTCCCGCGGTGACGACAGTCAGGGTCAAGGACGCGCTCGACATCGTCAACCGGCTGGTGGCGCAACTCGGCACCGCGATCAGGGCCGCGGCCGGCGTGGCGCTGATCGCCTCGGTGCTGGTGCTGGCCGGCGCGTTGGCGGCCGGCAACCGCGCCCGCATCCACGATGCGGTGGTGCTGAAAACGCTTGGCGCGACCAGGAAGACGCTGATCGCGGCCTTTTCGCTGGAATACATGCTGATCGGCCTCGCCACTGCGATCTTCGCGCTGGCGGCAGGCGGCATTGCGGCGTGGTTCGTTGTCGCGCGCGTCATGACACTGCCGTCGCATTTCATGCCCGACGTGGCGGTGGCAACCATCGTCTTTGCCTTGCTGGTCACGGTCGGCATCGGCCTCGCCGGCACCTGGCGGGTGCTGGGCCACAAGGCGGCGCCGGTGCTGCGCAATCTCTGATCTGCAAGGATCGGCAAGCTCAACGCGACCGGGATTTGGTTAAATCTTGTTAATGTTGGGCTTCGGACGGCCGATAAATCCGGATTTTTGCTACTTCACGAAGCATTACGCCCGGTTACGGTCTTGTTCTTGACGCCAATAACCATCATATTTCGCGGCAGGCATGCTGGAGCCCCGCCAGCGGCGCCTCGGTCCAAATCGACCGGACACCGGACGGGGCAGAAGCAATATGAGGATTTCCATGGCTGAACCCGTTCGCAATTATCAGACGCCTGCCGTGCCCGGCGTCGGCGTCGATGCTGCTATCGACCAGGGCCTGCGCGCTTATATGATCAAGGTCTACAATCTGATGGGGCTTGGCCTCCTCATCACCGGCCTCGCCGCGGTCGGAACGATCATGCTGGCCACCACCACCGATCCGGCTTCGGCGGTCGCTACGCTGCCGAACGGCGACATGCTGACATCCTTCGGCTACGCGATCTTCGGCTCGCCGCTGAAATGGCTGGTGATCTTTGCCCCCCTGGCAGCGGTGCTGTTCCTGTCGTTTCGCGTCCAGTCGATGAGCGTTTCGGCCGCGCAGACGACGTTCTGGGTCTATGCCGGCCTCGTCGGCCTGTCGCTGTCGTCGATCTTCCTGGTCTACACCACCGCCAGCATCTCGCAGACCTTCTTCGCCACCGCCGCCGCCTTTGGCGGATTGTCGCTCTACGGCTACACGGCCAAGCGCGATCTTTCCGGGCTCGGTTCGTTCCTGATCATGGGCGTGGTCGGTCTGATCATCGCAAGTGTGATCAACATCTTCCTGCAGTCGTCGGCGCTTTCCTTCGCCGTTTCGGCGATCGGCGTGCTGGTCTTCGCAGGGCTGACCGCCTACGACACGCAGAACATCAAGGAGATGTATTTCGAGGGCGACGAGACTGATGTCGCCGGCCGCAAGGCGATCATGGGCGCTCTGAGGCTCTATCTCGACTTCATCAACCTGTTCATGTTCCTGCTGCAGTTCATGGGCGATCGCCGTTAACAACGGCCCCTTGAGTCTGTGGACCAGCGAATTTGGAAAGGGCGGCCCAACGGCCGCCCTTTCTTTCTGTGCCGGCCTTTGCTGTGATAGAAGGCAGATGAACGGCTTGCATAAATTATGAGCAGCATCACGATACGCGGCGCGACACCGGCCGATCTCGACTGGATCACCGACATCTATGCCGATGCGGTGACCCACGGCACGGCGAGCTACGAACTGGAGCCGCCTGATCGTGCCGAGATGGGCGAGCGCTTCGACAGTTTGATAGCGGGCGGCTTTCCCTATCTGGTGGCGGAAAAAGACGGCATCGTGCTCGGCTATGCCTATGCCGGCCCCTTCCGGGCGCGGCCTGCGTACCGGTTCATCGTCGAAGATTCTGTCTATGTCGCGCCCGAGGCCAAGGGCCATGGCATCGGGCTGAAGCTGATGCAAGGGCTGATCGCGGCGGCCGAGGCGGCGGGCTTCCGCCAGATCATCGCAGTGATCGGCGACGGTCGGCCGGACAGTGCCTCGGTCCGGCTGCATGAAAAGCTCGGCTTTCGCCATTCGGGCCGTCTGGAAGGCTCCGGCTACAAGCACGGACGCTGGCTCGACACGGTGTTCATGCAACTGCCGATCAATGGCGGGTCTCAGGTTCCGCCCGATCCCAACTCACTGCCGGAGCAGAGATTCCGGAAGCAAAACCAGTAGTCAGGCCTCGACCAGTTTCAGCGTGCGGTCGAACACGCCAAGCACGCGACCAAGTTCCTGGCCGCGCTTGAGGATGCGGCCGCCGGCGGCAATGACGGCGAAAGCGCCTTGCCGGCGCGCCAGCTTCGGATCCTTGACGATCTGGAACAGCGGCACCTCGCTGGTGCGACGGAAGACGGAAAAGACGGCGCGGTCGGCAAGATGGTCGATGGCGTAGTCGCGCCATTCATTGGCGGCGACCATGCGCCCGTAAAGCCTCAGGATCTGGTCCAATTCACGCCGGTCGAACCGCACCGGCTGGTCGAGGCGTTCACGTCTTGCCTCATGCAGCGGGATCAGTATTGCGGATGCGTCCCCATCCTCCGTCCCACTGCCGTGATCAGTCATGCCTCGATCCCTTCGAATGAATCTTACACTAATCAAAGTTGGCGCTTTCGCCATGGAATTGCAAGCCCGGCTGGGCAAAGGCAGGCGGCGCAACGTTTCCGCGGTGTCCAGTCACGTTTATAAAAACGCCCGTTGAAATTGGTGATGCTTCGCCACAATCCTGCCTTATTTTTACCGCGCTATTGCCCCAATCTCCGACGAATTTACGGGTGTTGCCTGAGACGGTTCGGTCCGGCACTGGCTCGTAAACCCCAAGCCCCCCGCCCACGGGTCTGCGTCGGATCGAACCAACCTCGGTTTCTCTCTTGGAGAAATCGAGTGCGACGATCCCAAAACCTAAATGACCGGCGTCAGAAGCAAGCTGACGTCGGTTTTTTATTTTATTGGCCGAGTGAATGCGCGGCCTTCCCTTCTCCCCTTGTGGGAGAAGGTGTCGCCGAAGGCGACGGATGAGGGGTGTTGCAGCTTGGCAATTTGCTTGAAATCGCCGCTGCCTCATTCCTTCGACGCTGCGCGCCGATCCACCACCCGGGGCGAGTCGTGGGCCTCGCCCGCCCTTCGGGCCTCACAAGGGGAGAAGGAGAGGGCGTTCAGGGCTTGTGGATCAGGGCGGCGCCCAGGATGGCGCCCGGCATGCCGTCCTTGCCCACCGATTGCAGCAGCACGGCGCAGCCGCCTTTCTTGGCAATCACGCTCATCGGCAATTCGTAGCGCTGCGCCTTGCCGTGCCACATGCCGGCGGTCTGGATGCCGGAGACGGCGTTCCAATAGGTCATGCTGCGGCCGATGTTCTCGCCCTTGCCGATCTTGATCGTCTGCGGCGGGTCGAAATAGACGATGACGACATGGGCATCGCTGGGGCCGCTCCCGGCATCGCCGGCGTCGATGATGACGCGGTCGCTGGTCCGGCTGACGTCGATGGGGACCTGCATGCCTTCGCCGGACGTTTCCATCCGGGCGAGCGCGCCGTCGACTTCCTCGCGGCGGGCGCCGTTGACATGGCTGCGGCCATTGATGACGGCCTGCGGCGTATAGACCGAGCGGCTGCCGAAGGCACGCATATATTCATACTGCCGCTCGGTGTTCTCCTTGCGGCTCAGCGTGTCCTTCCAACCGAGATAATCCCAGTAGTCGACGTGATAGGCGAGCGCGACGATGTTCTCCTTGGCGGCAAGCTCGGCGAAAAACGCATCGGCCGGCAGGCAGGAACTGCAGCCCTGGCTGGTGAAGAGCTCGACCACGCCCAAGGGCTGGCCGACCAGGGATTTATCTGTCTGGGAGCGATCGGCCTCGCCAGCAAGCGCATTGGCGGCAAGTCCAGCTCCGGCAAGCACCGAGAGGGCCAGCGCAAACGCCGCAAGCCGCAATGGTCTTCGAGGTGTCATAGCCGTTTCGACTCCCGCCGGTGATGGCCGGCTTTGTTCTGGTTGGCGAAATATGTGGCAGAAGCGGCAGTCAACGGGAAGTCACGTTGCGGTGAAAATTTTACCGCTGCAGCCAACTGCAAGGGCGCTCCAGGACGGGCTACACTTCAGGGTAGATACCGATTCGGGCAACAATCAGCATGTGGCAAACTCTCCTGACTCCGGTCGACCTGTACTGCGAGCGGGTCGGGCCACAGTTCTGGGCCGAACCGATCAACGCACTGACCAATCTGGCTTTTCTTGTCGCCGGGCTGTGGGGTGTCCGGGAGGTGCGCCGGTGTGGCACAGGCATCTTCGCCGAAATGCTGGCCTGGTGGGTGGTGGCGATCGGCATCGGCTCGGCGCTGTTCCACACCTTTGCCAACCATGCCACGGTCTGGGCCGACGTGCTGCCGATCGCCGGGTTCACGCTGGCCTACACGCTGTTCAACCTGCGCCGTTTCCTCGGCATGAAATGGGGCAAGGCGATCGCCATCTTCTTCGCCTTCTATGCCGTCACCGGGTTGTTGACCTGGGCCGTGCCGGACTGGCTGCGCCAGGCATCGAACGGCACGACCGGCTACCTGCCGCCCTTCCTGGCGCTCGCCTTCTTCGGCGCCTGGGCGGCGGCGAGCGGCAACCGCGCCGGCTGGTACAATCTGGCGGGCTCGGCGATCTTCGTCGTGTCGGTCATCTTCAGGACGATCGATCCGCTGGTCTGCGGCAGCTTCCCGCTCGGCACGCATTTCCTGTGGCACATCCTCAACGGGCTGATGCTCGGCGTGCTGCTGGCGGCGGCAGCGCGGTTCGGAGGGCCGAAATTAGGGCAGTATGGCAGTAGGGCAGTAGGAGTAGGGAATAGGACGAGGCAGCGGAGGCGACTTTTCCCCTACTGCCTTACTGCCCTACTCCCTTACTCCCCTCTCTATGCGGCTAGATCGCGCAGCACATATTGCAGGATGCCGCCGTTCTTGAAGTAGTCGAGCTCGTCCAGCGTATCGATGCGGCAGATGATCGGAATGTTCTTCACCGTGCCGTCGCCATAAGTGATCTTCGCAATCATCTTCTGACGCGGCTTGATGGCGCTCAGTCCGTCGATTTCGACCAGTTCGTCGCCCTTGAGGTTGAGCGAGGCCCATGAGGTGCCCTCCTCGAAGACGAAGGGGATGACCCCCATGCCGACCAGGTTCGAGCGGTGGATGCGCTCGAAGGACTGAGCGATGACCGCGCGAACACCCAACAGGTTGGTGCCCTTGGCCGCCCAGTCGCGCGACGAGCCGTTGCCGTATTCGACACCGGCGAAGATGACCAGCGGCACGCCTTCCTTCTTGTACTCCATGGCGGCGTCGTAGATCGATTTCTCTTCCTTCGACGGATAGTGGATCGTGTAGCCGCCCTCGCGGCCGTTCTCGCCCAGCATGTGGTTGCGGATGCGGATATTGGCGAAGGTGCCGCGCATCATCACCTCGTGATTGCCGCGCCGTGTGCCGTATTGATTGAAGTCGGCAACGCCGACGCCATGATCGATGAGGTACTTGCCGGCCGGCGAGGCCGCCTTGATTGAGCCGGCCGGTGAGATGTGGTCGGTGGTGATCTTGTCGCCGAACAGGCCGAGCACGCGGGCGGCCTTGATGTCGCCGATCGTGCCGAAGCCCGATGTCATGCCAGCGAAGTAGGGCGGGTTCTGCACATAGGTCGAATTGTTGTCCCAGGAATAGGTCTGGCCTTCCGGCGCCTTGACGTCCTGCCAGTTTTCGTCGCCCTTGAAGACGTCGGCATATTTGCGGGCGAACAGTTCGCGCGTCACGTTCTTCTCGATGAACTCCTGGATCTCGACCGAGCTCGGCCAGATGTCCCTGAGGTAGACCGGGTTGCCGTCGCGGTCCTCGCCGAGCGGTTCGGTGGTCAGGTCCTTGGTCACGGTCCCGGCCAGCGCGTGGGCGACGACCAGCGGCGGCGAAGCGAGGTAGTTCGCCTGCACGTCGGGCGAGACGCGGCCTTCGAAATTGCGGTTGCCGGAAAGCACCGCGGCAGCAATCAAGCCCTTGTCGTTGATGGTCCTGGAGATCGGCGCCGGCAACGGGCCGGAATTGCCGATGCAGGTGGTGCAGCCGAAGCCGACCAGGTTGAAGCCGATCTGGTCGAGTTCCTTCTGCAGGCCGGATTTCTCCAGATATTCGGCGACGACCTGGCTGCCCGGCGCCAGCGATGTCTTGACCCACGGCTTCTGCTTGAGCCCGAGCCGGTTGGCGTTGCGTGCCAGCAACCCGGCGCCGATCAGCACGCTCGGGTTCGAGGTGTTGGTGCAGGAGGTGATGGCGGCAATGACGACGTCGCCATGGCCAAGGTCGTAGTCGGTGCCCTCGACGGCATAGCGCTTGTCGATTTCGACCGCCTTCCTGTATTCGGTTTCCATCGCCTTGACAAAGCCGGCCGGAATGCCTTCAAGCGCGACCCTGCCCTCTGGACGCTTGGGGCCGGCCATCGACGGCACGACACTGCCGAGATCGAGTTCGAGCAGATCGGTGAAGACCGGGTCGGCCGAGCCGGTATCGCGCCACATGCCTTGCGCCTTGGCGTATGCCTCGACCAGCGCGATGCGGTTTTCCTCGCGGCCGGACATGGTGAGGTAGCGGATGGTTTCGCCATCGACCGGAAAGAAGCCGCAGGTGGCGCCATATTCGGGCGCCATGTTGCCGATGGTGGCGCGGTCGGCCAGCGTCATGTTGGACAGACCCGGACCGAAGAATTCGACGAACTTGCCGACGACGCCCTTCTTGCGCAGCATCTGGGTGACGGTGAGCACGAGGTCGGTGGCGGTGACGCCTTCCCTGAGCCTGCCGGTGAGCCGGAAGCCGATGACTTCGGGCAACAGCATGGAGACGGGCTGGCCAAGCATCGCGGCCTCGGCCTCGATGCCGCCGACGCCCCAGCCGAGCACGCCAAGGCCGTTGATCATGGTGGTGTGCGAATCGGTGCCGACGCAGGTGTCGGGATAGGCGGTGGTTTCGCCGCCTTCAGTGTTGGTCCACACGACCTGGCCGAGATATTCGAGATTGACCTGGTGGCAGATGCCGGTGCCGGGCGGCACGACGCGGAAGTTGCGGAAGGCCTGCTGGCCCCATTTCAGGAATTTGTAGCGTTCCTCGTTGCGCTCGTATTCAAGCTCGACATTCCGGGCGAAAGCCAGCGGCGTGCCGAACTCATCGACGATGACCGAGTGGTCGATGACCAGGTCGACCGGCACCAGCGGATTGATCTTTTGCGGGTCGCCGCCGAGCGAAGCCATGGCATCGCGCATCGCGGCCAGGTCGACCACGGCCGGAACGCCGGTGAAATCCTGCATCAGCACGCGGGCCGGGCGATAGGCTATCTCGACCCCGGCAGTGCCCCTGTCGGTCAGCCAGCCTGCGACCGCCTGGATGCTCTCCTTGGTGACGGAACGGCCGTCCTCGTTGCGCAGCAGGTTCTCCAGCAGCACTTTCATCGAATAGGGCAGCTGGGCGATACCGGTGAGGCCGTTCTTCTCGGCCTCGACAAGATCGTAATAGACATAGTCGGTGCCGCCCGCGGTCAGCGTGCGGCGGCAATTGAAACTATCGAGGGATTTTGACACGTGCGATCCGTCCTTGTCTGTTCAGCCTGAAAGGGAACGGACGCCGATGGCATGCAATCACGCGCAAAGGTGCGGGTACGGCCATTTCCGCTGTCCGTTCCCAGCCAACCCGAGCCGTTCAAGGCGGCGCGTGCGCTGGTTCGGCGCTAATTCGCTTCCCGTGCCGACCGCTGGCACGGATGCCCCGCATATAGAGAATTTCCTGGAATAGTTCTAGACAGTCGAACGGCTATTTTGTGCGATGCGGCAGCTGCCGTGAAGCGGCGTTTTCGGGACGGGCAAGGAATGCGGCTGATCGCCGAAAATCTGGGCGGCGAACGCGGCGGCGAGGCGGTTTTTTCCGGCCTCGACTTTGCCCTTGGCAAAGGCCAGGCGCTGATCGTCACCGGGCCGAACGGCGCGGGAAAATCGACACTGCTCAGGGTCGTTGCCGGGTTGCTGCCGGTGGTGGCAGGCCGTTTGCTTCTCGAAGGTGGCGGTGAGGATTTTCCGTCGGCCGCCTCGGCCTGCCACTATCTCGGCCACCAGAACGCGATGAAGACGGCGCTGAGCGTGGCGGAAAATCTGCGCTTCTGGCGCGATTTTTCAGGCGCGGATTTCTTGAGCGCCGAAGAGGCGCTGGCAATGGTCGGGCTTGACGGTATCGGCCATCTGCCGTTCGGCTATCTCTCCACCGGACAACGCCGCCGCGCGGCGATCGCAAAACTGCTGGTCAGCCGGCGGCCGCTGTGGCTGCTCGACGAGCCGACGGCCGGATTGGACAAGGCTTCGGAAGAGCGATTCGGCCGGCTGATGCGGGAGCATCTGGACGAGGACGGAATCATTATTGCGGCGACGCATCTGCCACTGGGGTTGGAGGGGGCACAGGAATTGAGGATGGGGGAAACTCGGTAATGTCGGCGTTCCCGCCCACCCCCCTCTGTCCTGCCGGACATCTCCCCCTCAAGGGGGGAGATTGGCAGCTTCGTCGTTGCGCCCATCTTTCAACGACTGCGATTGGCGAAGGCCGTCGTGACAGCCAATCTCCCCCCTTGAGGGGGAGATGTCCGGCAGGACAGAGGGGGGTGCCTGAGCAAGGGCATCTAAAACCATGCTAGCCCTCTTCCTGCGCGACATTCGCCTGAGTATCCGGGCCGGCGGCGGGGCGCTGACCGGCGTGATCTTCTTTCTCGCGGTGATCGCCACGATCCCCTTCGGCGTCGGGCCAGACCTCAATCTGCTTGCCCGCATCGGCCCGGCGATCCTGTGGATCGGCGCCTTGCTGGCTTGCCTGCTCGGTCTGGACCGATTGTTCCAGGCCGACCGGGAAGACGGCTCGCTCGATCTGCTGGTGCTCGGCGACGACCGGCAGATGCTGGCGCTGACCGTGCTGACGAAATGCCTGGCGCATTGGGCAGGAAGCGTGCTGCCGCTGGTCATCGCCGCACCCCTGCTCGGCCTGTTCATGAATATGGAGCCGATCGGCATCGGCGCCACGGCGCTGACCCTTCTGGTCGGCACGCCGGCGATCACCTTCATCGGCGCGGCCGGTGCGGCGGTAGCGGTAGCACTGCCGCGCGGCGGGCTGCTGATCTCGGTGCTGGTGCTGCCGCTGACCATCCCGGTGCTGATCTTCGGCGTCTCGGCAAGCTATGGCGCGGTGGCGAACCCCGATCCATTCCTGCAGCCTTTCCTCATTCTTGCCGCGCTGACCTTGTTTCTTGCCGTGCTGGGGCCGGTTGCGGCAGCATTGGCGCTGCGCCATGGAACCGACTGATTTGGCCGGCCATCGTTGGTGATTACAGGGCGTCAAAGGCTGCGGCGCTGCTGTCGATTGCGAAGCCGATGGCGCAGGGTTAAGGGAAGGCATGTTGGAACGAAGCGAAATGGTCCGGCTGAAAGGTTTTGCACCGGAGGAGCGACCCATATGAGCGCGCATGCGCTCTATGTGACCGCTGCCTATGCCATCACGGCCGTGGTGCTGGCCGGGCTGATCGGCTGGATCCTGCTCGACCAGCGTGCACGCAGACGAGACCTCGCCGAGCTGGAAGCGTCCGGCGTGCGGCGGCGCTCCGACAAGGCGGGGAAATCATGAGCATGGAGACGGAAACGCCGGCGCGCTCACGCCGCCTGATCGTGCTGTTGCCACTGCTGATTTTCCTCGGGCTGGCGGGGCTGTTCCTGACGCAGCTGCTGTCCGGTCGCGACACGTCGGAAGTGCCATCGGCGCTGATCGGCCTGCCGGCGCCGCAGACCAATCTGCCGGCGCTGGAGGGCGTGAATTTGCCGGGGCTCGATTCCAGGCAGTTTGCCGGCAAGGTCACGCTGGTCAACGTCTTCGCGTCGTGGTGCGGGCCTTGCCGCGACGAACATCCGCTGCTGCTGGCGCTGTCGCAGGACAAGCGCTTCGTCATCGCCGCGCTCAACTACAAGGACCAGCCGGAAAACGCCCGCCGGTTCCTCGGCGATCTCGGCAACCCGTTCCAGGCGATCGGCGTCGACACGGCAGGGCGCGCGGCGATCGACTGGGGGGTCTACGGCGTGCCGGAAACCTTTGTCGTCGGCAAGGACGGCAAGATCGCCTACAAGCATGTCGGCCCGCTGACGCCGGGCTCAGCACAAACGCTGCTGCTGCCCGAAATCGAAAAAGCGCTGGCGGCGCGTTGATATTCAGCCGGCCTGCAAAACGATTCGGCCTGACCTTGCTCTCTACGCGCCTCGGCGCGGCCGAGTTGCGTTACTCGACCGAAGGCTCAGCCGTAGATCTGCTTGTGGACCTGGTAGAGCATTTCGCTGCGGTCGGCGCGCATGTCGGCCAGATCGCGGCTGGAAAACGAGTCGATTTCGGCGATGAGGCGGTTGTATTGCCGGCGCTTGGCGATGCTGGTGCGAGCGCGGCTCATGAGGTTGTCGAGAATCATAGCGAGGTTCCTTCTGCGCCGCATTGTTGCGGCAGGTTGTTCCTCCCTGATCGATACGCAGCATGACATAGTTATGATGCGCTGCAAAAATAAGATGTTGCAATGCACCATTGCACTGAGCGCATAGCCGGTTAACGGCGCATGACCCGTCATTTGGGTTTTACCATCTGTGCAAGGGCGGCGTTGCCCGTCTCCGTCAAGATGCGATGAGACCGGTATCAACGATCTTGCCATATCGATCGCCGGCTGGCTTGATCGCGCCGGCACCAACGATTGCATGATCGGGAGGAAACCATGACCGCGGAACACTACGAAATTCTCGATCCACGCTTTGCGCGGCTGTTCAACGGCAACGCACAGATGGACAAGCTGTTCACCGGATGCCGGTGGGCGGAAGGGCCGGCCTGGTTTGCGGCCGGCCGTTATGTGGTCTGGTCCGACATTCCCAACAACCGCATGCTGCGCTACGACGAGACCGACGGCAGCGTCAGCGTGTTCCGGCAGCCGTCGGGCAATTCCAATGGCAACACCGTCGACCGGCAGGGCCGGCTGGTCACTTGCGAGCATTCGGGCCGCCGCGTCAGCCGCACCGAGCATGACGGCTCCATCACCACCATAGCCGACAAATGGCGCGGCAAGCGGCTGAACTCGCCCAACGATGCGGTGGTCAAGTCCGATGGTTCGATCTGGTTCACCGACCCGACCTACGGCATCGATACGGATTATGAGGGCGACAAGGCCGAGAGCGAGATCGGCGCCTGCCATGTCTACCGGGCCGACCCCGGCACCGGCGAGATCGAAGCGGTGATCACCGACATGGTCAGGCCCAACGGGCTTGCCTTCTCGCTCGACGAGAGCAAGCTCTATGTCGTCGATACCGGCCGCACGCATGGCGCGCAGAATCCGGCGCATATGCGGGTGTTCGATGTCGACGGGGCCGGCAAGAAGGTCTCAGGCGGAAAGGTCTTCGCCGATTGCACGGCCGGCCTGTTCGATGGTTTCAGGCTCGATGACCAGGGCCGGATCTGGACCAGTGCCGCCGACGGCATCCATTGCTACGATCCGGACGGGACGCTGATCGGCAAGATCAAGGTGCCGGAAGTCGTCGCCAATTGCGTGTTCGGCGGCAACAAGCTGAACTGCCTCTACATCGCCGGCACGACCTCGCTCTACATGGTCCGGCTGATGGTCAACGGCGCAAAGACATTTTGAGCGGCCGCGGGGTTTTCGAAGAGGTCGCTGCGCGTGTGGTTCGCCGGCGAGACCAATGTCGAGACGTTGAGACGGAAGGAAGTTTGCGAGAGGCTGCGGGACAGCGCCCCCCTCTGCCCTGCCGGGCATCTCCCCCACGTGGGGGGAGATCGGCAGCTTTGTCGCCGACGCCCTTAGCGTTCGCTCCGCTCCGGGACAACGAAAGCACGGTGGCCGCCGCTTAACGCGACCGGATGAAATCGGCGAAGGCCGAAATGGCGTTGTGCATTGCCAGTTGGCTTGCCGGCTCCGATAGGATTTTGTCCACCTCCGGTGGCCTCTTGCCGAGCAGGGCGATTTCGAGCGCGGTGTCTTCAAAAAGCGCGAAAGACATGGTGCGCATGATCTCGGCCAGAGGCGCGCGGGCAAACAGCGATCGCGGCGAGGCGTGCACCAGCATGGCCGGCTTGCTGACAGCGGCGTCGCGCGACACCAGCCAGTCGAGCGCGTTCTTCAGCCCGCCCGGTACACCATGGGCATATTCAGGGCAGGAGACGATCACACCGTCAGCGGCGGTGACCGCGTCGATCAGCGCGGATGCTTGCGGTGGCGTCCGCTCGCTTCGTCATCCGGATTGAAAATCGGCAAGCGGCCAAGCCCGTCATAGACGGACACGTGACAGTCCGGCGGCGCGTTTTGCGCGAGCGCCGCGACCAGGGCCGAATTGATCGAGGCGGCGCGCAGGCTGCCGGAAATGGCGAGGATGTTCAGCAAAGGCTTAGAGGCGGGCTCGGGCGATTCGTAGCCGGTCACGCTACCACATGGTGTGTTTGTATTCTTCGTCCAGCCAGCGGTCGGTCGCCTCGGCCGAATCGGCGAGCGCCAGCTGGTCGCGCAAGATCTGGCCGAGCGTCGGCAGCGTCGCGCGGTCGTACCAGGTTTCCGGCTTCCACAGATCGGAGCGCATAAAAGCCTTGGCGCAATGCATGTAGGCGGCCTTGACCGTCACCAGGACGACGCTTTGCGGTTCCTTGCCGTCGACAGCGAGCCGCTCGCGCAGGCCCGCATCGACGGTGATGCGGGCGTCGCCATTGACGCGCAGCGTCTCGTTCATGCCCGGGATGAGGAAGAGCAGCCCGACCGAAGGGTTGAGAAGAATGTTCTCCAGCGTGTCGAGCCGGTTGTTGCCGGGCCGGTCGGGGATGGCGATGGTCTTCTCGTCGAGCACGGCGGCAAAGCCCGGCCTGTCGCCCTTCGGCGTCACATCGGCATTGCCGGCGCCGTCGGAGGAGCCGATCAGCACGAAGGGGCTTTTGCCGATGAAGGAACGGCTGTGGCCATCCAGCGCCTTCAGTTCCTTGCGGATCGAGCCGTCGGTCGGCCGAGGCGTCTTGTAGATCGTTCTCAGCTCTTCGCGCGTGGTGACGAATTCCATGCCGTCTCCTTGATCGTTACTTGCCGGGCTTCCCTTCTGTTCCGGTCTTGCCTTCAAGCGAATGGCGCATGATCAGCGGCATCTGGCTGAAGGTGAAGAGAAGGGTGATGGGCATGATGCCCCAGACCTTGAAGGTAACCCAGGCGTCAGTGGAAAAATTCCGCCAGACGACTTCGTTGACAAGGGCCAGGAACAGGAAAAACAGGCCCCAGCGGAAAGTGAGTTTCTTCCAGCCCTCGGCATCGAGGCTGAAGGCCGAATCGAAGACGTAGCCGAGCAGCGACTTGCCGAAGAACAGGCCGCCGAGCAGCACGCCGCCGAACAGCATGTTGACGATTGTCGGCTTCATCTTGATGAAGATGTCGTCCTGCAGGTAGAGCGTCAGCGCGCCGAAGACGAAGACGACGACGCCCGACACCATCGGCATGATCGGCAAGGTGCGGGTGAGCAGCCAGGACGCGGCCAGCGCGATCGCGGTCGCGGCCATGAACAGGCCGGTGGCGACGAAGATCGGTCCGCCGAATTCGGCCAGCACCGGAAACTTCTGCGACAGCCATGCGCCACGGGCGTTGGCGAAGAAGAACACCATCAACGGGCCGAGCTCCAGCACCAGCTTGAGCAGCGGATTGACGCCTTCCTTCTTCTGTTTCTGCGGGTCGGACGGGTCGCGTTCGAGGATGCGCGGGTTCATAGGCTTTCCTTCTTGCGCATGATCTTGGTCCAAAAGTCTGCAACTTTTTGGGATCAAGCTTGTTACGCCACTCCAGCGATCGCCCTGGCGAACTCGCTTGCGGAGAATGGTTCGAGGTCGTCGACCTGTTCGCCGACGCCGATGAAATAAACCGGCAATTTATGCTTTGCCGCAATCGCCACCAGAATACCGCCGCGTGCCGTGCCGTCCAGCTTGGTCATCACCAGGCCGTTGACGCCGGCGACGTTGCGGAAGATCTCGACCTGGTTGAGCGCGTTCTGGCCGGTGGTGGCGTCGACCGTCTGCAGCACGGTGTGTGGCGCCTCCGGATCGAGCTTGCCCAGCACCCGGACGATCTTTTCGAGTTCCGCCATCAGCTCGGTCTTGTTCTGCAGCCGCCCGGCGGTGTCGATGATCAGCACGTCGGAGCCGGCTTGCCTGGCCTGTTCGAAGGCATCGTAGGCGAGGCCGGCGGCGTCGGCGCCGAGCTTCGAGGCGATGACCGGCGACCTGGTGCGCTCGCCCCAGATCTTCAATTGCTCGATCGCCGCGGCACGGAACGTGTCGCCGGCGGCGAGCATCACCGACAGGCCGCCGTCGGTCAGCTTTGCCGCCAGCTTGCCGATGGTCGTGGTCTTGCCGGTGCCGTTGACGCCGACGACAAGGATG
This sequence comes from Mesorhizobium sp. WSM2561, assembly GCF_000513915.1. Classification (NCBI taxonomy): domain Bacteria; kingdom Pseudomonadati; phylum Pseudomonadota; class Alphaproteobacteria; order Hyphomicrobiales; family Phyllobacteriaceae; genus Mesorhizobium; species Mesorhizobium sp. WSM2561. The sequence continues at coordinate 118,629 of NZ_AZUX01000018.1, forward strand.
ACATGCGGCTTGTGGCTGAGGTCGAGCTCCAGCGGCAAGGCGACATGGGTCAGCACCTTCTCCACCTCGGCCGCCATGATGGCGCGCACTTCCGTCTCGGACACGTCCTTGCCGTAGCGGCTGGCAGCCAGCGAATCGGTGATGCGCAAAGCCGTCTCCATGCCGAGATCGGCGCGGATCAGCACGTCCTCCAGATCCTGCAGCGTGTCCTCGTCGAGCTTGCGCTTGGTGAAGACGCCGGCGATGTTGCCTGACAGTTCCCGGGAAGAGCGGGCGAGCCCCTCCTTCATGCGCTGGAACCACGAGCGTCTCGGTGCCGGTTCCGGCGCCTTCTGCGGCTCGGCTCTCTGCTCGACCTTCCTGGTGACGGTGACCTTGCCGGGAGCCGGCTTCGGCTCCGGCGGTGGTTGCGGAACGGCTTCAGGTTCGGGCGCGATCTCGGCAAGGACCGGCTTCGCCTCGATCGGCGCCGGCTGGCGAATCGGCGGCGGGATTTCGGCCGCCGGCGGCTCAGGCTCGGGCGCCGTCAAGGGGGCCTCGGCTGGCGGTGCGGCATCTTGCGCAGGTTCGCGCTGCCCCTCACCCTCTCCCCGTGAAGGACGGGGAGAGGGTGGCGTCAGCGTCGGAGCTTCTTCTTTGCCGCTTTCAAAAGGAGGCTCGGCGGGACGATCAGCACCCTTCTCCCCGTCACTATACGGGGAGAAGGTGCCGGCAGGCGGATGAGGGGCAGCGNCACGTTCGGATGTCTGCGTCAGCGTTGGCTCAGGAATTTCCTCCGGCTCTGGCTCCGGAGGAGACTCGACGGGAGCCGCCGGTATCTCCTCTGGCGCCGGCTCCTCGGCAGGCGGCTGCAGCTCCTCGACCGAAGCAGGTTCCGGCTGGATTTCAGGCTCGGGTGGAATGGTCGGAGCTGGTTCGGCCTCTTCAACAGCCGCCGGTTTCAGCGCCTCCAGCGCGTCCCATTTGATCGGCGGCAGCGGTGCGGTCTCGTCGATCCGCTCCTCGACCACTTCCTTCTTGCCGAACGAAAATATCTTCTTGAAAAAACCAGCCATGTTCTTGCGTCTCAGGCGGCGCGGGCGGCAAGCGGCGCCGCGATCAGTCTGACACCGTCATCGCCGGCGATATCAGCCTCAACGATTTCGCCCGGCGCACCCTCGGAGATCGCGGCAATCGTAAACCCTTCGATGCGGCCGAGCCCCTCGCGCTCGACCAGGATCGACTGGCGTGTTCCGGCGAGCGAGGAAAGATGGCTGCGATAGGCGGCGTCACCGGCGGCGCGCAGCCGTGCCGCACGCTGCTTGACCAGTTCGCGGCGAAGCTGCGGCATGCGCGCGGCGGGGGTGCCTTCGCGCGGCGAAAACGGAAAAACGTGGAGATGCGTCAGGCCGCATTCCTCGACGATCTCCAGCGATTTTTCGAACATGGCGTCCGTCTCGGTCGGGAAGCCGGCGATGATGTCGGCGCCGAAGACGATGCCGGGACGCAATTTGCGCAAATCCTGGCAAAAACGGATCGACTGATCCCGGTTGTGCCGGCGCTTCATCCGCTTCAGGATCATGTCGTCACCGGACTGCAGCGACAGATGCAGATGCGGCATCAGCCGAGGCTCGGTGGCGATGGCTTGGAGCAGATCGTCGTCAGCCTCGATCGAATCGATCGAGGAAAGGCGCAGGCGTTTCACGTCAGGCACCTGCTTCAGGATTGTCTTGACCAATTTGCCGAGTTTCGGGCTGCCCGGCAGGTCGGCGCCGAAACTGGTCATGTCGACGCCGGTCAGAACGATCTCGGCATAGCCATTGCCGCTCAGCCGCTTGACCTGCTCGACCACGGCGCCCATCGGCACCGAGCGCGAATTGCCACGGCCATAGGGGATGATGCAGAAGGTGCAGCGGTGGTCGCAGCCGTTCTGAACCTGGACGAACGCCCGCGCCCGGCCTTCGATGGCGTCGACCATGTGGCCGGCCGTCTCGCGCACCGAAAAGATATCGTTGACGCGAGCCTTCTCGGTGTCGTTGACGCCAAAATCCGGCAGCGCGCGATAGGAATGCGCCTTCAGCTTTTCCTCATTGCCAAGGACGAGATCGACCTCGGCCATGGCGACGAAATTCTGCGGCTCGGTCTGCGCGGCGCAGCCGGTGACGATGATGCGGGCCTGCGGCTTCTCGCGGCGGGCCTTGCGGATCGACTGTTTTGCCTGGCGCACCGCCTCGCCCGTGACGGCGCAGGTGTTGAAGATGATGGCGCCGCCTTCCAGCGCGCCAAGGCCGGCACTTTCCGCCTCTCGCCGCATCACCTCGGATTCATAGGTATTCAGCCGGCAGCCGAAGGTGACGACGTCAACACCTTTGGGAAGAGCGGGGCCCTTGGAGAAAACGGGATCCCCGGAAAGAGCGGGACCCTTCTTGGCAAGAGGAGCCATCAGGCGGCGCTTTCGGTGTCGCGGGCCCACACGCCGGTCGCCGGGTCGAAGCTGCCGGAAAATTCCCATTCGGCGGCACCGGTGAGGATGACGTGGTCGTCGCCGCGCCACTCGACATGCAAGGAGCCGCCGCCGGGCGTCACCAGGGAGACGCTGCGTCCGGTCCGCCTGGTGCGCGCCGCGGCGACGACGGCGGCACAAGCCGCCGTGCCGCAGGCCTTGGTCAGGCCGGCGCCGCGCTCCCAGGTGCGGATGACCATCGTCTCGGTCGAGGTCACCCGCGCGATGGTGATGTTGGCGCGTTCGGGGAAGATCGGGTGGTTTTCGAGCAGCGGACCGAAGCGGTCGAGCTCATAGGACCAGACGTCGCGGTCGACCCAGAAGATGGCGTGCGGATTGCCCATCGACAACACCGAGGGCGAGTGCAGCACCGGCGCGTCTATCGGGCCGACCTGCAGTTCGATCATGCGGGTATCGCGGAATTCCTCGGCGAGCGGAATATCCTGCCAGCCGAAATGCGGCTTGCCCACGTCGACCGAGATCAGCCCGTCGGCATGTTCTTCAGCGTTGAGGATGCCGGCGACGGTCTCGAAGGCGAATGTCTTCTGGCCGGTCTCGGCGGCAAGCGCCTGCACCACGCAGCGCATGCCGTTGCCGCAGGCCTGCGCGCCGGTTCCGTCGGAATTCAGGATGTCGATAAAAAAGGCAGTGCCCGGCGTTCTGGCGTCGTGGATCGCCATGATCTGATCGAATTTCGTCGCGGCATCGGCATTGAGCGCAAGGGCGGCAGCCGGCGCCACCCGATCGGCGCGACCGCGCATATCGGCAACGATGATTTCGTTGCCGATGCCGTTCATCTTGGCGAAGGGGGCAGTGCTTGCCATGGATCGAAAGGTCTCATGCCGGTTTGGCGCCTATATGGCGGATAGCGGCCGGAATTACCAGTGCGAGACGCCAGCGCGCCGTGCGTCGACTTGGACGCAAAGTGCGCTCTGGCATTTTAAACCTGCGCATCATGCTTTCTGAAAATCGATTCCGATCTTCGGGCCGATGCGTCTACGCCACCGCGAGGATGCCGAGCATGACCAGCAGGAAGATGATCAACACGATGCCGATGAGAATGCGGGCGCCGGTGGCGGCGGCTCCGGCCAATGCCGGCATGCCGAGCAGGCTCGCCGCGGCCGCGATAATCAGAAGAATGATGATCCATTTGATCATGGAAAATCCCTCGCAGCCGGCGGTTGTGGACGACTACCAACGCGTTTACGACGTCCCGGGTTCCCCCGAGGCCTCTGGGAGGCCGGGTCGCCTGCCTAGAGCGCCGGCACGTCCCAGACTTCGCCGGGACGCAGGGCGCGAAAGCGTTCTTGCGGGACACCTTGATCGTCGAGGGCCTCGCCAAGCTTTCTTGCCGGCTCGTCGATCGGCTCGTTGGTGAGCCGGAACGTGCCCCAATGGCAGCCGGCGGCATAGGCGGCGTTGCACAACAGCATGCCTTGCACCGCCTCCTCCGGGTTCTGGTGGTGTGGCGCCATGAACCAGCGCGGCTCGTAGGCGCCAATCGGCAGGATGGCGAGGCGGAAGCCGCCGTGCCTTTCGACCATCAGCTGATAGTTGATGCCATCGTGGAAACCGGTGTCGCCGGCGAAATAGACCTTTCCCCCCGGCGTCTCGACCACAAAGCCCGCCCACAGCGCCATGCGCCGGTCTCGGGTGCCGCGTGCCGACCAGTGGTGCACCGGCTCGACATGGACGGCGACGTCGTTGCCGATCTCGACCCGTTCGCCCCAGTCATGCACGGAAAACCGCATGCCGGGAACGCCGGCATCGATGATGGCGTCGTTGCCGAGCGGCGTCAGCACCAGCGGGTCGTGCTTTGTCTTCAGCCGCTTCAGCGTGGCGAGGTCGAGATGATCGTAGTGGTTGTGGCTGACCAGCACGAGGTCGATCGGCGGCAGGCTGGAGAAGGCGATGCCCGGCGGATTGACCCGTTTCGGCCCGGCAAAGGCGAGCGGCGAGGCGCGCTGCGACCAGACCGGGTCGGTAAGGATATTCAGGCCGGCTGTCTGGATGAGCAGCGAGGAATGGCCGACCATGGTCAGCCTCAGCCCGGAGCCGTCGATCCGCTTGGCCGGTGTCGCCTGACGAAACGGACTCGGATCCGCCGTCGGCCATTTCGAACGTTCGCCGCCCAGCTGCCACTTCAAAAGATCGGATAAGCGGGCAGGCGGCTTGCCGTTGGGATTGAAGAACAAGGTGCCGTCGAAATGATCGCTGGGCGGCCCGCTATAGTAGCGGTTGGCCGCCCTTTTCCTCGCAGCCAAGATTTCGCCTCCGGCAAGGTTCGGTTTCATCAGAGATAGGACCGAAGCGGGCTGGCGCAAGCATTTGGCGGCCGGACGCCAGGGGCAGGCCTGTCCAGGCAAACCGCTGCGCAGTCTCGGGTCAGACCCCTAGGGCAGGTTTTCGGGCGGCAGGCAGTTGTGGCAAAGTTGCAACAGGTGCCGCCGCAAATGCTATTTTAACCATATACGGTTGAAATTTTGCCACCTTCTCCGTCTTGGTAAAGGGATATTGTGCGGACGGCAGCCCGGCCGGATCCGACGGAGGTTTGAAATGAATTTTTCGAAAACCGGTCTGCTGGCCGTATCGCTGGCCGCGCTCTTTGCAAGCGGCTGTTCAACGTCACGGTTCTCGCCGATGGACCAGCAGCCGGCGCCGCTGCAAGCCGCGCCTTCCGGCAAGGTGACTGCAAACCAGCTGCCGCCGCCGGCGTCGCCCGGCACCGCCGACCCGTCGAAATTTCCGACGGCGCCGCAGGGCACGCTAAACCCCCAGGTCGCCTCGCTGCCGCCGGACGGAACGGCTCCGGCCGGAGCCCCGGATCTTACCGCAAGCAGCGTCGCCGGCGTGTGGAAGGCCAGCGTGTCCGGCCAGAGCTGCCAGGTGGCGACGCCCCAGACTAAATTCGGCTCCGGCTATCGGGCTGGACCGCTGCATTGCCCGGCGCCGATCGACGGCATCAAATCCTGGAACGTCGCCGGCAAGCAGTTGACGCTGTACGACGCGAATGGCGGCACGCTGGCCCGGCTCTATTCCTCTGGCGGCGAGAAATTCGACGGCCAGACTTCCAACGGCCTGCCGATCTCGCTTACAAGAGGCTGACCCGCCCGCCCTTATTGTTTTTTTCGCGATTCCGGGCCGAAAACCGCGACACGCTTTTCCCGGAATTGCTCTCTTTTGTTTTTACGCAATTCCGGACAGAAAACCGCTACACACTTTTCTTGGAATTGCTCCGGAACGACGTGACCGATGCATCTGCGTGACGGCCTTCAGACCCATGCGACCGTCCGGCAGCGTTACGACCATTGGGTCGATACGGGCGTGATCGACCGCGATCTGGCGCAGGAGCGGGTCGTCGCGGCACTCGACCGGCTGATCGACGAGATTTCGGCAAAACGGCTGGCGCACAAATCGAGCGCGCTGGGCTGGCTGTTCGCTCGCAAGCGCGAGACGCGCGAGGCCGTCAAGGGCCTCTATATCCACGGCGGCGTCGGCCGCGGCAAGACCATGCTGATGGACATGTTCTTCGAACTGGTGCCGGTCCGGCGCAAGCGCCGTGTGCATTTCAACGACTTCATGGCCGATGTGCAGGACCGCATCCAGAAGCACCGGCAGGCGCGTAAAGAGGGCACCGTCAGGGAAGACGACCCGATCGCGCCGGTGGCCCGCGCGTTGGCCGAGGAAGCCTGGGTGCTGTGCTTCGACGAGTTTTCCGTCACTGACATCGCCGATGCGATGATCCTGTCGCGGCTGTTCTCGGCGCTGTTTGCCAACGGCGTCGTGCTGGTCGCCACGTCCAATGTCGCGCCGCAGGATCTCTACGGCGACGGCTTGAACCGCAAGCTTTTCCTGCCCTTCATCGGCATCCTGGAGCGGCATGCGCAGGTGATTGCCCTCGATGCCGACAAGGACTATCGGCTGGNCAAGCTCAGCCGCCTGCCGGTCTATGTCACCCCTGCCGATGCCGCCGCCGATGCTGTCCTCGACGAGGCCTGGAAAGTGATGACGCACGGCAGGCCGACGCAGGCAGCGGCCCTGACGGTAAAGGGCCGGCAGGTCGTCGTGCCGCGCGCCGCCGGCGACGCGGCGCGGTTTTCCTTTGCCAATCTCTGCGAAAACCCGCTCGGTGCCCGCGATTTCCTGGCGATTGCCGGCCGCTTCTCGACCGTCTTTATCGATCATGTGCCGGTGCTTGGCGAAGGCATGCGCAACGAGGCGAAGCGCTTCATCCTGCTGATCGACACGCTCTACGACCATCATGTGCGGCTGGTGGTGAGCGCCGCCGCACCGCCACCGCAGCTGTACACGGCCAAGCGCGGCAACGAGGTCTTCGAGTTCGAGCGCACCGCGTCGCGGCTGATCGAGATGCAGGGCCACGAATGGCTGGAAGACTGGGTGGAGAGGCAGAAGGCCACTCTGACCGAAGCGCAGCAGGCTCGAGCCTGAAGATAATCTCCGGAAGGTCGCGATCCTTCGCGCCCCCCACTGTCCCGCCGACAATGGCCATGAGGCGAAATAATCCAGCCTGACCGGTTCATCGAACACATCTTCGGCGACCCGCATCACAAGGGCGTCATCGCCGGGAAACAGCCTTCTTATTTCCATCTTCATTGCGTAATTTTCCCAGGTCGGCTTACGAACTTTGACGTTTACGTAAATCCCAACCCATCTAACCGATTGAAAAATCTCACTCCAAAATAATCGTTTGAATATTCTATGCGCCGGGGCTATTGGGTGCGGCGAAATCTTCGCGGCTCCCCGCCGCATTCCGGCCTCCTTCCTCGACGCCGTCATCCAATTCGCTAAGGGATTTGGGCGCCGTCACAGTCTAAAGGGAAAACATCCTGACATGGCACGCAACAAGATAGCGCTCATCGGCTCGGGCATGATCGGCGGCACGCTCGCCCACATGATCGGCCTCAAGGATCTCGGCGATGTTGTGCTGTTCGATATCGCCGAGGGCATTCCGCAAGGCAAAGGGCTGGACATCGCGCAGTCGTCGCCGGTCGATGGGTTCGATTCCAGGCTGACCGGCGTCAACGATTATGCCGGCATCGAGGGCGCCGACGTCTGCATCGTCACTGCCGGCGTGCCGCGCAAGCCCGGCATGAGCCGCGACGACCTTCTCGGCATCAATCTGAAGGTCATGGAGCAGGTTGGCGCGGGTCTCAAGAAATACGCGCCGAAAGCCTTCGTCATCTGCATCACCAACCCGCTCGACGCCATGGTCTGGGCGCTGCAGAAGTTCTCCGGCCTGCCGAAGAGCCATGTCGTCGGCATGGCCGGCGTGCTCGACAGTTCGCGCTTTCGTTATTTCCTGGCCGAGGAATTCAAGGTGTCGGTCGAGGATGTCACCGCCTTCGTGCTCGGCGGCCATGGCGATTCCATGGTGCCGATGATCCGCTATTCGACGGTCGCCGGCATCCCGCTGCCCGACCTCATCAAGATGGGCTGGACCTCGAAGGAAAAGCTCGACCAGATCGTGCAGCGCACCCGAGACGGCGGCGCCGAGATCGTCGGCCTGCTCAAGACCGGCTCGGCCTTCTACGCACCGGCCGCCTCGGCGATCGCCATGGCCGAAGCCTATCTCAAGGACAAGAAGCGCGTGCTGCCCTGTGCTGCGCATCTCTCCGGCCAGTATGGTGTCAAGAACACCTATGTCGGCGTGCCGGTGGTGATCGGCGCCGGCGGCGTCGAGCGCGTCATCGAGATCGAGCTCGGCAAGGCCGAGCAGAAGATGTTCGACAATTCGGTGGCGGCGGTGCAGGGCCTGTGCGAGGCTTGCGTCAAGATCGCTCCGCAACTCGCCGCCAAATGATCCGCCGCCAAGTGACCCGCCAGTAAAGTGATCTGGAGACAACGCGCATGAACATCCATGAATATCAGGGCAAGGCGCTGCTGAAGGGCTTTGGCGCACCGGTGGCCGAAGGCGTGCCGGTGTTTGGGGCAAGCGAGGCGGAAGCTGCCGCCAAGGCACTGCCCGGCCCGCTCTATGTGGTAAAAAGCCAGATCCATGCCGGCGGTCGCGGCAAGGGCAAGTTCAGGGAGCTCGGCCCCGACGCCAAGGGCGGCGTCAGGCTGGCGAAATCGGTGGCCGAAGTGGTCGCCAACGCCAAGGAAATGCTTGGCCACACGCTGGTCACCAAGCAGACCGGCCCGGCGGGCAAGCAGGTCAACCGCCTCTACATCGAGGATGGCGCCGACATCGAGCGCGAGCTCTATCTGTCGCTGCTGGTCGACCGCTCCGTCGGCCGCATCGCCTTCGTCGTTTCGACCGAGGGCGGCATGGACATCGAGGCGGTCGCCCACGACACGCCGGAAAAGATCATCACCGTCGCCATTGACCCGGAAAAAGGCATAACGGCGGATGATTTGAAAGAACTCAACGGCGCGCTGAAGCTCGACGGCGACGCCGCCAAGGACGGCGAGACGTTGTTCCCGATCCTCTACAAAGCCTTCGTCGACAAGGACATGAGCCTGCTCGAAGTCAACCCGCTGATCGTCATGAAGAATGGCCGGTTGCGCGTGCTCGACGCAAAAGTGTCGTTCGACAACAACGCGCTGTTCCGCCATCCCGACGTGATGGAGCTGCGCGACATCACCGAAGAGGACGAGAAGGAGATCGAGGCGTCGAAATACGACCTCGCCTACGTCGCGCTCGACGGCAATATCGGCTGCATGGTCAACGGCGCCGGCCTCGCCATGGCGACGATGGACATCATCAAGCTCTATGGCGCCGAGCCCGCCAACTTCCTCGACGTCGGCGGCGGCGCGTCGAAGGAGAAGGTGACGGCGGCGTTCAAGATCATCACCAAGGACCCGGCGGTCAAAGGCATCCTGATCAACATCTTTGGCGGCATCATGAAGTGCGACATCATTGCCGAGGGCGTTATCGCGGCGGTCAAGGAAGTCGGTCTGCAAGTGCCGCTGGTGGTGCGGCTGGAAGGCACCAATGCCGAGCTCGGCAAGAAGATCATCAACGACAGCGGGCTCAACGTCGTCTCGGCCGACGACCTAGACGACGCAGCCAAGAAAATCGTGGCGGCGGTGAAGGGCTGATCTGGTGCCTCCGCACAAGATAAACCTGGTCGAGGCGGCGGATCAGAAGATCAAAGAGGTTTTCGATCCGCATATCGCCGGCGACGTCAACGACGCCCAGGTCAAGATCGCCAAATTCGGTGACGTCTTCGACTGGCACGCGCATGACGACGAGGACGAAGCCTTCCTGGTGCTGCGCGGCCGCATCGCCATCGATTTCCGCGACGGCACGGTGGAGCTTGGCAGCGGCGAGTTCATCGTCGTGCCGCGCGCCGTCGAGCACCGGCCGCGCTCGCTGAGCGAACAGCCGGTGGTGCTGATGTTCGAGCCGGCGACGACGCTCAACACCGGCAACGCCAAAAGCGACCTCACCGTCGCCGATCTCAAGCGGCTCTGACCTGACGATGGCCGCGCAGCCTTCCTCAATCAACGGTTTGTAAAAAGGACCACCATGTCCATTCTCGTCGACAAGAACACCAAGGTGCTCGTGCAGGGCCTGACCGGCAAGACCGGCACGTTCCATACCGAACAGGCGCTGGCCTATCACGGGACAAAAATGGTCGGCGGCATCCACCCCAAGAAGGGTGGCGAGACGTGGACCGGCGCCATGGGCGAGAGCTTGCCGATCTTTTCCACCGTCGCTGAAGGCAAGGCGAAGACCGGCGCCAATGCTTCTGTCGTCTATGTGCCGCCGGCGGGCGCCGCCGAGGCGATCCTGGAAGCGATCGAAGCCGAGATCCCGCTGATCATCTGCATCACCGAGGGCATCCCGGTGATCGACATGATCAAGGTCAAGGCGCGGCTCGACCGCTCGACATCGCGGCTCATCGGTCCCAACTGCCCTGGCGTCCTGACCCCCAACGAATGCAAGATCGGCATCATGCCCGGCAACATCTTCCGCAAGGGCTCGGTCGGCGTTGTTTCCCGCTCGGGAACGCTTACCTATGAGGCAGTGTTCCAGACCACCAATGTCGGCCTCGGCCAGACCACCGCCGTCGGCATCGGTGGCGACCCCGTCAAAGGCACTGAGTTCATCGACGTGCTGGAGATGTTCCTCGCCGACGACGAGACCCAGTCGATCATCATGATCGGCGAGATCGGCGGCTCGGCCGAGGAAGACGCCGCGCAGTTCCTCAAGGACGAAGCCAAGCGTGGCCGCAAAAAGCCGATGGCCGGTTTCATCGCCGGGCGCACGGCTCCGGCCGGCCGCACCATGGGTCACGCCGGCGCGGTGATCTCCGGCGGCAAGGGCGGCGCCGAAGACAAGATCGCGGCGATGGAATCGGCCGGAATAAAGGTTTCGCCGTCGCCGGCTCGGCTCGGCACGACGCTGGTCGAAGCGATAAAAGATTAAGGCAGTAAGGCAGTAAGGGAGTAGGCAGTATGGGAGTAGGGGAATAGGAAGAACGGGACGAGTGATGGCAAGTGCCTGGTTCTCCCTACTGCCCTACTGCCCTACGGCCTTACTGCCCTACTCCCCTCCAAAACAGGAGACGGAGCCAAGGCTCCGCGGAAAAAATGGCAAGACAAGATCAGGCCAACGACCAATTTTCGCTTACCTCTTTCCTCTATGGCGGCAATGCCGACTACATCGACGCGCTCTACGCCGCCTATGAGGACGATCCCTCTTCGGTCGATCCCGAATGGCAGGATTTCTTCGCGGCGCTGAAGGACGACGCCGGCGATGTCCGCAAGAATGCCCAGGGCGCCTCATGGGCCAAGCCCTCGTGGCCGCTGCAGGCCAATGGCGAACTGGTCTCGGCGCTCGACGGCGATTGGGGCATCGTCGAGAAGCACATCGAGAAGAAGGTCCAGAACAAGGCGGTGATGAACGGGGTCACCCTGTCCGACGCCGACGTCCATCAGGCGACGCGCGATTCCGTGCGCGCCATCATGATGATCCGCGCCTACCGCATGCGTGGCCATTTGCACGCCAATCTCGACCCGCTCGGCATCGCCAAGCTCGAGGATTACAACGAGCTGTCGCCGGAAAACTACGGCTTCACCGCCGCCGACTACGACCGCCCGATCTTCCTCGACAACGTGCTCGGGCTCGAATTCGGCACCATCCGGCAGATGCTCGACATCCTGACCCGCACCTATTGCTCGACGCTCGGCGTCGAGTTCATGCATATTTCCGATCCCGAGGAGAAGGCCTGGATCCAGGCGCGCATCGAGGGCACCGACAAGGAGATCTCCTTCACCGCCGCCGGCAAGAAGGCGATCCTGCAGAAGCTGGTCGAGGCCGAAGGCTTCGAGCAGTTCATCGACGTCAAGTACAAGGGCACCAAGCGCTTCGGGCTCGACGGCGCCGAGGCGCTGATCCCGGCGCTGGAGCAGATCGTCAAGCGCGGCGGCCAGCTCGGCATGAAGGAGATCGTGCTCGGCATGGCGCATCGCGGCCGGCTGAACGTGCTCTCCCAGGTGATGGCCAAGCCGCACCGCGCCATCTTCCACGAGTTCAAGGGCGGCTCGGCCGCGCCCGACGAGGTCGAGGGCTCGGGCGACGTGAAGTACCATCTCGGTGCTTCGTCGGACCGCGAGTTCGACGGCAACAAGGTGCACCTGTCGCTGACCGCCAATCCATCGCACCTGGAAATCGTCGATCCGGTGGTGATGGGCAAGGCGCGGGCCAAGCAGGACTCTCTGTTCGGCCGCAGCCGCGAAGAGATCGTGCCGCTGGAAGAGCGCGCCAAGGTGCTGCCGCTGCTCCTGCATGGCGACGCCGCCTTTGCCGGCCAGGGCGTGATTGCCGAAATCCTCGGCTTGTCCGGCTTGCGCGGCCACCGCGTCGCCGGCACGCTGCACGTCATCATCAACAACCAGATCGGCTTCACCACCAACCCGCGCTTTTCGCGCTCGTCGCCTTATCCGTCGGATGTCGCCAAGATGATCGAGGCGCCGATCTTCCACGTCAATGGCGACGATCCGGAAGCCGTGGTCCATGCCACCAAGGTGGCGATCGAATTCCGCATGAAGTTCCACAAGCCTGTCGTGGTCGACATGTTCTGCTACCGCCGCTTCGGCCACAATGAGGGCGACGAACCGGCCTTCACCCAGCCGATCATGTATCGCAACATCCGCAACCATAAGACGACGGTGCAGATCTATGCCGACCGGCTGATCGCCGAAGGCCATATCAGCCGGGCCGAATTCGACAAGCTGAAGGCCGACTGGCGGGCACATCTCGAGCAGGAATTCGAGGTCGGCCAGCATTACAAGCCCAACAAGGCCGACTGGCTGGATGGCGCCTGGTCGGGCCTGCGCACAGCCGACAACCAGGACGAACAGCGGCGCGGCAAGACCGCCGTGCCGGTCAAGACGCTGAAGGAAATCGGCAAGAAGCTGACCGAGGTGCCGAAGGATTACGAGGCGCACAGGACGATCCTGCGCTTTCTCGAGAACCGCCGCCAGGCGATCGAGTCGGGCGAAGGCATCGACTGGTCGACGGCCGAGGCGCTGGCTTTCGGCGCCATCCTGCTCGACGGCAATCCGGTCCGGCTGTCGGGCCAGGATTCGGAGCGCGGCACGTTCTCGCAACGCCACTCCGTGCTCTACGACCAGCGCGACGAGACACGCTACATCCCGCTCAACAATCTGTCGGCGGCGCAAGCCGGCTTCGAGGTCATCAACTCGATGCTGTCGGAAGAGGCCGTGCTTGGCTTCGAATATGGCTACAGCCTGGCCGAGCCGAAGGCGCTGACGCTTTGGGAAGCCCAGTTCGGCGATTTCGCCAACGGCGCCCAGGTGGTGTTCGATCAGTTCATCTCGTCGGGCGAGCGCAAGTGGCTCAGGATGTCGGGCCTCGTCTGCCTGTTGCCGCATGGCTATGAAGGCCAGGGGCCGGAACATTCGTCGGCCAGGCTCGAGCGCTTCCTGCAGCTTTGCGCCGAAGACAACATGCAGGTGGCCTACTGCACGACGCCGGCCAACTACTTCCACATCCTGCGCCGGCAGTTGAAGCGGGATTTCCGCAAGCCGCTGATCCTGATGACGCCCAAGTCGCTGCTGCGCCACAAGCGGGCGGTGTCGACGCTGCCGGAGATGTCGGGCGAAAGCGCGTTCCACCGTCTGTTGTGGGACGATGCCCAGCAGCTCCCCGGCCAGGCGATCAAGCTCACCAAGGATTCGAAGATTCGTCGCGTCGTGCTCTGCTCGGGCAAGGTTTATTACGACCTCTACGAGGAGCGCGAGAAGCGCGGCATCAACGACATCTACCTGCTGCGCGTCGAACAGCTCTATCCGTTCCCGGCCAAGGCGCTGATCACCGAACTGTCACGCTTCCGCAACGCCGAGATGGTGTGGTGCCAGGAGGAGCCCAAGAATATGGGCGCCTGGTCGTTCATCGATCCGTATCTGGAATGGGTGCTGGCGCATATCGACGCCAAGCACCAGCGGGTGCGCTATACCGGCCGGCCGGCCGCCGCGTCGCCGGCGACCGGGTTGATGTCGAAGCATCTCGCCCAGCTTGCCGCCTTGCTCGAAGACGCGCTCGGTGAATAGAACAGAGCCGGGCGAATAGAACAGAACCGACAGAAAAACGGACAGGCACAATGGCTACCGAAATCCGCGTCCCCACTCTTGGCGAATCCGTCACCGAGGCGACCATCGGCAAATGGTTCAAGAAGGTGGGCGACGCGATCGCCACCGACGAGCCGCTGGTCGAGCTCGAAACCGACAAGGTAACGGTCGAAGTGCCGGCCGCGGCAGCAGGAACGCTCAGCGAGATCGCCGTCAAGGAAGGCGAGACGGTCGAAGTCGGCGCTTTGCTCGGCATGATTTCGGCGGGCAACGGGGCAAAGGCGGCAGCACCCGAACCCGCGAAGGCGTCAACATCCGAAGCGAAGCAGGACGCGGTATCGCAGGCCTCGGCGCCGACCGCCGCAGCCACCGTAAAGCAAGCCGCGGCCGAGACCGCCAAGATCGCCGGCGATGCCGGGCCGATCGAGGCACGCGCGATGCCGCCGGCGCCAGCGGCGGCGAAGCTGCTGGCCGAGAGCAATCTCGCGGTCGACCAGATCTCGGGTTCCGGCAAGCGCGGCCAGGTGCTTAAGGGCGACGTGCTCGACGCGATCGCCAGGGGCGCTCCGTCGCAGCCTTCCGAGACGCCGAAGGCCCCTGCGCCGGTCGCCGCCCGTGCGCCGTCCTCGGCCGACGACGCGTCGCGCGAAGAGCGGGTGCGCATGACCAAGCTGCGGCAGACCATCGCCCGCCGCCTCAAGGAAGCGCAGTCGACCGCCGCCATGCTGACCACCTTCAACGAGGTGGACATGAGCGCGGTGATGGCGCTCAGAACCAAATACAAGGACGTGTTCGAGAAGAAGCACGGCGTGAAGCTGGGCTTCATGGGCTTCTTTACCAAGGCCGTCACCCATGCGCTGAAGGAAATCCCTTCCGTCAATGCCGAGATCGACGGCACCGACATCATCTTCAAGAACTACGCCCATATCGGCGTCGCCGTCGGCACCGAAAAAGGCCTCGTCGTGCCGGTGGTGCGCGACGCCGACCAGATGGGAATAGCCGAGATCGAGAAGGAGATCGGCCGGCTGGGCGTCGCCGCGCGTGACGGCAAGCTTTCCGTGGCGGATATGCAAGGCGGCACGTTTACGATTTCCAACGGCGGCGTTTACGGGTCGCTGATGTCGACGCCGATCCTCAATGCGCCGCAGTCGGGCATCCTGGGCATGCACAAGATCCAGGAGCGGCCGGTGGTGGTCGGCGGCCAGATCGTGATCCGGCCGATGATGTATCTGGCGCTCTCCTACGATCACCGCATCGTCGACGGCAGGGAAGCGGTGACCTTCCTGGTGCGGGTCAAGGAAAGCCTGGAGGATCCGGAACGGCTGGTGCTCGACCTCTAGGGCCGGTCGAGGTGAGCCGGAGAATGGATCTGCGCCACCGAATGATGACCAGTTCCGCGCATTTCCGGTCCAGGGTGTTTTTCGCAGCTGTGCTCGCGGCCGGCGTTGCGCAGACGGGATCGGCAGCCTTAGCCGCCTGCCCGCTCGAGCTCGCCGTCTATCGCGATGCCGAAAGTGCCGCCGAGATCGATTTCAGGCCGACCGGGGGATCGGCGGTCGTCACCAACACCTTCAAGATGGTGCTCGATAACGATGTCGTGCTCGACGGGATCGTCATGTGGACGCAAGGCGTGGCGCGGCCGCATGGTTCGCTGATGTACAAATGCCCGACAGGTGACGTCACCGGCGACGAGCTCGCCGCCTGCACGCTGTGGGAGGGGGTCGTCTACAGTGCGGATGACAAGGGCAACATCGCTCTGCTGCCGGCCGAAGGCGTCGACGCGCCGAAGACCCTGATCTTTCCCGACCTTGGACCGTCGCTGCAGAGGTCGACCGCCTATGGCGCCAACGGGTTTTCAAAGGTGCCGTGGGATGTTTTTTCGCTGAAGGGCTGTCAGGAATGAGCGCGGCCAAAAAAGTGCTGCTGGTAACTAGCGGCGGCCGCTAATCCCAGTCAAGGCTGAGTGCCAGACCAGAAGGACAAATCATGGCTTATGACGTCGTTATCATCGGATCGGGACCAGGCGGCTATGTCTGCGCCATCAAGGCGGCACAGCTCGGCCTGAAGACGGCGGTGGTCGAGAAGAACCCGACCTTCGGCGGCACCTGCCTCAATATCGGCTGCATCCCGTCCAAGGCGCTGCTGCATGCCTCCGAGATATTCGCCGAGGCCGGTCACTCCTTTGATACCCTCGGTGTCGAAATCAGTACGCCGAAGCTCAATCTGGAAAAGATGATGGCGCACAAGGACGCGACAGTGGCGTCCAACGTCAACGGCGTCGCCTTCCTGTTCAAGAAGAACAAGATCGACAGCTTTCGCGGCACCGGCAAGGTCCTGTCCGCCGGCAAAGTGTCGGTGACCGGCGAGGACGGCAAGGTCGAGGAAATCGAGACCAGGAACATCGTCATCGCCACCGGCTCCGACGTCACCGGCATCCCGGGCGTCAAGGTCGACTTTGACGAGAAAGTGATCATGTCCTCGACCGGCGCGCTGTCGTTAGACAATGTGCCGGGCCACATGGTGGTGGTCGGCGGCGGCGTCATCGGGCTGGAGCTCGGCTCGGTATGGGCGCGGCTCGGCGCCAAGGTGACCGTCGTCGAGTTCCTCGACACCATTCTCGGCGGCATGGACGGCGAGGTCGCCAAACAGTTCCAGCGCATGCTGTCCAAGCAAGGCATCGAATTCAGGCTCGGCGTCAAGGTGACCGGTGTCGCCAAGGCCAAGAAGGGCGCCACCGTCACCTTCGAGCCGGTCAAGGGCGGCGCGGCCGAGACGATCGAGGCGGATGCGGTGCTGATCGCGACGGGACGCCGGGCCTATTGGGACAGTCTCGGGCTGAAGGAGGCCGGGGTCGAGGTCGACGAGCGCGGCCGGGTCAAGACCGACGGCCATCTCACGACCAATGTCCCCGGCATCTACGCCATCGGCGACGTCATCGCCGGGCCGATGCTCGCCCACAAGGCCGAGGACGAGGGCGTGGCGGTGGCCGAGATCATCGCCGGCCAGGCCGGCCATGTGAATTACGGGGTGATCCCGAACGTCGTCTACACCAGTCCGGAAATCGCCTCGGTGGGCAAGACAGAGGAAGAGCTGAAGGCGGCCGGCATCGACTACAAGGCCGGCAAGTTTCCGTTCAGCGCCAATGGCCGGGCGCGCGCCATGCTGCACACCGACGGCTTCGTGAAGATCCTGGCGGACAAGCAGAGCGACCGCGTGCTCGGCGTCCACATCGTCGGCTTCGGCGCCGGCGAGATGATCCACGAGGCGGCGGTGCTGATGGAGTTCGGCGGCTCGTCGGAAGATCTTGCCCGCACCTGCCACGCTCATCCGACGATGTCGGAAGCGGTGAAGGAAGCGGCACTGGCGACCTTCTTCAAGCCGATCCACATGTAGGCCTTCCCAAGGAACTCCGGCAGCCGTCCGACGGCTCAACGCAAAACGGCCCGCTTTTCAGCGGGCCGTTCGTATTTGAAGTCAGCAGCCGATCACTGCGGGGCTGGTGCGGGCGCCGGAGCAGGTGCTGGCTCTGTAGGTGCCGGAGCCGGAGCTGGCTCCGGAGCAGGCGCTGGTTCTGCTGGCGCCGGAGCGGGAGCTGGTTCTGCCGGGGCAGGTGCAGGCTCTGCAGGGGCCGGGGCAGGCGTCGGTTCAGCGGGCGCTGGCGCCGGGGCCGGCGTGGTTGCAGCCGGCGGTTCACCAGGCTCTGGCGCCTCACCGCTTGTTCCAAAAATATAATAAGCGACGATGGCCAGGATAACGACGACCAGGGCAATCAGCCAGCCGGTGCTGCCGCCACCCGACTTGGGAGGGGGGGTCGGAGTGGTGTACGGGTCGTTTGGATTCGCCATAAAAGTGTCCTCCGTGGATGAAAAGTATCAATCAACACACATCAACGCGCAATCGTTGAACAGGTTTCACGCTAGGAATCGAAAACGCCGAAAACAGGGCATTCTTCGCCGGGAATCGTTTGTCTGCAAGCACTTTACTCGCAAAACTGACCGTGATCGAGCCAAATTAGACCTTTCGACCGTCCTGTACTGAGACAAACCTCGGGCGAGTCGGGCAAAGCGTAGCCTCGAATCACGCCTTGCCGGGTCTGCAACTCGACCGTGCAACTAGTCGACGGCGGTGACAGTGTAGCCGGCCTTGCGGAAATCCTCGACCAGGCCTTCGGCGCCCGGAAGGTGCAGAGCGCCGACCGCCATGAACACGTTGCCCTTGGCGAGGATCGGCCTGGCATGGTCGATCATCACCTTGTTGCGGCTGGTGATCATGATTTCCTCGAAGGCGGCATAGCTTGCCGAATCGTCTTCGTCGCCGGGAAGGACGGCACGAAACAGCGGCCAGAGCATGCCGGTGTCGCCGCGCTGGTAAAGCACGATCATGGTTTCATTGACGTCGTTCACCCGGTCGCCGAGCTTCAGGGTGTCGACGAGGCCCCTCATGTGAAACGCAAGCGGCAGCGAGGCCATGGCGCGAAGCTGGTCGGCGACGGTCTCCAACCCATCGACGGCCTTGCCTGAGGCTTTGGCGTCCTCTGCAAGCTTGATGTCGAGCACCGGCGTGCCGCCGGCCTGGCGGGCCAGTTCACAGGCCGGGAGCGCGACCATGGTCGACAGCATCCACGGCTTCATCTTGGCAACGCTCGCCGGTGGAATGCCGCGCGCGTCGAGCGCCTTGTTCACCGCCGCCGCATCGTCCGGCGACAGCAACGAGGACAGCGTGGTGCTGTCGGTGAACATCATCAGCTCCGGCTCTCTCAGGAACGCCGCCATCATCTTCTGCTTGTCGAGCACCTCCGTGGTCTCGATGACGACAGTGTCGGCGGCGTCAAAGGCCTTTTGCGCGGCGGGCGGCAGCGCGGTCACGCGCGGGTCGGTCATGTGCATGGTGCCGAACAGGAAGGACGGTCTTTCGCCCGCCTTTTCCAGTTTCCACAACAGGCCCTTACCGTTCGGTGTCGCGGCCGCTTCCGTCTCGATCTTGCGGTAGGCGGCCGGGTCGTCCTTCTGCAAGGCGGACAGCATGTCGGCGCCGGCGCAGACCTGGGTTTCAGCCCCTGGGGTTTCAGCGCGGGCCCTGCCGGCGGCGAGCAGCGCGATGACGAGGAAAGAGAGGAAAAACAGGACGTTCAGCGCGACGAGCAGCTTCAGCGAAGCAAAGGCAGTGCGGTCGGCGATGGCAATGACGCGTTTCATGGCTCGCTTTTAGAGACAAAGAACGGCGAAACGGTTAACCGGCGCGGCAAAATTGTCTCGGACATCGTTCCACGGCGCATACCCTGGCTGCAACTTGCGAAATCATGCGTCGGCTACGCCCGCGGGTGGGCCGCTTCATAGATTTCGAGCAGCCTCGCGGTGTCGACGCCGGTATAGATCTGCGTCGTCGACAGGCTGGCGTGGCCCAAAAGTTCCTGGATGGTGCGCAGGTCGCCGCCGCGCCCAAGCAGATGTGTGGCGAAGGAATGGCGCAACGCATGCGGCGTGGCGGTGTCCGGCAGATTGAGCGCCGAGCGCAGCTTGGCCATGTCGCGCTGGACGATGGCCGGGTTGAGCGGGCCGCCGCGGGCGCCGCGAAACAGCAGACCCTTCGGATCGAGATGATAGGGGCAGAGCCGGCGGTATTGGGCGATCGCCCGCAGCGCGATCGGCAGCACCGGCACCAGCCGCGTCTTGCCGCCCTTGCCGGTGACGCGCAGCACCGTTTCACCAGGCGACGACAGATCGGCGCCGGACAGGCCGAGCGCCTCGGAAATGCGCAGGCCCGAGCCGTAGAGCAGCGTCAGCACGGCGGCGTTGCGGGCGGCGATCCACGGCTGCTCCGCCAGCTGGCCTTCCACCGAAACGACGTGTTTCGCATCGCTTGCCGTCAGCGGCTTGGGCAGCGACTTCGGCTGCCGCGGCGCGCGCAGTGCCGCAGCACCCGCCGCATTAACGAGGCCGCGCCGCTCCAGAAAGCGCAGCAGCGAGCGGATGCCGGCGAGCCCCCGCCCGAGCGTGCGGGCGCCGGCGCCTCCGGCGCGGCGGGCGGCGAGAAAGCCGCGCAGATCGGCCGGGCGCAGATCGGCGATATCCGAAATGCCGGGCGAGCCGCCGCAATGGCTGGTCAGGAAGTGCAGGAACTGGCGGGTGTCGCGCTCATAGGCTTCCACGGTTTCGGGCGACAGCCGGCGTTCGCGCGCCAGCATCTTCAGCCAGCTTTCGCGGGCCGCCTGAAGGTCTGGCTTGGCCGGGATAAGGAATTCCTGCATTGCGCTCTTCCGATATGCCGCTCTTCCATTTCCGGGCGATCTTCCGGCAGCCGGGTTAGGAAGCGGTGAAGAGCCGCGTCATTGAAATGACAAGAGCGTGGAGCTAGAGCAAGGCAAAGGATTTTTCCACCGATGACCAAACCGCAAAACCCCGTCCAGATGGCCGTGATAGGCGCCGCCCACGGCATCAAGGGCGAATTGCGCGTGAAAACCTTCACCGGCGATCCGCTGGCGCTGGCCGACTACGGGCCGCTCTATGCCAGGGACGGCCGCGCCTTCCAGATCGTCGACATCAGGCCGGCCAATAACGTCGTGGTGGTGCGCTTCAAGGGTATCAGCGACCGAAACGCTGCCGAGGCGCTCGCCGGCACGGAATTGTTCGTCGACCGCTCGGTGCTGCCGGACGACGGCGAAGAGGACGAATTCTATCATGCCGATCTCGTCGGGCTGGCGGTCCGCGACAATACCGGTGCCGACATCGGCAAGGTCGTCGCCGTGCATAATTTCGGCGGTGGCGACATTCTCGACGTGACTTTGGCGGGGCGCAAAGGCGTCCTGATCCCGTTCACGCAGGCTGCCGTTCCTGACGTGTCGATCAAGGACGGCTACGTCCGCATCGATCCGACGGCGGCGGGCTTGATCGATGACGAAGACAGCGATGCTCCCGGCGGCGACGGCTTCGACCCAAAGGGCAGGCCGCGTGGGCCGAAGGACGCCGGGGGCAACCGGTGAGTTTTTCCGCCTCGGTGCTGACGCTCTATCCGGAGATGTTTCCCGGCGCACTCGGCGTGTCGCTGGCCGGCCGGGCGCTGGAGGCCGGCACATGGTCGCTGGAAACAATCCAGATCCGCGATTTCACCACCGACCGCCATCGCACCGTCGACGACACGCCGGCCGGCGGCGGCGCCGGCATGGTGATGCGCGCCGACGTTTTGGCCAAGGCGATCGACCATAGCTCGCCACCGGGCGATCCACGGCCACGGCTGCTGATGAGTCCGCGTGGAAAACCGCTGACGCAGGTGCGTGTGCGCGAACTGGCCGCCGGGCCGGGTGTCGTCATCGTCTGCGGACGCTTCGAAGGCGTCGACCAGCGGGTGATTGACTCGCGGGGGCTGGAGGAGGTCTCGGTCGGCGACTTCATCCTCTCCGGCGGCGAGCCGGCAGCGCTGGTGCTGCTCGACGCCGTGGTGCGGCTGTTGCCCGGCGTGATGGGCAATACGGTGTCGGGCGATGAAGAGAGCTTTGAAAACGGCCTGCTCGAACATCCGCACTACACGCGGCCGCAGGAATTCGAGGGCCGGCAAATCCCCGAGGTTCTCACCTCAGGCAATCACCAGAAGATCGCCGCCTGGCGACGCGCCGAGTCGGAAAGATTGACGAAGGAGCGGCGGCCGGACCTGTTAGCCGCTCAGCCCCTGGTGAAGTAATAGAAGGCAAGAAAAACGCCGACCCCGACGACGAAGCCGCGCACGGCAATTTGCGGCACGCGCTTGGCGATCCAGACGCCGGCATAGCCGCCCAGCGCGCCGCCCGGTATCATGACGATCGCCTGCCGCCAGGCGATGACGTCGCCGGAGACGAAGACCAGGATGGCTACTGCCGCGATGACCACGGCCAGCAGGTTCTTCAGCGCGTTGAGGCGGTGATAGTCGCCGGCCTGGGTGAGACCGAGCGTCGCCAGCATCATGACGCCCATGCCGGCGCCGAAGAAGCCGCCATAGACGGCGGTGGCGAACTGCGCCAGGGAACCGACCAGCGAACCCACGGCGGCCTCACTGCCCGGCTTGGGCGCCGGCTTCAGCCACGGCCCGGCGGCGAACAGCGCAGTTGCCGCGAGCAGCAGCCAGGGCACCAGAACGCGGAACGACGGATTGTCGAGCGCCAGCAGGATGAGCGCACCGGCCAGCGCGCCAAAGGCCGAGATAAGGCCGAGTAGCAGCGCTGTGCGCCAGAAATGCTTGATGTCGGACCAGTAGGCCAGCGTCGAGGTGACGTAGCCGGGAAATTGCGTCAGCGACGAGGTGGCGTTGGCGACGATCGGCGGCAAGCCGACCAGCGACATGGCGCCAAAAGTTATGAACGTCCCGCCGCCGGCTATGGCGTTGACGGCACCTGAGAGAAAGCCCGCGAAAAAGAGCAGGGCCGCATCGAGAACTGGCATGGAGGGTGTTGCCGCCGGAGGAAAGTCACGTTCTGCCCGACTTAAAAAGCTTGGGCCTTCAACGCAACCCCTGTGCCGGAAGATTGCGACGTTGACCAACGACCAAAAAAGAACGCGGCAAAGGCGTGACAAAGCGTCGAAATAGCTGTATGTGCGCGCCGAACCGGGAGAAATCTGCCGGACCCGTCAACAATGACGGTGTAGTCGCCCCTGCCCGATGTTCTCGAACCCAGATGTTCTCGAATAAAGGGCATAGCCGAGCGGTCAATGGAACTGCAAGGCGAGTGTCGGACGCTCTGACTGTCGGAAGAACAAGAAATGGATTTTTGAGATGGATATCCTCCGTCAGCTCGAGGCCGAACAGGCCGCCAAGATCGAAGCCAAGCGCAAGCTTCCCGAATTCCAGCCCGGCGACACCGTACGCGTCCAGGTCCGCGTGACCGAAGGCACCCGCACCCGCGTACAGGCCTATGAGGGCGTCGTCATCGCCCGCGCCGGCGCCGGTTTCCAGGAGAATTTCACCGTCCGCAAGATTTCCTACGGCGAAGGC
Organism: Mesorhizobium sp. WSM2561; assembly: GCF_000513915.1. Classification (NCBI taxonomy): domain Bacteria; kingdom Pseudomonadati; phylum Pseudomonadota; class Alphaproteobacteria; order Hyphomicrobiales; family Phyllobacteriaceae; genus Mesorhizobium; species Mesorhizobium sp. WSM2561. The sequence goes on from NZ_AZUX01000018.1 coordinate 141,631, forward strand.
GTGGAGCGCGTGTTCCCGGTCTTTTCGCCGATGGTCGAAGGCGTCGAGATCGTGCGCCGCGGCAAGGTGCGTCGCGCCAAGCTTTACTACCTGCGCGATCGTCGCGGCAAGTCGGCCCGCATTTCGGAAAACACCGGCGTGCGCGCCCGCAAGCTGAACGATGAGGAGCGCGATGCGCTGAACGCCGAAAAGGCCCGCATCGAGGCCGAGAAGGTGGCCGCCGCCCAGGCGCTGGCCGCCGAGAAGGCCGCGCAGGAAGCCGCCGAGAAGAAGGCCGCCGACGAGGCCGCCAAGGCCGAGGAAACCGCTGCCGCCGAATAAGGCGTCTTCAACAACCATGTGTCGGAAAGGCGGCTTCGGCCGCCTTTTTTTGCCTCGCGGAATGGGTTTCGATTTTGCCGGGCCGCGTTCGGTGCGCAATCGAAACGGACCGTTCGGTAACGTCCTGAATGCATCGAATCCATTTTCGCGCGAAGCCGCATCAAGCCGGCTTGCAAGGCGCCTGCGGAAAGCTAAAGTCGGCGCCGGATTTTCTTGCAAGCCTCGACCATGTCGAGGCCGTTCAAATGCTCGGGGTGTACCATGATCAAATCGAAACTGCTGTTGGCCGGCCTGTTGGCTCTGGTACTTGCGCCCGTCGCCGCCCTGGCGCAGGCGCTGCCCGATCTCGGCGGCAAGAAGGTGGTGGTGGTGACGGAAAACGCCTATCCGCCGCTGCAGTTCATCGACGCCAAAACCGGCAAGCAGATCGGCTGGGAATATGACGCGATGAACGAGATCGCCAAGCGGCTGAATTTCCAGGCCGAGTACCAGAACACCTCCTGGGACGCGATGATCCAGGCGGTTTCCGACAACCAGTACAACATCGGCATGACCGGCATCACCATCAAGGACGATCGCAAGCAGAAGGTCGATTTCTCCGACCCCTATATGCGCTCGGAACAGTTCATGCTGGTGCGCGGCGACGAGAAGCGCTTCACCGACGCCAAGACGCTCGGCGCCTTCAAGGACGGGCTGATCGGCGCGCAAGCCGGCACCACGCCGTTCTACACCGCTGTCTACAGCGTGCTCGACGGCAATGAGCAGAACCCGCGCATAAAACTGTTCGAGACGTTCGGCGCCACGGTGCAGGCGCTGAAGACCGGCGACGTCGATGTCGTGCTGACCGACGGCACTGCCGGCAAGGGCTATGTCGAGGCGTCCAATGGCGGGCTGAAGCTGATCGGCGGACCACTCGGCACCGAGGATTTCGGCTTTATTTTTCCGAAAGGCTCGGATCTGGTGAAACCGGTCAATGCGGCCATCGCCGCGCTGAAGGCCGACGGCACGCTCGATGCGCTCAACAAGAAATGGTTCCTTGATTACAAGATGGGGCAGTAGGACTTTTGTCGCGGACGTTGCGGGACGCGCAGGAACTCGCGCTGACTCTGCGCCCGTGCACCCCCCTCTGTCCTGCCGGACATCTCCCCCTCAAGGGGGGAGATTGGCTTTCGCATCGGCTTTCGCCAATTTTCAGCGTTGCAGAATGGGCGGCGACGTCAAGGCTGCCGATCTCCCCCCTTGAGGGGGAGATGGCCGGCAGGCCAGAGGGGGGTGGCTTGGCGCGACGTTGGTTCGTCGGCGCGCCCTGATGGCAACGCCCGCATCCTCCACCGCCAAGTCCGACTTCCCCTGGTGGCTCGCCGTGGCCGCGGCGCTCGCCCTGGCAGCGGCTATCTTCATCGCCGCAAGCGACCTCTATGCCCAGGTTTTCGCGACCGTTGCCAAGGGCATCGGCATCACCGTGTTCGTCACAATGGTCGCCTTCGCGCTGGCCTCGGCGATCGGGCTCGGCATTGCGCTGATGGGCCTGTCGGGGTCGCGCTGGCTGCGCCAGATCGCTCGCTTCTATGTCGAGATCATTCGCGGCGTGCCAATGCTGGTGCTGTTGTTCTGGATCGCCTTCGCCGGCGCGCCGGCCTTCGTCGCGGGATGGAACGCGCTGACGGCGCCGCTGCAAAGCGCCGGCCTGTTCGGCGAGCTAATGATACGCGACGTATCGTTGCTATGGCGCGCCATCATGGCGCTGACCATCGGCTATTCGGCCTTCATCTCGGAGGTCTTCCGCGCCGGCATCGAGGCGGTCGAGAAGGGCCAGATCGAGGCGGCGAAGGCGCTGGGGCTGACGCGCACCCAGCGTTTTCGGCTGATCGTCTTTCCGCAGGCGATCCGCACCATCCTGCCGCCCCTCGGCAATGATTTCGTCGCCATGGTCAAGGATTCCTCGCTGGTCTCGGTGCTCGGCGTCGCCGACATCACCCAGATGGGCAAGATCTATGCAGCCGGCTCGTTCCGCTTCCTCGAGACCTATTCGATCGTCGCTTATATCTATCTCATCCTGACGGTTGGCCTGTCGCTGGCCTTGCGGGCGCTGGAGAAGCGGCTGCGCCGCCAGCATGAGCAATAACCGGCAGGCGAAGGCGGCGCTACGATTGCGGCCAATACGTTTTGGAGGGTCAGTTCCATGAACATCGACAAAGCCAATGCGGCGCTGGATGCGGTCTATACGGCCGACACGCCGGAAGCGCTTGCCAAGGCCTACGCCGCCTGGGCTGCGACCTATGACAGCGAAACCGCCGCGCTCGGCTACCTCCTGCCGTTCCTGGTCGCCGCCTGGGTGGCGCGTCATGTGCCGTCAGGCGAAGGGCCGTTGCTCGACGCCGGCTGCGGCACCGGCCTGTCGGGACCGTCGCTCAAGGCGCTGGGCTATGAGGACATCGCCGGGCTCGACCTGTCGGCTGAGATGCTGAAAATCGCTGGCAGCCGGCAGGCTTACAGCGAGCTGAAGCAGGCGATGCTCGGCGATCCGCTGCCCTGGCCGGACGGGTATTTCCGCGCCTTCTTCTCGACCGGCGTGTTCACCATCAGCCATGCACCGGCCTCCGGCCTGCATGAACTGGTGCGCATCACCAGGAAGGGCGGCCACGCCATCTTCACCGTTCGCGACCAGATTTTTGCGAGCGGCGGGTTTCAGGCGACGTTCGACGAACTGGAGCGGGCGAAAAAATGGCGGCCGGTCGAAGAAAGCCCGTGGTTCCGCTGCTACGCGATCGCCGAGCCCGAGGCGCTGGTGAAGACATTTGTGTTCGAGGTGGTTTGAAGCGCCTTCTTCCTTCTCCCACAACAAGGGGAGAAGGCAGAGCCGCGCCAGGCAGCCGCAATTGCCGAAAAGTCAAAACATTGATATGAGCCACGCCATGGAACAGCTTTTTGGCGATCCGGCTTACAAGGGTTTTGTGCTGCAGGACAGAAAACGCCTGCCGTCGCGATTCTCGGCGCGCGTTTCCGGCGCTCTGACCAGCCGACTTCGCTAGGCCGTGTTCGCCGGCTAGCCGGCGCCAGTCACTTCCCATTTTCATATCGACGGATTTACGCACATGAGCGCACCGCGCACCCTCTACGACAAGATATTCGACGACCATGTCGTCGACCGCCAGGACGATGGCACCTGCCTGCTCTATATCGACCGTCACCTCGTCCATGAAGTGACCAGCCCGCAAGCTTTCGAAGGCCTGCGCATGACCGGCAGAAAGGTCCGCCATCCGGAAAAGACGCTGGCCGTGGTCGATCACAATGTGTCGACCTCGCCCGAGCGCAAGTTCGGCATCAAGAACGAGGAAAGCCGCATCCAGGTCGAGGCGCTGGCCAGGAACGCCAAGGATTTTGGCGTCGAATACTATTCCGAGAAGGATATCCGCCAGGGCATCGTCCACATCATCGGCCCGGAGCAGGGTTTTACGCTGCCCGGCATGACCATCGTCTGCGGCGACAGCCACACCTCGACGCATGGTGCTTTCGGCGCGTTGGCGCACGGCATCGGCACGTCGGAAGTCGAGCATGTGCTGGCCACGCAGACGCTGATCCAGCGCAAGGCCAAGAACATGCTGGTGCGCGTCGACGGCGTGCTGCCGGAAGGCGTCACCGCCAAGGACATTATTTTGGCGATCATCGGCGAGATCGGCACTGCCGGCGGCACCGGCTACGTCATCGAATATGCCGGCGAAGCGATCCGCGCGCTGTCCATGGAAGGCCGCATGACCATCTGCAACATGTCGATCGAGGGCGGCGCCCGGGCCGGCCTGATCGCGCCTGACGAGACGACCTTCGCCTATGTCAAGGACAAGCCGCGCGCGCCGAAGGGCGAGGCATGGGACGCCGCGCTCGCCTACTGGAAGACGCTGCAGTCCGACGAGGGCGCGCATTTCGACAAGGTGGTCGTGCTCGACGCGGCGAAACTGCCGCCGATCGTCTCCTGGGGCTCCTCGCCCGAGGACGTCGTCTCGGTCCAGGGCATCGTGCCGAACCCAGACGATATCACCGATGAGAACAAGCGTACGTCCAAGCAGCGCGCGCTCGACTATATGGGCCTGACCCCAGGCACCAAGATCACCGATATCGCGCTCGACCGCGTCTTCATCGGCTCCTGCACCAACGGCCGCATCGAGGATCTCCGCGCTGTCGCCAAGGTGGTCGAGGGCAAGAAAGTCAGCCCTCACGTCGATGCGATGATCGTGCCGGGCTCCGGTCTGGTCAAGGAGCAGGCGGAGGCCGAAGGTCTCGACAAGATCTTTGTCGCCGCCGGCTTCGACTGGCGCGAGCCGGGCTGCTCGATGTGCCTTGCCATGAACGACGACCGGCTGAAGCCGCATGAGCGCTGCGCCTCGACCTCGAACCGCAATTTCGAGGGCCGCCAGGGTTTTAAGGGCCGCACCCATCTGGTGTCGCCGGCGATGGCGGCGGCGGCGGCGATCGCCGGCCATTTCGTCGACATCCGCGAGTGGAAATAACTCGGGGCTGCCACAGTCCGTATTTGACGATATGCGAGAACCCCGAACCGCGATGCGGGTTTTCTTCACCCCGGGCGCCTCACGATCTCATGGAATTGCTCACGCCGGCCGGGTTGCTCCGCGGCGACCACCAGGGCCAGCTGCCGTTCGTCGAACAGCTTGAACCATTCGTCCCATTCGACCAGTTCGTAGCCGCCCGCGTTGACCGGGCGTTCGGCCTCATCCAGGTCCTGATAGGCATGCTGGCCGAAGACCAGCCTCAGCATAGCTTGCGTACCTGTTTCGGGCGACACGTCGACGATTGCCGGAAATCCAGCGCGCGCCGCGGCCCATGAGCGAATTGCCTCGTGGTCGGTCAGCATGATCGTATCGGCCATGAAAGTGTCTCCTGGTTGCTGCCGGAAAACGCCGGCCGCGGTTTCAAGTTCCGTGCAGCAGCTTCATGGCGTCGATGGGCTTTCGCCCGGCACAAGAAGTAAACGCGAGCTTCGGGGTGGCGGCCCGAACCGGCGAGGAAGGGCTGGAGCCGCTGATGCGCCGCGCCAACGAGGCGCTTTACAGGGCCAAAAGGAACGGCCGCGACAGCGTGCGGCTATCTGATGAACGGCCTGCCTATGAACGGTCGGAAACGGTGCTCGTAGTGGAACCGCTCAAAGCCGGCTGATCATCTGCGCCTGGGGCCACGTTAACGTCTTTTTCGCCCGTTCGTGATTTGCTGTCGCTGGGAGTGATAGAACCACATGGGCGGCGCAGAGTTCATTCTTGCAATCAACCTGCTCGTCGCCGGCCTACTGGCGGCTGCCTTCATGATCATCTCGTTTTATGATGTGGCGCGCGCGTCGGCTCGCTGGCTGGTCTTCGGATATCTGCTCGGGATGGCCTACTTCGCCATCGAGTTCAGCATTCCACTCTTCGACAATGCGCGACCCGCGGTCGTCGCGGGCTTCGCGGTTTTCCTTGGCGCCACCATCGCCTTCAATGGCGGGCTTGCGCGTAAATACGGCATGGCGCCGTCTTGGCTGCCGATGCTCGTCTTCCTGTTTGCGGCCACCGCGGTCGTGTATTTTGTGGAGGATTTGCCGCGCCAGTCGCTTGCCCGTATGATGGCCTACCAGCTTCCCTATGCCGCCATGCAGGTGGTCGGCGTCGGCATAGTCTGGTCGTCCAGGCAAAGACGCGACTGGCTCGACCACGCGCTGATGGCCGTTCTGGCGGCCAGCGCCCTGCAATTCGTGAGCAAGCCGTTCATCGCCCATGCATTGGGTGGCTGGGGCGTCAATCCGCAGGCCTATCTGCAGAGCAACTACGCTCTGGTGTCGCAATCGCTTGGCACCGTGTTCGGCATGGCAATCGCGCTTCTTATTCTGGTCATTCTGGTCCGTGACGTGCTCGCCGAGGCGACGTCGAAGTCGGAGACGGACACGCTATCAAGGCTGCTCAACCGCGGCGGCTTCGAACGTCATGCCGAGCTCGCGATGCGTGACGCCGCGCGCAAGGGTATTCCGGTCGCCCTGGTCATCGCAGACCTCGATCATTTCAAGAGCATCAACGACAGTTTCGGCCATGCATCCGGCGACCGGGTCATCGAGGCCTTTGCCGGCTTCCTGCGTGATGCGGCCGCCGACCACCACGTTGCCGGCCGCATCGGTGGTGAGGAATTTGCCATCATCCTGCCGGGAACCAACCTCGCCGCCGCGCGGCTCTTCGCCGAAGGCACGCGCAGCGCTTTCGGGGCCTTGCCGATCGACTGTCTGCCGGCGAACCATCGTTGCACCGCCAGCTTCGGCGTTGCCGAGCTCCACCCGACTGAGAATTTTTCCGACCTGCTGCGGCGCGCCGACGAAGCGCTCTATCAAGCGAAGGGCAGCGGACGCAATTGCGTGCGGATCTCGATAGGATCAATCGCCGCCCGGCAGCCGGCTGTCGCCAATGCCGGGCCGAAGATCAGCGGCAGGGGCTAAGCTCCGGCATCTCGCCGTCGGAAAGCCCGTACATATAGCTGCGGCCCTTGACGAAAACCGGCGGCCTGTAGCAGTCGCGGCTGCTGACATCGTCCGGTTCGTCTTGATAGACGATTTTGGGCTGGTCGGCGCCGATGTAATCCGACAATTCCTTGGCCAATTTGCCCTCGCCAACGAGGATGCGCTTGTAGCCGGCGGCGCTCTCGATGACGAGATTGCCGAAGGAATCGGCATAGACGCGGTCGCGCGTCCCGGCGCGTGCCGGCGCTGCGAAGCCGATGGCCACCGCCACCAGGACGATGGCCATCGAGAGGGGCGCCAGAAGGCGCGATCTGCCTGAATTCGAACGCATGGCGTCTCCGATTTGTCAGAGGCCGAGTCTTGCTCGAATCATAAATTAACCATTTCTTAACCTTTGTTAAGAGGCCAGCCCTGTTGGACGCCAGGTCTCGGCAAACATGGTTAATATCCGCGGCCATCTTTCGGCCATGCTTGCCACCACCATCGCGGCCGGCGCCGAGCGCGACATCGGTGATCTTGGCAAAGCATCGCGGCTGGATTGACGCGTAGGGAGACAGCACATGGCATTAGGCCGGACGTTTCGGGTGACGCTGGCCCTTTGTCCATTGCTGACCACAATAGCCTGCGTGTCTCAGACCAATGCGCCGAAGGCCGGAAATCCGCTCGCCGATTCACCGCAGCCGCGCACCGCGACCTACACTTGCGCCGATGGCGCCAGGATCACCGTCGAAAATCTCGGCACCTCGGTGCGGGTGCTTGGCCCGGACGGCGCCAGCGAGGACCTGCCGGCCTCGCCAGCCAATCAAAACAGCCGCTTCGGCGCGGCGCATGACGCAATCGTGATCGACGGGCGCGACGCGCTGGTGATGAAGGGCGGGAGGACGCCGCTGACCTGCAAGCGTTAGGGGCATGCCGATATTCAGGTAAGGCCGGTCTGCAAATGGTGGATCCCTGCGCTTCCGGTGCTCACGTACCCGAAAGTACGCTCCGCTCCGGTTCTCGGCATTCACCATTTTCGGCGCGGCCTGACCTGAATCTCAAACATGCCCCAAGCCGCCGGACCGGAACCATATACCGCGCTGCAGCGAACGTTGCGCCGGCTTTGGATCGCGCCCTAATCGATTGAAGCCAAACACTGCCTTTTGTCAGACTAAATTACGTTTTCGAAACGATTTTCCGGCTTTGACGCGGTGCAAAAAGAGCATTAGAAACCGGGCTGTCCAAAGTCGCAACCGGAAGCGGTAATGCCGCATTTCCACCTGGGGCTCCAGAGACGCCGAACTGGGGGAGCCATGAGCAAATCACCAGCCACCCGCGAATTTGCCAGACGTGAACGGCCGCTGTCGCCGCATTTGACCGTCTATCGACCGCCGATCACGATGACGATGTCGATCATCCATCGCGTCACCGGTGGGGCGCTCTATTTCGGCACGCTGCTGGTAGCGCTGTGGCTGATGGCGGCGGCGAGCTCGCAGCCCACCTTCGATGCCGTCAACTGGGCCTTCGGCTCGTGGCTGGGGCGGCTGGTGCTGTTGTTCTATACCTGGGCGCTGATGCACCACATGCTGGGCGGCGTGCGCCATCTGATCTGGGACACCGGGGCCGGTCTTGAAAAGGACACGGCCTCCAGGGTCGCCTGGGCGACGCTGGCCGGCTCGATCGTACTGACGCTGCTGATCTGGATCGCCGGCTACATGGCGCGGGGAGCCTGATCGTGAGCCACCACAACACCGACATGCGCACGCCGCTGGCCAAGGTCCGCGGCCTCGGCTCCGCCCGAGAGGGCACGGAGCATTTCTGGCGCCAGCGCCTGACGGCGATCGCCAACATTCCGTTGATCCTGTTCTTCGTCGGCTTTCTGATCGCGCTGAACGGCGCCGGCTATGCACAAGTGCGCGCCGCACTTGCCAACCCGTTCGTGGCGCTGGTCCTGGCCCTGGTGCTGTTGTCCGGGCTCTACCATATGCGGCTCGGCATGCAGGCGATCATCGAGGATTATGTGCATGGCGAGGGCATGAGGCTGGCGCTGCTCGCCCTCAACACATTCTTTCCCGTAGTGGTCGGCGTCGCCTCGATCTTCGCCCTGCTCAAACTGGCATTTGGAGGCTGAAATTTTGGCCAAGGACGCGAACAACGCCAACACGGCGTCCGCCTACAGCTATGTCGACCACAAATTCGACGTGGTTGTGGTCGGCGCCGGCGGCGCCGGCCTGCGCGCCACGCTCGGCATGGCCGAACAGGGCCTGCGCACCGCCTGCATCACCAAGGTTTTCCCGACGCGGTCGCACACTGTCGCCGCTCAGGGCGGCATCGCCGCCTCGCTGTCCAACATGGGCCCCGATTCCTGGCAGTGGCACATGTACGACACCGTGAAAGGATCGGATTGGCTCGGCGACGTCGACGCCATGGAATATCTGGTGCGCGAAGCACCCGCCGCCGTCTACGAGCTCGAGCATTACGGCGTGCCGTTCTCGCGCACCGAAGAGGGCAAGATCTACCAGCGGCCGTTCGGCGGCCACATGATGAATTTCGGCGACGGCCCGCCGGTGCAGCGCACCTGTGCGGCCGCCGACCGCACCGGCCACGCCATCCTGCACACGCTCTACGGCCAGTCGCTGAAGAACAACGCGCAGTTCTTCATAGAGTATTTCGCGCTCGACCTGATCATGGAGCCGGACGGCACCTGCACCGGCGTCGTCGCCTGGAACCTCGACGACGGCACCATCCACCGTTTTTCGGCAAAGATGGTGGTGCTGGCGACCGGCGGCTATGGCCGCGCCTATTTCTCGGCGACCTCGGCGCACACCTGCACCGGCGACGGCGGCGGCATGGCGGCGCGGGCCGGGCTGCCGCTGCAGGACATGGAATTCGTGCAGTTCCACCCGACCGGCATCTACGGCGCCGGCTGCCTGATCACCGAGGGCGCGCGCGGCGAAGGCGGCTATCTCGTCAATTCAGAAGGCGAGCGCTTCATGGAGCGCTATGCGCCGTCGGCCAAGGACCTTGCCTCGCGTGACGTGGTCTCGCGCTGCATGACGCTGGAGATTCGCGAGGGACGCGGCGTCGGCAAGAACAAGGACCATATTTTCCTCCACCTCGACCACCTCGATCCGGCCGTTTTGCACGAGCGACTTCCGGGTATTTCGGAGTCGGCAAAGATCTTTGCCGGCGTCGACCTGACCAAGGAGCCGATCCCGGTGCTGCCGACGGTCCACTACAATATGGGCGGCGTGCCGACCAACTACTGGGGCGAGGTGCTCAGCCCCACCGCCTTGAACCCGGACCAGGTGTCGCCCGGGCTGATGGCGGTCGGCGAAGCCGGCTGCGCCTCCGTCCACGGCGCCAACCGGCTGGGCTCCAACTCGCTGATCGATCTGGTGGTGTTCGGCCGCGCGGCGGCGATCCGGGCTGGCCAGGTGATCGACCGCAACGCGGCGATCCCGTCGCCCAACGAAGCCTCGGTCGACAAGATCATCGACCGCTTCGACCGGCTGCGCCACGCCAACGGCTCGACGCCGACGGCGGTTTTGCGCGAAAAGATGCAGAAGGCGATGCAGGACGATGCGGCGGTGTTCCGCACCCAGGAATCGCTGCAAAGCGGCTGCAAGCGCATTTCGCAGATCTGGGGCGAGCTCAAGGACGTAAAAGTGTTCGACCGCTCGATGATCTGGAACTCAGACCTGGTCGAGACGCTGGAGCTGGAAAACCTGATGGCCAACGCCATCACCACGGTCTACGCCGCCGAGGCGCGCAAGGAGAGCCGTGGCGCGCATGCGCGGGAGGATTTTTCGGCGCGCGACGACGCGAACTGGCGCAAGCACACGCTGTCCCGGCTCAGCGAGGCCGGCGAGGTGTCGCTCAGCTATCGGCCGGTGCACACCGAGCCGCTGCTCAGGGAAGCAGACGGCGGCATCAACCTGGCCAAGATCGCGCCCAAGGCCAGGGTGTATTGATGATGGCCGCCGTAAACGGGACTTGGTCCAGGCTGAAGCTCGTCATCCGAAAGGACCTGAGATAATGGTCGAACTCACCCTTCCGAAAAACTCGAAGATCAAGGCCGGAAAAACCTGGCCGAAGCCGGAGGGTGCGACCAATCTGCGGGAGTACCGCATCTACCGCTGGTCGCCGGACGATGACGAGAACCCGCGCATGGACACCTATTTCGTCGACATGGACGATTGCGGGCCGATGGTGCTCGACGCTCTGCTCTACATCAAGAACAAGATCGACCCGACGCTGACGCTGCGCCGCTCCTGCCGCGAGGGCATTTGCGGCTCCTGCGCCATGAATATCGACGGTTCCAACACGCTCGCCTGCACCAAGGGCTGCGATGACATCTCCGGCGCGATCAAGGTCTACCCGCTGCCGCATATGCCGGTGGTCAAGGACCTGGTGCCCGACCTGACCAATTTCTACGCCCAGCACGCCTCGATCGAGCCGTGGCTGAAGACGGTGTCGCCCGAGCCGGCCAAGGAATGGCTGCAGAGCCATGAGGACCGCGAAAAGCTCGACGGACTCTATGAATGCATCCTGTGCGCCTGCTGCTCGACCTCATGCCCGAGCTATTGGTGGAACGGCGACCGCTATCTCGGTCCGGCGACGCTGCTGCAGGCCTATCGCTGGCTGATCGATTCCCGGGACGAGGCCAAGGGCGAACGGCTCGACAATCTCGAAGACCCGTTCCGGCTCTATCGCTGCCACACCATCATGAACTGCGCCCAGACCTGTCCCAAGGGGCTGAACCCGGCCAAGGCGATCGCCGAGATCAAGAAGATGATGGTGGAGAGAAGGGTTTAGCTTCGGACGGGTTGCTGCAGGGATCATCTCGTCGGTAGTGATCCTTCGCGCCGGCGCTGTCCCGCCGACTTCAAAGGATAGCCGACCCATGACCGATACCGAACTCCCCATCCTCTCTCCCGTCGAAGCGCGCGTGCTCGGTTGCCTGATCGAAAAGAAGGAACTGACGCCCGACATCTACCCGCTGACGCTCAATGCGGCACTTGCCGCCGCCAACCAGAAGACGGCGCGCGAGCCGGTGATGTCGGTCGAGCTTGTCGAGGTGAGACGAGCGCTTGGCCAACTCGAGCACAAGGGGCTGGTCAGGCAGGTCTTTGCCTCGCGTGTCGAGCGCTACGAGCATGTCGTCGCGCAGCGCTTTTCGCTGACCTCGGCGCAGATTGCGCTGCTTGGGCTGCTGTTGCTGCGCGGTCCGCAGACCGCCTATGAATTGCTGGCGCGGAGCGAGCGCATGGCGCGGTTGCCCTCCATCGACGAGCTTCGCAGCAATCTCGACCTGTTGATCGGCCGCAAGCCGCCGCTCGTTCAGCAGATCGACCGTGGTCCCGGCCAGCGTGAGGACCGCTATGTGCATCTCTTGGGCGGGCCTGTACAGCTGTCGGCTGCCGCGGCCCCCTTGCAAGCGCCTTCGCCGGCCTCGGATCTCGAAGCGCGCGTGCAGGCGCTCGAGGAGGAGGTTGCGCAGTTGCGCGCACGCATCGACGCGCTGACCGGCGACGGACGCTGACGACCTTTGAGGCGTCGGAGGGGCGTGAAGGATCGCCGACGCCCTCAAATGAAAACGCCGGCCCTGGAGCCGGCGTTTATCACTTCATGCCATCTGCTCAGCCGAGCTTGGCGTCGAGCGAAACCTTTATGGCGCCGAGCGCCTTCGAGACCGGACACCCGGCCTTGGCCTGTTCGGCCAACTCCTGGAATTTCGCCGCATCGATGCCCGGCACCTTGCCGACCACCGTGAGCGCGCTGCCGGTGATCCCCGTGCCAGGAATGAGCGTCACCACCGCCTTGGCGTCGAGTTCGTCGGCGGGGGTGCCGTTCTCAGCCAGGAAGTGAGAGAACTGCATGGCAAAGCAACCGGCATGTGCAGCGGCGATGAGTTCCTCCGGGTTGGTGCCGGCCTTGCCGCTTTCATCCTCGAACCGCGCCTTGAACGAGTAGGGCGTGGCTTTCAGGGCCCCGCTCTGCGTGTCGAGCGTGCCGTTGCCCTCTTTCAGATTGCCTTTCCAGACGGCGTTTGCGGTGCGGTCCATGAAGTCCTCCTTGATTGTGGTGGCTGAGCCGTGATCGGCGTCTGGTCGACTATAGCGCGCGCGGGCACGAAGGCCACCCGTGCTTTTCGCGCCAATGGCGGCGCGTTAAAAAAAATCCGCGTGCAAAAATGTCGACTTCCATCCGCCTCGACCGTCCTGCGGGCGGCCACGGATTTCGTGGCCGAATGGAGGACACCATGAACAATCTGTTTTCTGCTCACTGGATGGACACCTGCCGAAAGGCGGCTGAATGGGAAGCCGACTGGTTGGATCGGCAGCCTTGCGGTTTCGGTCGACTGCTTGCTGCGGTCGCCATGATAGGGGTTGCGGTATCCCTTCTCGATCATGCGGCGGTCAAAAGCCCGGCTGGGACCTTGGTCGCCAACGGTTCGTCCCAACAAGGAGATGAAAGATGAAATATGTTTGCCTGGTCTATGGCCAGGAAAAAGACCTTTACGCAATGAGCCAGGAGAGGCTGGCTAGGCTCGACACGGACTCGCTCGCCTATGACAAATCGGTGGAGCAAAGCGGCCGGCTGATTATCGCGCAGGCGCTGCAATCGGTAAAAACCGCGAAAACCGTGCGCCGGCGCAAGGGCAAGCGGCTGATCACCGATGGTCCCTTCGCCGAGACCAAGGAGCAATTGCTCGGCTTCGTCATGATCGAGGCGGGGGATATCGACGAGGCGCTGGAGATTGCCGGCGGCATCCCGCTGGCCGAAATCGGCACGATCGAGGTCAGGGCGATCTACAACGTACCGGGATCCTGAACATTATTCCGGTTGCGTCCGGCGGAATCGATTTCTTCGGCGGGCGCAACTTTTGCGTGTTGAAGCGAGACAGCACTTCTCCTATCGTCGCTGCGGTTGGGGGATTTCGGGCATGCATATACTGATTGCTGCAATTGGGCTGTTGGGAGTGGCGGCGTTCTGGTGGTATCGGATGAGGGCCATGAACGATGCGGCGCGCGAGGTCGCGGACGTCGTCGGGCGGGTACAAGGCAACATTCGGCGCAAGAGGTTGCGCAAGCAGGCGGCGCTCTCACCGCTGACGGCGATCGACGATCCGGTCGTGGCGGCCGCGACGCTGATCATCGCCATCATTGCCGAGAACGGCCCTGTCCTGCCGCAGCGCGAAGCCGTGGTTCGGTCGGTGATTTCGGAGATTGCGGACGACAAGAAGACCGATGAGGCCGTGGTCTACGCCAAATGGGCGGCGTCACAGATCGACGATGCCACGATCGTCAT
>NZ_AZUX01000019.1:0-137256 GCF_000513915.1 Mesorhizobium sp. WSM2561
GTGGACGCACGTCGCTCTATCGCATCGGCCCGAAAATCGGAATCGATTTTCGGAAAGCACGATGCGACGATTCAAGGTGCAAGAGCGTACTTTGTGCGTCCAAGTGGACGCACGTCGCTCTAGCCGTTTCAATGTGGAGTTTCAAAGCCCTTCCGCGCTTGCGCACATGCCATGTCCACCTGCCGGCCAGTCTGGACAGCGACGTTCCGATCGGGCAGGAGATCGCCCATGCGCAAGTTTCTCGTCATCGGCATCGGCGCCGGCAATCCCGACCACATGACCGTGCAGGCGGTCGACGGCCTGAACCGCGCCGACGTGCTGTTCATTCCCGACAAGGGCGCCAGAAAGAACGATCTCGCAGAACTGCGCCGCCAGATCTGCGACCGGTTCGTCACCAATCCAAACTCGCGCCGGGTCGAATTCGACGTGCCGGTGCGGGCCGAGCCAACGCCCTCCTATCGCTCGACCGTCGATGACTGGCACGAGGCGATCGCCGCGATCTATGAAAGCCTGATCCGCGACGAGCTTTCGCAAGATGGCTGCGGCGCCTTCCTGATCTGGGGCGATCCCTCGCTCTACGACAGCGCGCTGCGCATCCTGGAGCGGGTGCGCATGAGAGGCAATGTCGCGTTCGAGCTCGAGGTGATCCCCGGCATCACTGCCGTCCAGGCGCTCGCCGCCAGCCACAAGATGGCGCTGAACCGCATCGGCGATGCGGTTCAGATCACCACCGGCCGCCGGCTCACCGAGGAAGGCTTGCCCGACAATGCCGGCAGCACCGTCGTCATGCTGGACGGCAAATGCGCCTTCAACACGCTGGACGACAACGACCTCCTTATCCACTGGGGCGCTTATCTCGGCACGCCCGACGAGATCCTCATTTCCGGCCGCCTTGGCGACGTCGGCGACGAGATCGTCAGGACCCGCGACGAGGCGCGTCGGAAAAAAGGCTGGATCATGGACACTTATCTGCTGCGCAAGCCCGGCGAGCCGGAGGAGTAGGCTCCGCCAATACAGGTTCCACCGACCTCACCCGGCATCGATCTCCGCCTGTAAAGCTTCCAAATGCGCCGCCGCCGCGGAAGCCGCTGCCCGTTCGATGGCGCGAAAGCGGCTGACCACCGCAAGCCCCGCCGGAGTCAACTGGGCGCCGCCGCCCTTTTTGCCACCGGTCTGCGCCGCGACCAGCGGCTTGCCGAACACCCGGTTCATGTCCTCGACCAGATCCCAGGCGTGTTTGTAGGACATTTCCATGCCGCGCGCCGCCGCCGAGATCGAGCCGAAGGCGGCGATCTGCTCCAGAAGCTCGATCTTGCCCGGCCCGATGCGCCCTTCTGGATCGAGATTTATCCGCAAGCTCAGCGACGGCATTCTCTCCTCCGCAGTCCCGCCATCCATCCTAGAAGCTCTTCGGCGCTACCGCTATTCCAAAATGATATAGCGACCATCATCCGCGGGTCATCCATCCGCCTCGACTGGCAGGCCGGCGCTCATATTCGCCGGGTCGAAGCTAACCGTCTTGACCACCGCGTAGACCTCTCGACCAAGCCGGAGTTTCAGCGTCTGTCGCGATTGCTCGGTGATCCGGGCAAGCACGGTTGCGCCATGGCAGTCGATGCCGATCTCGACCGCGGGGCCCTCGCCCGGCGCCATCGTCACGATCGTGCCCTGCAGGATGTTGAGCGCGCTGAGACCCGTCGGCTGTTCGGTGGCGATCATCACATCGCGGGCACGGATGCGAACGCGCATCGGCGCGCCGACCGGCACTGCCAGAAGCGGCACGCGGATCTCGCCCGCCACCGAGCCGAGCACGGTCATGCCAAAGACATCGTCGTGGCGCAGCACCGCGGTATCCAGCACCGCGCCGCCCTCGCCGCGCTCCTCCGCCGGCAACAGGTCGAGCCGCTGCATGATCGCCCCGGTCGGGCCGCAAGCAGCGACTTTGCCTTGCGCCAGCACAACGACGTCGCTTGCCAGCCGCGCGACCTCTGAGACCGAATGGCTGACATAGACGATCGGAATTTTCGTCTCGTCGCGCAGCCGCTCGATATAAGGCAGGATTTCTGCCTTGCGGGCCTCGTCGAGCGAAGCCAGCGGCTCGTCCATCAGCAACAGTTTCGGGCTGGCGAGCAGCGCCCGGCCGATCGCCACGCGCTGTTTCTCGCCGCCGGAAAGCTTTGCCGGCCGCCGGTCGAGCAAAGCACCGATGCCGAGAAGGTCGACCACCGCATTGATGTCCGCATAGCGTTCGGCCGTCGGCGTGAACCAGCGGCCGTAGCGCAGATTGCTGGCCACGCTCATATGCGGAAACAGCCGCGCGTCCTGGAACACCATGCCGATGCGGCGCTTGTGCTTCGGCACGAACCGACCCGTATCCGTATCGACCAGCACGCGGCCGTCGGCCTCGATCCGCCCCTTGTCCGGCCGGATCAGGCCCGCAATCATGTTGATCAGCGTCGTCTTGCCGGAGCCCGAGGGCCCGAACAGCGCGGTCAGCCGCCCGGCGCTCTCGAAGTGGGCGTCGACCTCGAAGTCGCCGAGCCGATGGCTGATGTCGACGACGACCGTCATTCGATATCCATCCGCCTGCCGACGCGCCGCGCCAGCACCTCCGATGCGACAAGTGCTGCCATCGAGATGACGATCGAGATCAGCGTCAGCCTGAGCGCGCCGGCATCGCCGCCCGGCACCTGCGTGAACGTGTAGATCGCCGACGGCAGCGTCTGCGTCTGGTTGGGGATGTTGGAAACGAAAGTGATCGTTGCGCCGAATTCGCCCATCGCCTTGGCGAAAGACAGGATCGCGCCGGTAATCAGGCCGGGCAGGATCAGCGGCAGCGTGATCGTCCCGAACACCCACAACGGATTGGCGCCAAGCGTCCCGGCCGCCGCCTCGATTCTGCGGTCCACCGCCTCGATCGACAGCCGGATCGCCCGCACCATCAGGGGAAAGCCCATGACAGCGCAGGCCAATGCGGCACCCGTCCAGCGAAAGGAGAAGACAATGCCGAAATGCTCGGCCAGAAACGCCCCGACCGGGCCGCGCCTGCCGAAGGAGAGCAGCAGCAGATAGCCGATAACCACCGGCGGCAGGATCAACGGCAGATGCACCAGCCCGTTGAGCAGCGTCTTGCCCCAAAATTGGCCACGGGCAAGCACAAGCGCGATCAATATGCCGGGCGGCAGGCTGGCGACCATCGCCACTGTCGCCACCTTGATCGACAGCCGGACCGCGTTCCATTCGTCGGGAGTGAGGTCCAGCAACCAATCCATCTTTTGGCGTGCCTCAGTTGCTCGGCGTGAGGACCGTAAAACCTTGCGCCTTGAAGAGGTCGCCTGCCTTGGCGGATTGCAGGCACTTTAGGAATGCCGACGCATGCTTGTCCTTCGAATCCGCGATCTGGGCAACCGGGTAGACGATCGGCGGGTGCGAATCCTGCGGGAAGGTGCCGATCACCTTGACGCCGGGCTCGGCATGCGCGTCGGTGGCGTAGACGATGCCGAGCGCTGCCTCACCTGTGGAGACCAGCTTGAGCGCTGCGCGCACATTCTCGGCCTGTGCCAACTTGTCTTCGACCGAGGACCAGACGCCGAGCGATTCAAGCGCCGCCTTGCCATATTTGCCGGCCGGCACAGCCTTGAAATCGCCCATCGCAAGCCTGCCGTCACCGATCAGTCCGGCAAGATCAAAACCCTTTTCGATCCTGGTTTCGACCGTCGAATTCATCGGCGCCACCAGCACGATCTGGTTGCCGAGCAACTTCACTTCGGTATCAGGCTTGGTCAGCTTCTTGTCGGACAGATAGTTCATCCAGTCGCGGTCGGCCGAGATGAAGACATCGGCCGGCGCGCCGCCCTCGATCTGCTTGGCCAATGCGGAGCTTGCCGCATAGGAAATGGTCGCCGCCTCGCCGACATCGGCGGCGCAGGCGGTGTTCACTGCATCCAGTGCGTTCTTCATGCTTGCGGCGGCAAAGACGATCAGCCCGTCATCGGCATGGGCAACCGGCATGGCGGCGATCAATATCGCAAGACCGCCAATGGCGGCCGCCTTCAATCCAAAACCGTTGCGCACCAGCATGAAACTCTCCCGGGGCTTGAAATCCGATCGGCGCGACCCTGCCAGTCGATATATCCGCCTGAATATAACAAGAGAAGGTTTTTTGCCAGACTTTGGCCCAATGGCCCGCCGACGGCATTGCATGGCACCGCCACCGCTCGCGGGCGGACGACACAGCACCGGCGAGCAATTTGAGACAAAGCAAAAAGCCCGATGTTGCGGCTCACACCGCGATGGGCGCCTTGATCGTCGCATCGGCGAGGTAGTTTTCCAGCCGGAAATCTTCGAAGTGGAAGGCAAAAAGGTCCTTCACCTCCGGATTGATCCATAGCGTCGGCAGCGCCTTGGGCGTGCGCTGCAACTGTTCGCGCGCCTGCTCGAAATGGTTTGCGTAAAGATGCGCGTCACCCAGCGTATGGACGAAATCGCCGGGCTTCAGCCCCGTGACCTGCGCCACCATCAGTGTGAGCAGTGCATAGGAAGCGATGTTGAACGGCACGCCGAGAAAGATATCGGCGGAACGCTGGTAGAGCTGGCAGGAGAGCCTGCCTTCCGAGACATAGAACTGGAACAAGCAATGACAGGGTGGCAGCGCCATGGCTTCCACTTCGGTCGGGTTCCACGCCGAAACGATCAGCCGTCGGGAATTAGGATTCTTGCGTATCTCCCTCAAGAGATTGGCAATCTGGTCGATGGTGCCGCCATGGCCGTCCGGCCAGGAGCGCCATTGCTTGCCGTAGACCGGGCCGAGGTCGCCATTCTCGTCGGCCCATTCGTCCCAGATCGAGACGCCGTGGTCGTTGAGATATTTGATATTGGTGTCGCCGGCCAGGAACCACAGAAGTTCATGCACGATCGACTTCAGGTGAAGCTTCTTGGTGGTGGTGACCGGAAAGCCGCGCGCGAGGTCGAAGCGCATCTGGTAGCCGAACACCGAGCGCGTTCCGGTGCCGGTGCGGTCACCACGATCGGCGCCGTTTTCCAGAACGTGCTTCAGGAGGTCCAGATATTGGCGCATCGGCTATTCGGGGGCTCGATTCGGGTTAGGCAATCATAACCGACTGGCTGCCGGCCGAATATGTCAAAGTGCAGAATGTCCGAGCAGGCGACTGCATAATAGCCGGCGCGGAAATCGCGCCAGCATTCCGCCTGATGCAGGATTGCCTGATGCAGGATAATCCTCAGAGGCTGGCGAGCTTGCCCAGCTCCTTGGCGACCAGGTAATAAAAGGTCACGCGGCTCTTGGTGTTGTCGGCCTCCATCGCCTTGCAGGTCGTTTCGATGGCGGCGTCCGCCTTGCTGCCGTCGTCGACGCCGAGCTTTTTGGCAACCCAGCTGGCCTTGACGCGACCGAGTTCGTCGGGATCCGTGCAGGAGACCAGCGAGGAATCCCGATTCCTGAGCGCAATGCCCAAATGCTTAACGACCTTGGCGACCGCGTCGGCATCCGCCGCGGCATCGTACTTCTTCACGTCTGCGAGATAATCGGCCATCGAATTTTCCCCTCGTCGGCGCCACGGGATCCAGTCGATGAGGGTTGTGGCGCGCTGCCGCAAAATGTGCGCTAGTCGGTAACTCCTCACCGCCGCGAAGCTTCGGTTGAGAGCGTTGACAAGTCAAGCCTTTGGCGATGCTGTTTGACACAGCGGACAAAGCATCATTGAGGCCTTTCATTTTTCACGATCGGTCCCTATATCTGTTTCGTCGGCTCGACCGACTATGGCGATAAACAGGCGATGAAATAAGCCGTTCGGACCCGGGGGCGGTACCCGGCGCCTCCACCAAAAACCGCTCTGCGAAGAGCGGCTTTTGCTGGGGGCGAAATAGGATCGACGAAGGTGTAAAGATCGTACTTTTGCCCGGCATTGTACCACCGTTATCGGGCTGAACTTATAGTTGCCAACGACAACTATGCGGAAGCACGTCTCGCCGCGTAAGCGGTGCGATAGCTTCAAATCAAGCCCTAGTGGTTCGCACTTCTAGGCGGGGTTCGGAGGTACCTGGCAACAGAAACCTCCACTTCTCCTGCTTCGATTCCAACTTTCCCTCCGATCCCCATCTCACCTCGATACTGTGACGGCAGCAGGCTTGCTGGCCGCGGCGCCGCGCCCAGACGTGAAAAAGGCCGGGACTGACCCGGCCTTTTTCATTGCTCTCACTGGAAAGCATCTATTCTGCCGGCGCTTCGACAACCTGCCGTCCGCGGCCGAGCGTCACCTTAGCCAGCGTGAACGAGATCACCGCGCAAAGCATGATGCCGGCCGCCATAGGCAGCGGCGTGCCGTCGAAGAACACCCCGGCGATGCCCATGGCGACCGCGCCGATGGCGAAGTGCAGGGTGCCCATCAGCGCCGAGGCGGTGCCGGCGATCGCGCCATGCTCCTCCATGGCCAGCACCGAAGTCGCAGGGATCACCAGGCCGAGAAACCCGTAGCCGACGAACAGCAGCGCCGCCATGACGTCGAGCCGGTCGACGCCGGACGCCATCACCGCAAACAGCACCACCATCGTCGTCGCATAGCCGGCCACCGCGAACCGCACCACCGGCCTCAGCCCGAACCTTTCGGACAGCGTTCCCGTCAATTGCGACATGCCGATGAAGGCGACCGCGTTGATCGAGAAGAACACGCTGTAGACCGACGGCGACAGCCCGTAGTGCTCTATCAGGATGAAGGAGGAACTCGACAGATAGACGAAGAAGCTCGCCAGCCCGAAGCCGCCGATGGCCGCCAGGCCAAGGAAGTTGCGGTCGCCGATCAGGAAGCGGTAGGCCGACAGCGCAGTGCCGAACGAACTGCCTGCACGCGCTTCGACCGGCCGCGTCTCCTTGAGCGAGGTCGCCAGCAGGATGGTGGCGAGCACCGCCCCACCCGTCACCGTCCAGAACACGGCACGCCAGCCGAAATTCTCGATAATGACGCTGCCGGTCAGCGGCGCCAGGATCGGCGACACCGAAAACACCAGCATCAGGAGTGACATCAGCTTGGCAGCTTCGGTGCCGGTGTGCAGATCACGCACGATGGCGCGCGGCACCGCCATGCCTGCACTGGCGCCGAGCCCTTGCAGGAAACGGAAGGCGATCAGCCATTCGACTGAGGGCGCCAGCGCCGAGCCGATGCCGCCGACCATGAACAGGGCGAGGCCGCCATAGAGCGGCAGCTTGCGCCCGACCATGTCGGAGATCGGTCCGACGACGATCTGGCCAAAACCCATGGACAGAAAGAAGATCAGCAAGCTCATCTGCACGGCAGCGGTGCTGGCCTGCAGATCTGCGCCGATCGAAGGCAGCGCCGGAAGATACATGTCGATGGCGAACGGACCGATGGCCGACAACAGGCCGAGCACAACCGCGATGCGGAGGAATTGGGGATTCATGATAGCGGGCTTCTTTCAATCTGGTTTGCCGACCGGCGTGTAATCCTGGGACGTCCCATCCCGTGGAATTCCTGCGGAGGGAATTCCTCTAAAGCTAAGTCCATAAATTTAGACACTCTTGTCTAATTCGTCAATCACTTCTATATAGTTTTCATGAAGCACGACGTTTCTCCTGACAGCATCCCGCCACGCGGCCATGAGGCAAAGCGCGCCTCGATCATGGACGCTGCCGGCGAGGTGTTCTGCCGCGAAAGCTTCGCCGGCGCCAATATCGACATGATTGCCGCCGAGGCCGGCGTTTCGCGCCAGACGATCTACAACCACCATGGCGACAAGGAGAAACTCTTCGTCGCCATCGTCCGCGACCTCACCGAGCGCTGCAATGCCGGCATCTTCGCCACCATTTCAACCTTTCCCGACCAGCCGAAGGATCTCGAGGCCGATCTGATCGCCTTCGCCGTGCGCATGACCCGCAACTGTATCTGCAGCCGCGACGGAAAGTTCCTGCGCAAGCTGATCCAGACCGAGGGCGAGCGCTATCCCGAGCTGTTTGCCGAATGGCGCGAACAGGGACCGGGCAGGACATGGCCGGCGATCGCCGCCCGTTTCGCCCGCCTCGCCCATGCCGGTTTCCTCGACATCGAGGACCCCGATGTCGCGGCGCGCCAGTTCCAGGCCCTCGCCAATGCCGAATTGCAGACGACCTTCATGCTCGGCGGCACGCCGACCGATGATGAAGTGCTGCAATCCGCGACACATGGCGTGCGCACCTTCCTGCGCGCCTTCGCCAAGCGGCAGCCGGCGGCCGATGCGCAAAAGCGCAGCGCGCTCGCTGGCGCCTAAGCGATCAAATCTGAGGCATGTCCTCTCGCATCTGTGCTGCCGGCATCTATATCCGGTTTACGCCGCGCTCAAGCTTGATTACAGCTATGCGGACGATTCAACGGAACCCGACAGCGACATGGCCGACGACCACATTCGCTACGACATTCTGGCCCAGGAGGCACTGCGCGGCGTCATGCGCAAGGTCCTGGCCGAAGTCGCGCGCACCGGCCTCCCCGGCAACCATCATTTCTTCATCACTTTCCTGACCGGCGCCCCCGGCGTGCGCGTGTCTTCCCGCTTGCGCGAGCGCTATCCTGAACAGATGACCATCGTCATCCAGTTCCAGTATTGGGACCTGAAGGTGACCGACACCGGCTTCGAGGTCGGGCTGTCTTTCTCCGACGTGCCGGAAAAGCTGGAAATCCCGTTCTCGGCCGTGCGCGGCTTTTACGACCCTTCCGTCAATTTCGAGCTCGAATTCGACGTGAAGACGGAGACCTCGGCAGAAGGGGAATTGGCCGGCAAGCCCGCTTCCGAACCGCTGGCCGTCGTCGCCGAGAAAAAGCCCGAGAAGAAGAAGACCGCTGAGGCCGAAAAGAAGCCTGCCGCAGCCGACGCCGCCGCCAAGGGCGCCGAAGTGGTGTCGCTCGACGCCTTCCGCAAGAAGTGATCCGACGGGCCGCGCGACATGGCCGACATCGTCAACCTCCGCCAGGCCCGCAAGCAGAAGGCACGAGCCGAGCAGGAGCGCCTGGCCGAACAGAACCGGACGCTGCACGGCCGCTCCAAGGCCGACCGGGAGCGTGACCGTTCGATCGCCGACAAGGCAGAAAAATTTGTCGCCGGCCATCGCCGCGAACCCTCGGGCGATGCGGATTCCGCGGCTGTCAGACCGAAAAATGTGGCGCCGTTTTCGGATAAGT
Organism: Mesorhizobium sp. WSM2561; assembly: GCF_000513915.1. Classification (NCBI taxonomy): domain Bacteria; kingdom Pseudomonadati; phylum Pseudomonadota; class Alphaproteobacteria; order Hyphomicrobiales; family Phyllobacteriaceae; genus Mesorhizobium; species Mesorhizobium sp. WSM2561. Next base: position 9,183 of record NZ_AZUX01000019.1, read on the forward strand.
CCGATGCTTGAAGTGAAATGAGTCAGGTCCGGTGAGCCCGGTCGAGAAACGCTCGGTGACCATTCGCGGCCATCGCACCAGCTATTCGCTCGAAAAGCCGTTTTTCGACGATCTCGTCGCCATCGCCGCCGCGCGCAAACTGACTCTCGCCGCCCTCGTCGCCGAAATCGACGAGGCCCGGCCGCGCGATGCCAACCTGTCCTCGGCGCTCAGGCTCTACGTCCTGGATTGGGCGAAGCGAGGAATGAATCCGGTCTAGTTCGGATGTCTAGGCGAGCTATCCGCCGCCCAGCGACTTCAGCAGCTTGTCGATCGACGAGGGTTCAAGCGTGGGTTTTGGTGCGGGTCCTGATGGCGGCGGGTTGTCATTGGCCGGCGGCTGACGCGCCTGCTCAGCGGCGGCCCTGCGCTCGGCGTCGAGCTTTGCCTTTTGTTCCGCAGCGATCCGCCTCGCCTCTTCCGTCCGCCTCGCCTCTTCCGCTTTCCGGCGTCGCTGTTCTTCGGCCTTCGCTGCCTCGTCCGCCGCTTGTTGCGCCGCCCTGGCTCTCGCTTCGGCATCCGCCTTAGCCTTGGCCTCGGCATCCGCCTTGGCTTTGACCTCCTCTTCAGCCTTCGCCTTCGCCTTCGCCTCGGCCTTGGCTTTAGCCTCGGCTTCAGCCCTCGCCTGCGCATCCGCCTTGGCTTTCGCCTCCGCATCGGCTTGAGCTCTTGCCTCGGCTTCGGCTTTCGCCCTGGCATCTGCCTCGGCTTTCAGCCGCGCCGCCTCCTGCTGCTTGCGCAATTCTTCGGCTGCCCTGTCGCGCTCGGCTTGCAGGGCCGCGTAGTAACGCACCTCGCGCCGCAACCGCTGTTTTTCAAGCAGCGCCGCCTGCATCGCCTCGACCCGCTGCTGCTCCTTTTCCAGCGCGCGCTGGGTCAGGAACTGCGCCAGCGGCTCACTGTCGAATCGCCGCTTCGCGGCGCCGAACGGCCCGTCGACGCTGAAATTCACGGTCGGATCGGAGCCGACCAGCGCTTCGTCGCCCGGCCGATAAGTGATCGAACCAATGGCAGCGACCATGCTGGCCTTCAGGTCCGCCGTGATGTCGGCCGACAGCGTCGCCGCCGGATTTTCAAGATTGACCGGCGGCGCCCTCAGCGTGCCACCGGCGATTGTGAAGGCGATGTCGGCATCCCCAGCCGGAAAACTGCCATCCGCGGCGATCTGCGGCGCGAAGCCGGCGGTCTTGGCCGCGTCGATATCGCGCCCAATGGCGTCAGCCTTGGCGATGAAGGCGCCAAAGGCGTCGGGATTGACGCCGGCAATGGTCAAACCTTTCAGCGCCGCCGTGCCGGAACCGGACAGCGCCGCAACCATCGCATCGACCGATTTGCCACTGGTCGAGAGCGCCGCCGAGAAATCGCCGGTTCCGCTGATGCCAGTCTCGGGCAGCACGGTGGCCAGATCGGCGCCGGCAAGTTTCAGCTGGCCGGAGAAAAACCCAGTGCCGTCATTGTTCTTCAGCTCGAACAGTCCGGAAAGCGCGCCGCCGGCGAACTTTGCCTTGAGGTCGGAAACGCGGATGCCTTCGTGGTCGAGCTTCAGCGAAAGCGCCGCGTCATAGGCCGTGGCCAACGGGCCGGCGACCAGCGACGCCGTGGTCAGGTCGAGTTCAGCGGTGAACGGCAGGATGGGTTTCTGGCTGAATGGGGCGGCCGGCCAAGCCTTGCCGGAGCCCAGAAAGGCCTGGTCGCCAAACAGTGCCATCGCCATCGGGTCGAGATCCAGATCATCGAGCGCCAGCGCGCCGGCAAGATGCGGCAGCCCGTCGGTGATGCCGACATTGAGGTCACCGGAAACCGCAGCCTCGTTGATGGCGCCGCTGAGGCTGGACAGCACCAGAAGGCCGTTGCCGAAGTCGGCGTCGGCCGCAAGCCAAGTCGACATGCCTGTCCCCAGGCCCGGCAGTCCGACGCCTGTCGTCATCAGCCACGGCTCGATGTCGGCGGCTTCCAGGCTGATCTTGCCCTTGGCGGTGGCGCCTTGTGGCGCGCTGGCGATCGTCCCGTCGAAACCGGCTTTGAAATCGTCGCCGGTCAGGTTGAAGCTCGTCGCCATGCCGCCGCCAAGCGTGCCTTTCGCCGAAACATCAGTGGTCGCCTCGCCAAGCATGCCGAGCGGCAGCGCCGGCAGGCCGTAAAGCGCCAGAAGCGCGGTGGCGTCGGTATTCCTGGCGTTGAGGGTCACCGACACCGGCGCCTCGAGAAGCCGATCGGCCAGTCCTTTGCCGGACAGCGATGCTGAAAACGCCGAGCCGCCTGCCCTGCCTTGCGCGCTGACCGCCAGTCCCGTCGTGCCGTCGCCATTGGCGGCGGCACTTGTCACCAGATCGATGCGCGCATTCTGCAACAGCTCGGGATAGGCGGCGACACGCCCCGCCAGCCCTTTCAGCACGGCATTGTCGGGATAGTGCTTCGCCGCGACATCGACCAACGGCTTGAGATCGACGGCGACCACCGAGGCATCGAGCTTGCCGGTCGGGCTCGCTGGGAAATCCTTGATCCGGCCGGTGGCGCTGATCGAGGCGCCGGCAAGTCCGCCGACCGAGAGACGGTCGATTTCAAGCAGCCCGTCGCGCAGCCTGAGCGCCGTATCGACCGTATCGGCGGTCAGTCCGCCGGCGCTGACCGGCCCGGCCTTGATCTGGAAATCGAGGTCGCGGTCGGAAAATCGGTTGGTGCCCTTGTCGCTGATGAAGATCGAGGCGAAGGCGGCGAGCCCGTCGACGTCGAGCTCGCCGCCGTCGAGCCGCATCAGAACCGACGGCCTGGCGTCTTCGCCCTGGCTGGAATCGATGCGGCCGGAAAATTTCGCCTTGCCGAGAACGAGTTCGAGGTCGCTGAAGGCCTGGCGGTTACCGGTCAGGTCGACCTTGGCCTTGAAGCCGGCGGCCGGAAGCCGGCGGATCGCCTCGTCGACATCCTTCGACAGCCAGGCGGCGAAGCCGGAAGGCTGCCCCACGGCCAGAAGCAGCGAACCGCTGAAGCCGAACTGATCCTCGAGACTGAGCATGCCGTTTGCTTCCAGCCTGGCGCGGCCCGGGAGCGTCGCGCCCAGCGACTTCACCGACCAGCCGGCATCGGCCGGCTCGGCGGAAAGGCGCACGTCACGAACCGTCGTGTCGCCGGCCACCACCGCCGGCAGCTTCACCTCGACGGTGCCCGGTATGGTCGGCTTGGGCAGGGCGAGCAGCGCCTGCTCCAACGCCGCGACGCGCTCTGACAGCGTCAGTCCGGTCGCGGCGCCGACGGCTTCATCGAACTGCACCTGAGCGCCATCGGCCTCGATTGAAAAGCGAGGGTTCGGCCCAAGGTCGACGGCAGCCTTGCCGTCGGCGGTGTAGGGATTGTCGAGTGGCCCGGTCTCGAAGCGGAATTCGTCGACGCCAAGCTTCCGGTGGTCGAGCGAGAACTTGCCGTTCAGCCTGAACCCCGGTTCCGGCTTGCCGGCGCTGGCCTTCTCACCGTCGGTGCCGTCAAGCTGCGCCAAACGCTTGTCGGCGCCATTCTTGTCAGAACTCGTGACCTTGAACTGGCCCGAATAGATCGCGGCCCCATCGACAATGCCGGCATTGCCATCCGCTTCGATGACCAGCGGATAGGCGTCTGGATCGGCCTTGAGCCTGAGCCGCAACTGTCCGTCGCCACTAGCCTTGCCGGTGGAGACGACGACCGTGCTGAGCAGGCCGTCGAGCCGCAGCGATCCATCCATCCGCCAGGGTCCGGCCAGCGATCTGGCAGAAATTGTCGAATTGATCTCGGAAAGAAGATGGCTGCGGCCGCCGGCGGCATGGCGCAGCGCGATCTCTCCGTCGGTCACCGTCAGCTTCTCGATCGAGATCTGGCTGGGATCGTAGGGCGAGGACGGGCGTATCGCCCAGTCGACCGTGCCGTCGGCGGCAATGTCGATCGTTGCCTTCGGCCGCACCAGCCGCATGTCGAAGATCAGCACCTCGCCGCTCAGGAAGGGCGCCAGTTCGGCATCCATCGAAAAGGTCTCGACGGTCATTGCCGGCCGGCCGCCGGGGCCGCCGGCGACAGTGACATTCGAGAAGGTCACCGAGGGAAACGGCAGCAATTTCGCCGTTGCATCGCCCTGAACGGTGACCTTGCGGCCCAGAATGGCGCTCGCCTCGCGCTCGAAATCGGCCCGGTAGCCCGTCCAGTCGATAAAATACGGCACCACCAGCGCCGCACACAGCACCAGCACGAAAAAGCCACCGAAGATCACGAACAAGCGTGCGAGCATCAACCCCCAAGCAGTTGATTGAAAATCAGCCGCACTCTAGCCGCATCAGCGTGTCGATAAAGAGGCAAATCGATCGCCCCAAGAGCAAAGGCTCTAGTCGGCGGGCAATATCTTCCCAGGGTTCATGATATCAAGGGGATCGAGCGCCTGCTTGATCGTGCGCATGATGTCGACGCTGTGGCCGAGTTCATGGCGCAGGAAGCCGATCTTGCCTTGTCCGATGCCGTGCTCGCCGGTGCAGGTTCCATCCATGCCGATCGCCCGCATGTTCAGCCGGGCGACAAACTCTTCCGTCTGCTCGATTTCTTTCGGATCGTCCGCGTCCATCAGCACCAGCACGTGGAAATTGCCGTCACCGGCATGGCCGACGATCGGCGCGATCAGCCCCATCTCGGCGATGTCGGCCTCGGTTTGCGTGACGCATTCGGCAAAGCGCGAGATCGGCACGCAGACGTCGGTCGACAGCCCCTTGGCGCCCGGCCGCAGCGTCAGCGACGACCAATAGGCGTCGTGCCTGGCCTTCCACAGCTTCGTCCGCTCCTCGGCGACGCTGGTCCACAGGAATGGTCCGCCGCCATATTCTTCGGCGATCGTGCCGAAGGTTTCGGCTTGCTCGGCAACGCCGGCATCACTGCCATGGAATTCGACGAACAGGCACGGGCTTTCGGGATAGTCGAGTTTCGAATAGCTCTTCATCGCCCGCATCTGCAGCGCATTGACCAGTTCGATGCGCGCCACCGGAATGCCCATCTGGATTGTCGCGATCACCGCGTTGCAGGCCGCCTCCACGCTGGAAAACGGACAGACGCCGCCGGAAATCGCCTGCGGAATGCCCTGCAGCTTAAGCGTCAGCTCGGTGATGATGCCGAGCGTGCCTTCGGAGCCGATCAGCAGCCGCGTCAGATCGTAGCCGGCCGAGCTCTTTTTTGCGCGCTTGCCGGTCGTCACCGTTTCGCCGTCGGCCATCACCGCCGTCAGCGACAATACATTCTCGCGCATCGTGCCGTAACGCACGGCATTGGTGCCCGACGCCCGCGTCGCCGCCATGCCGCCGAGCGATGCATTGGCGCCCGGATCGATCGGAAAGAACAGGCCGGTGTCGCGCAGGTGCCGGTTGAGATCCTCGCGCGTCACACCGGGCTCAACCGTGCAGTCGAGATCCTGCGGGTTGACCGCGAGGATGCGGTTCATCCGCGACGTATCGACAGAGATCCCGCCGCCCGGCGCGTTGGTGTGGCCCTCCAGCGAGGAGCCGACGCCGAAGGCGATCACCGGCACGCGGTGCGCGGCGCAGGCCGACACGATCTCCTGCACCTCCGCCGTCGTCTCCGGAAATGCCACGCCGTCCGGCGCCTGGGTTGGAATGTAGGTGGTGGTATGCGCGTGCTGGGCGCGGATCGCCTGCCCGGTCTGGAACCGCTCGCCGAGCCGCTGCTTGAGGATGCCGAGCACCGCGGCGATTCCTTCCTCGTTGCGCTCGACCGGATTGAGGTCGCTCAGAGCCATCTATTCCTCCGCGAATGGACCAGTGTCCACCCTTGATATGGACTTATGGATGGGTAGTCTCACCAACCACGTCCTGTCCAGCCAGAAGGAAGTTTCGATGTCCACCGCCGTCCCCTTCGCCTCTGCTCCCATGGCCATCGAAAAAGACTGGATCGACTATAACGGCCATCTCAATATGGCCTATTACAACGTGCTGTTCGACCGCTGTTCCGACGAAGCGTTCGAAATGATGGGGATGGGGCTGGATTACGCGAAGCAGCGCCGGCTGACCATCTACACGGCGGAAGTCCATGTCTGCTATGTCAGGGAGCTGCATCTCGACCACAAGGTCGATGTCTCGTTCCAACTCCTCGACCATGATGACAAGCGGCTGAGAGCCTACCAGGAAATCCGTCATGTCGACGGCTGGCTCGCCGCCACGTCCGAATCATTGTCGCTGCATGTCGACATGTCCGGACCGAAGGTGGCGCCCTTCCCGGCCGATGTCCTGGCCAAGGTCGAAGTCATGCGCGCCGCCCATGCGGCGCTGCCGATGCCTGAGCGCGCCGGCCGTTCGATCGGTATTCGTCGCAAGACGCTTGAGCCGCAGTCAGAGCGCCGTTAACCTTACCAGGGTTTTAACGTGAACAAGCCGAATTGAGGCGTTGAACGACTCAGCGCGGCGTTCGAAAACCGTCCGCACGAGCGGCGGGGGCTGAAGCGGTTCGGGGAAATTGCATGAAAACCGACATCAAGGTCGAGGCGGACAGGCTGGCGGCCGACCCACGCATCAGCGACTATGATTTCTGGCGCTCGCTGAAGAACCTCAACTACGAAATTTTTTCCATCGCCAACAACAACGAGCCGATCCCTTTCGCCATGATCCGCTGGCGCGCCATCCTGAAGCAAGCACGGATGAAGCGCGGCCACGCCTGATCGGTGCGGAAAGAAATGGTCTCGTCCTCCGGTCGCATTTTTCTGGGGCGTTTGCGCCGCCCCTCATCCGGCTGCCGCTCCCTTCTCCCCGTATAGAGACGGGGAGAAGGGAGCTTGCCGCAGCCTCGGCGCTCTTTCAGCAACGCCCGCAAATTGGCGAAACCATTGATGACAGCGTCCTTCTCCCCGTCACTATACGGGGAGAAGTGCCCGGCAGGGCGATGAGGGGCGGCGCGACTTTTTCCAGTTAAGCTGATGTATTGACGAACACTGCCGCAAGCGGTGAACGCGCCACCACCGGCGACGACTGGATGATTGCGGTGTTGGTCATCGCAAACGGAATGATGCGGTCGATCACCCGTTCGAGCTCGGCCACCGAGCCGACATGCGCCAGCGCGATGAAACAGTCCTCGCCGGTCACCCGATCGCACTGGGCGATTTCCGGCAAGTCGCGGATGATCTCGGCGACCGCAGCCAACTGCCCGGGCACCGGCCTGATCCGCAGCCATGCCGACAGCTTCATGCCGAGCGCGGCCGGGTTTATCCGAACAGTGTAGGCCTCGATCACGCCGCTCTCCTGCAGCCGCTTGATGCGCTCGGCCACGCTCGGCGCCGACAGGCCGACCGAGCGCGCCAGTTCGGCGGTGCTGGTGCGCGCATCCTTTTCCAGGAGGCGCAGGATTTTCAGATCCGCCGCATCCAGATCAACATTTTCGTTTCGAATGCGTTTCAGGAAAAACTCCTTTGTTCAGGAGAACAAATGATCTATTTGGTTGGCCATTACCCATATAAACAGGTAAAACTGCCTGCGATAATGATCCTATGGACGATCAAGCGCAAGCCCCAGCTGCTATCCCTGCCCTCGCCGGTCCTGTCTTTGGCAGGCTGGCGGCCTCGCTGCCGCCGCATGTCTGGTTCGGAGTCAGCGCTGTGTTTCATTATCTCGGGCCGGCTTTCGCCGTGCTGCTTTTCCCGCATGTCGGCGTGCTCGGCATGGCTTGGCTGCGCATCGTCACGGCCGCCCTTGTCTTTGCGCCAATGACTTGGCCGTGGACGGTCTTCGCCCGCGCCGACCGGCCGACACGGCTGCTGCTTCTCGCCTTCGGCGCCTGCCTCGGCGTGATGAATTGCTCCTTCTACCTGGCGCTCGACCGCCTGCCGATCTCGCTGGTCGCGGCAATCGAATTCGTCGGCACCATCGGCGTTGCGCTGGTCGGCGTCAGAAGCCCGCGCAATCTCGCAGCCCTTGCCGTTGCCGTCACCGGCACCTTGCTGCTCATCGACGTCAAATGGTCAAGCGACCCGATTGGCCTGTTCTGGGCTTTCCTCAACGGCGCGCTGTTCGTCGGCTACATCCTGCTTGGCCATCGCGTTGCCCGCGCCGGCGCTGGCGACGGCATCGCCGGCCTGGGCGCCGCCATGGCGGTCGCCTTCCTCATCGTGCTGCCGATCGGCTTCACCGATGCGCTGCCGGCTTTCTCGGCGCCGCCACTGCTCATCGCCGCCATCGGCGTCGGCATCTGCTCGTCGGTTATCCCCTATATCTGCGACCAGCTTGCCATGTCGCGGCTGCCGCGATCGAGCTTCGCGCTGATGCTGTCGTTGCTGCCGGTCACCGCCACGCTGATCGGCGTCATTGTGCTCCGCCAGATACCAAGCCCCACCGATTGCATCGGCATCGCGCTGGTGGTGGCCGGCGTCGCTTTTCACAAACCGGCAAATGCCTGATCAGGCAAGCTTCTCCCTGAGGAAGGCGATCGTCCGGCCCCAGGCGAGGTCCGCCGCGTTCTTGTCGTAGCGAGCCGCCGACGTGTCATTGTTGAAGGCATGATTGGCGCCTTCATAGACATGGATCGTGTACTCGACTTCGGCTGCATCGAGCTCCTTCCTGAAGGCGTCGATACCGGCATTGATGCGGGTGTCGAGCCCGGCATAATGCAGCAGCAGCGCCGCCTTGATCTTCGGCACATCCTCGGCCTTCGGCTGCATGCCGTAATAGGCGACAGCGGCAGCCAGATCCGGCGCATTGGCAGCCAGTGTGTTCACCGTGGCGCCGCCCCAGCAGAAGCCGACCGCGCCGACCTTGCCGTTGCCATCCTCGCTGCCCCTGAGGAAAGCGACCGTTGCGACCGCATTGGCAGTGGTTTGCGCCGGATCGAGCTTGGAAAACTGCTCGCGCGCCTTGTCTTCGTCGGCCGGCGCGCCGCCGAGCGGCGACAGGAAATCCGGGGCGAGCGCAACGAAGCCTTCCAGCGCCACGCGCCGCGTCACATCGCGTATATGCGGGTTGAGCCCCCTGTTCTCATGCACGACGATGACGGTGCCGAGCTTGCCGGACTGGCCGGCCGGCTTGACCAGATAGCCCTTCATCTCGCCACCGCTGCCGGGATAGCTGATGTCCTCGCCGGTCACGCGTGAATCGTCCTCGGCAACAATCGCCGCCCGGGCTGAATTCGCCGCCAGCAGCGGTGCGATTGCGGCGGCCGCCGCACCTGATCCGGCAAGCCTGGTCAACTGTTCCATGAAGCGCCGCCGGTCGAGCGTCAGATGCGTGTATTCGTCATAAGCGTCGATCATAGCCTGGGTAATGGCGGGTCTGTTGACGGCGGGGCTGGCAGGGCTCGGTTTTGTCATGGCGCTCTCCTCCGCTTCGGGAACATGTCCGCCGCGCAAGATAGGGTAGAAGCCCGCACGGTCCAGTCACGGATCAGTGAGGCGCTGCTGACGCAAGCGCAGGTCCGCCAGACCGGCGGCTGGTCCAGGATGATACCCCTCCGACAGGTGCGCTCCGCGGCGCGCCCATCGACAACCGCGCCCAGGGGCAACCGCGCATTTGCGTCCTGCATTCTCCGACCCGCCGTGCCTGTCGAGCGGGCCGGCGCTATGGCTGGCGTGCCATCGGATTTGCAACTCCCCCGGCTGGACAGAGAACAAAACGGAGACACTTCTGGCCTTTCGCTGCCGAATCACTACATTCGGGGGAGATGTCCGGCTTTTCGGAAGATATGCCTTTTTTTGATGAACCGAACGCGCGGCCCGTGGCCCCGTCGGGCATTGCTGCGCGCGCCATGGCTGCCCGCAGCGGCCATGCCAATGCGCCCGATTATCTGAACGGGCTCAACCCCGAGCAGCGGCTGGCGGTGGAAACCACCGAGGGTCCGGTTCTGGTGCTGGCCGGCGCCGGCACCGGCAAGACGCGCGTCCTGACCACCCGCATCGCTCACATCCTCGCCACCGGCAAGGCCTTCCCGTCGCAGATCCTCGCCGTCACCTTCACTAACAAGGCGGCGCGCGAGATGAAGCAGCGCATCGGCCTGCTGATCGGCGAAGGCAATGTCGAAGGCATGCCGTGGCTCGGCACCTTCCACTCGATTGGAGTGAAGCTGCTGCGCCGCCACGCCGAACTTGCCGGGCTCAGATCCGACTTCACCATTCTCGACACCGACGACGTCGTGCGCCTGATCAAGCAGCTCATCCAGGCCGAAGGACTGGACGACAAGCGCTGGCCGGCCAAGCAGTTCGCCCAGATGATCGACGGCTGGAAGAACAAGGGGCTTGGCCCCGCCGAGATTGCCGAGGGCGACGCCCGCGCCTTCGCCAACGGCAAGGGCCGCGAGCTCTACAAGGCTTACCAGGAGCGGCTGAAGACACTGAACGCCTGCGACTTCGGCGATCTCCTCTGCCACCCGATCCGCATCTTCCGCGCGAATCCGGATGTGTTGAAGGAATACCACAAGCGCTTCCGCTACATCCTCGTCGACGAGTACCAGGACACCAACACCGCCCAATACATGTGGCTGCGGCTGCTGGCGCAGCGGCCGGATGCCGGACGAGCTTCAACATCAACAGGTTTGCGAACGGCCGAAGGCCGCAAGCCCGACCGGGCGTCCGAGCCGTTGCGGGGCCCCCGCGGAGGGCCCGCGCCGGCAGGCGCGGAACAGCCCGTGAGCGAAAATAAAGTCAACATCTGCTGCGTCGGCGACGACGACCAGTCGATCTATGGCTGGCGTGGGGCCGAAGTCGACAACATCCTGCGCTTCGACAAGGATTTCCCCGGCGCCACGATCATCCGGCTGGAACGCAACTACCGCTCCACCGCGCACATCCTCGGCACCGCCTCCCACCTCATCGCCCACAATGAAAGCCGCTTCGGCAAGACGCTGTTCACCGAAAAGATCGCCGAGGACGACGAGAAGGTGCATGTCCATGCCGCCTGGGATTCCGAGGAAGAGGCCCGCGCCGTTGGCGAAACCATCGAGGCCTACCAGCGGCAGAAGCACAATCTCAACGACATGGCCATTCTTGTCCGCGCGTCCTTCCAGATGCGCGAGTTCGAGGACCGCTTCGTCACCCTCGGCCTCAACTACCGCGTCATCGGCGGCCCGCGCTTTTACGAGCGCCTCGAAATCCGCGACGCCCTCGCCTTCTTCCGCGTCGTCGCGCAAGGCGCAGACGACCTCGCCTTCGAGCGCATCGTCAACGTGCCGAAGCGCGGGCTGGGCGAAGCCACCATCCGCCAGATCCACGACACCGCCAGGGCGCTGCGCATCCCGATGCTGGAGGCTGCGGAAAAACTCGCCGAGAGCGACGAGCTGAAACCGAAGCCGCGCGCAGCGCTGCGCGAAGTCGCCGCCAATTTCGAGCGCTGGCAGAAGGCGCTGGAGACCACGCCGCACACCGAGTTGGCCGAGACCATCCTGGAGGAGAGCCGCTACACCGACATGTGGAAGAACGACCGCTCGGTAGAAGCGCCCGGCCGGCTGGAAAACCTCAAGGAACTGATACGCTCCATGGAGGAGTACGAATCGCTGCGCTCCTTCCTCGAACATGTAGCGCTGGTGATGGACGCCGAGCAGACCGCCGAGCTCGACGCCGTCAACATCATGACGCTGCATTCGGCCAAGGGCCTCGAATTCGAGACGGTTTTTCTGCCCGGCTGGGAGGAAGGACTGTTCCCGCATCAGCGCGCGCTCGACGAGGGCGGCCGCTCCGGGCTGGAGGAAGAGCGGCGGCTGGCCTATGTCGGCCTGACCCGCGCCAAGAAGAACCTGCATTTGTGGTTCGTCTCCAACCGCCGCATCCACGGCCTGTGGCAATCGACGATCCCGTCGCGCTTCCTCGATGAATTGCCGGAAGCCCATGTCGAGGTCGCCGAGAGCGGCAACTCCTATGGCGGCTACGGCAATGCCTATGGCGGCGGCTCCTTCGCCTCCGGACGGGGCGGCCAGGCGGCAGGACGGCAGAATCCTTACGGCGCTTCGCGCTTCGACAATGTCGGCGCAGAAAAATCCGGCGCCTTCTCTAGCACCTATGCAACGCCGGGCTGGCAGCGCGCGCAGCAGAACCGCACCGAGGCGACCGACCGCAACTGGGGCTCGCGCTCCGGCCACCAGGTCGAGCGCATCGGCTATGGCGAGACCGACAGTGGCTATGGCGCCGGCCGCACCTCGATCAAGGGTCGCACCATCGACGGCGAGCTGGTCGCCAAGTCCGTCGCCGACACACCATCCCGCTTCAGCGTCGGCGATCGCGTCTTCCACCAGAAATTCGGCAACGGCAACATTTCTGCCATCGACGGCAACAAGCTGACCATCAACTTCGACAAGGCCGGCCAGAAACGCGTGCTGGACGGGTTTGTCATCGGGGTGTGAGTCTCCCCCTCACCGATACCGCGCCTGGTTCCATTTGTGGCCGAGCAACGACAGGATGATGATCAGCCCGTTGAAGAACTGTACATAGAAGCCGCTCAGGCCTGCCGCGACGACGCCGGTCTGGATGAACGACACAGTGACGGCGCCGATGGCGCCGCCGACCACGGTACCGACGCCGCCCCAGGTCGGCGTACCGCCAACGAACACCGATGCCAGCACCGGCAGCAAATAGCCGTCGCCAGCCGTCGGCCACCAGGTGAAGTTGATCATCACCGAGAAGGTGCCGGCGATCGCCGCCCCGATGCCGACGAAGACGAATACTTTCACCCGCACGCGCTTGACGTCGATGCCCATCTGCTGGGCGCTGTCGGGATTGTCGCCGACCACCTTCACCTGCGCGCCGAAGCGATGCCTGTTGTAGAGCAGCGCCGACAGCACGACGAAGCCGATGGCCCAGAAGATCTGCACCGGGATGCCGTAGATCTGGCTGGAGAAGATCTTGTAGGCCCAGCTGTCGGCAAGGCTGGTCAGCGCCGTCGACCTGCCTTCGTTGATGATCTGGATCAGGCCGCGCAGCAGGAAGTTCATGCCGAGGGTGGCGATCAGCGACGACAGCCCGCCATAGACGACCAGCGACCCGACCAGGAAGCCGAGCAACGTGCCCGTTGCAATGGCGGCGGCGATGCCGAGAAACGGGTCGTATCCGGCCTGCACGACCAGCGCGAACACCCATGAGGCAAAACCCATCGTCGCCGGAAACGACAGGTCGATCTCGCCGCAGGTGACGACGAAGACCAGCGGCACCACCACGAACAGCGCAACCGGCAGCGTGGTGAGCACGGAACTGTAGAGATACCAGGTGGTGAAGACGATCGGGTTGGCGATCATGAACACCGTCATCATCACCACGAACACGGCAAGCGTGCCGAGTGCGGCGCGGTTGTCGAGGATGAAGCCGCGCATCCAGTGATCGGATGGGTGTCTCCACTCCTTCCGGGGGTTGCCGGGACGGGAGATGCCTGCGGACGGCTCGTGCAGATCGGGCTCCATTGTCTTGCTCATCGTGCTCTCTGCTCCGGGTCGCCGGCGTCGTGCAGTCCCGGCAATCCACCCGGATGCGCGACGTCTTCCATGAAGTTGATGAGGTCTTCGGCCGACTTGACCTGCCTGCGGTCGGCGGTGAGCGCGACCTTGCCGCGGTCCAGCACGACGAAACGATCGGCAATATCGAAGACGTGGTGGATGTTGTGGCCGATGAACAGGATCGACCGTCCGCTCGCCCGCACCTGGCGCACGAAATGGAAGACCTTGGCGGTCTCGGTCAGCGACAGCGCCGTCGTCGGCTCGTCGAGGATGATCAGGTCGGCCTGCTTGTAGATTGCCCGCGCGATCGCCACGCCCTGGCGTTCGCCGCCGGAAAGCTGGCCGACGATCGATTGCGGCGTGAACACTTTCGAGGTGAAGCCGATCTCGCGCATCAGCCGGCTCGCCTCCTCGATTTCCTTGTTGACCTTCAGCCAGCCGAGAAAGCCGGTGAGTTCGCGGCCCATGAAGATGTTGCGCACGATCGTCTGCTGCACGGCCAGCGCCCGGTCCTGGAATACCGTCTCGATGCCGGCGTCGCGCGAGCGCGCGGCGCTCCAGCCGGTCACCGGCTGGCCGCGGATTAGGATCTCGCCGCTGGTCGGTTTGACCACGCCGGAGAGGATCTTGATCAGCGTCGACTTGCCGGCGCCGTTGTCGCCGATCAGGCCGACCACCTCGCCGCGGTCGACGCTGAGATTGACCCCACCCAGCGCATAGACCTGACCGTAGGACTTGCTGATGTCGCGCAGCTCTATAAGGCGTTCTGCCATGGCGATCCTCACTTGGTTCCGGCTGCGGTCGGAAGACCGGCAGCCGTGTCAAAAGGTCAGCGCAGCGCCTGCTTGGCGAGTTCGGCGACGATCTCGTAATTGTCAGGCGTGACGAAGCCGGCGCCGGTGTCGACATTCATTGGCGCCAGGCCCAGCACCACCTGCTGGCAGAGGCTGAGGATCGGCAGATAACCCTGCAGGAACGGCTGCTGGTCGGCCGTCAGCTGGACCCAGCCGCCCTTGAAGCCCTCGACGATCTGCGGGCTGGTGTCGAAGCCGAAATTGAAGATATCGCCAGCCTTCCTGCCCGCCGCCTGCATGTAGGTCGGAACGTTGCCCAGCATCTGTCCGCCGGGATAGCCAACCGCCTTGACATCGGGATTGTTGAGGAGTGCTGCGGTAATCACCGGAATGGCCAGATTAGGGTCGGAAGCCCATTCGCCGCTCGGCGGCGAGGAGAGCTGGATGACCTCGACGCCCGCCTCTTTCAGGGCGGCGACCGTGCCGCGCTCGCGCGCGCCGCGGCTCTCGTTCTCGAACGGGCCGATCATGATCGCCTTGTCGCCGGCCTTGAGCCCGGCCAGCTTGAACGCCTCGGCGCCGAGCGCGCGGCCCTGCTCTTCCTGCTGGGCGCCGACATAGCCGCCGCCGAACGCTGCCGTGACCTTCGGCACCGGCACGTTCTGGTACATCATCCTGATGCCGTCCTTGTGCGCCTGTTCGGCCAGCGGCATGATCGAAGCATCGCCCGGGTGGCCCATCATGGCGATGCCGCCGGGCTTGACCGCGACGGCCTCGCGCAATTGCTGCACCATCTTCTCGACATCCCACTGGGAGAAGATGTAGTCGACCTTCGGCCCAAGATCGGCCTCGGCCTGCTTGGCGCCATTGTAGACGATGGTGCCGAAGGCGTCGCCCTCGGCGCCGCCGACGAAGAAGCGGATGTGGACGTCCTTGCACCACTGGGCATCGAGCGCCTGGGCAGGCAAGGTGGAGATTGCGGCGGCGAGCGCCGTGGCGGCCGCCATGACGGTCGAGCGCAGAACTGTCCTTCTCATCGTGATGCTCATGCACGTTCCTCCCTTTGTTCCCTCGCAAGCCGAGGGGTCTTCGACGAATGCTTCGGCTTCTCGCCGCAATGCTTCGCTGGCCGGCTCCCTGTTTGATGCATGTCGTTGTCGCAAAACCGCTGCACACCCTTGGGTCAGGCCCGAGGGCATGCTTTTGCGCGACATGCATTAGCCTCACGCCGGGTTCGGCAGATACGTCGCACCTCCCCGGCATTGCTTGAGGTAGTCCAGCGCCCGAACTTGCCCTGTAATCTCAAGGTCGCCGCGATAGACCGGGTCGTGCCAGCCTTCGATGTCGATGGCGCCCCTGTATCCGGCCAGCCGCAATTCGCTGATCACCCGCGTCCAGTCGCTGTCGCCGAAGCCAGGCGTGCGCATTTGCACGAACGGCAGCCGGCCGAACACGCCATGCTCGCGGATCACGTCCCAGCGCACCGTCGCGTCCTTGCCGTGGACATGAAAAATGCGCGGCGCCCATTTGCGGATCTGCGGGATTGGATCGATCAGGTAGACGAGCTGGTGGCAGGGCTCCCATTCCAGGCCGAGATTGTCGTCTGGCAATTCGTTGAACATCAGCTCCCAGGCGTCCGGATTGTGGGCGATGTTCCAGTCTCCATCAGCCCAGTTGCCGTCCATCGCGCAATTCTCGAAGGCGATGCGCACGCCCTTGTCGGCGGCGCGCCGGGCCAGTGGTCCCCAGACCTCGCGGAAGCGCGGCAGGCTGTCGGGCAGCGGCTTGCCGCGGAGGCGGCCGGTGAAGCCGCTGACCATCGCGGTGCCGAACAGATGCGCATGGTCGATGACCGTTTCCCAGGCATCAAGCACGCCGCGATCGACATCGCCGCTCTCCAGCGGATTGCCGAAGACGCCGAGCGAGGAGACGACGACGTCGGCGTCGCCGATCGCCTCGCGGATCTGGCCGGCCAGCCGCGGAAGATCCTTGCCGCCCAGCGTCTGCCAGAAGAAGGGCTGGATGCTTTCGAAGCCGAGCGGCAGGATGGCCTCGATATAGGCGGCCGGGTCATCGAGATTGGCCCGCACCATGGTGCCGATCCTGATGTCGAGAAGCGGGTTTGGCATCGTCACCCTTCCTGTGCGATCGCGACCCGGCGCCCGGTTTCGGCGCTTTCGATCGCGGCGAAGACCATGGCCAGGCTCTTGATGTTGTCGGCGCCACGCGTCTCCGGCTCGCTGCCGGTTTCGACGGCGCGCACAAAATCCTGGATGATGCCGAGATGGCCGCCGATGCGGTCATTGGGATCGAGCGGCGGCACGGCGAGCGGCTCTGTGCGATCGAACAGGCCTTCACGGATAGGCCGCGCGACTTCCGCCCTCAGCCCGTCCTCACCGTCCCAGACCAGGCTGCCGTGCTCGGCGACGATGCGCCATGTGCTCTCCCAACTGGTGCGGAACCCGTCGGCGCACCAGGACCCGGCATAGGTGAACAGCTTGCCGCCGCCGAGCTCGAAGATTGCGGTGGCCGACGATCCCTGCCGGTACCAGGAATTGACCGGCTCCCATTCTTGGCAGTAGACGCTGGCCGGCGCGCCGCCGACCATGTAGCGGGCGGCGTCGAAAGTATGGATCGCCATGTCGAGCAGCAGGACATGGCGCATCTCCTCGCGAAACCCGCCGAAATGCGGCGCGACGAAGAATTCGGCGTGGATGCTGGTTGGCGCACCGATGGCGCCGGAATCGAGAAAACGCCTGATGCGCCTGACGTTGGCGACATAGCGGCGGTTCTGGACGACGGCGTGCACGCGCCTGGCGCGTCGGGCAGCCTCGACGATGGCGCGCGCGTTCTCCGGGCTGTCAGCCAGCGGCTTCTCCGTCAGGAGATGGCAATGATGGGCAAAGGCCGAAAGCGCGACATCGCGCCGGGCCGCCGGAACCACGACGTCGAACACAGCGTTGGGCTTGGTCTGGTCGAGCACTGCGTCAAGATTGGTCCCGACAATGGCGCCGGCAAGCTCGTATTCGCGCGCCCTTGCCTTCGCCCTGCCGGTGTCGAGGTCGACAAGGCCGACAATAGCCAACCCGTCGATCTGCCTCGCCGCATCGAGCCAGTGCTTGCTCATCGCTCCGCAGCCGACCAGGACGACATTCATCATCCAGCGCTCCTCCTCCGCTCGGCCCCTCCAGACCGGTCGTCACGGCATTCACGGCATGACCGTAAACGTTTTTCCGTAAACGTTTACGAGAACACACCGGAAGGCGTAGAATGTCAATTGGCCGCTCGCGAAAATCACCTTGATCACCTTGGCCTGAAGAGCGGTCGATGATAGCCAGGCAAAAGGGAGAACTGTCCTTTGGCGTCCAGCATTCACGACCTTGCGCGTCACCTGAACATTTCGATCGGCACCGTGTCGCGCGCGCTCAACGGCCGTGCCGACGTCAATGCCGACACCCGCCAGCGCGTGCTCGATGCGGCGGCAAAGCTGAACTATTCGCCGAACCAGTCCGGCCGCAGCCTGCGGCGCGGCGCCACCCACTCGATCGCCTTCATGCTGCAGCCGCACCCGGGCGACCAGCAATATGGCGAGCCGTTCTTCATTCCGTTCCTGACCGGGCTGCAGGCGAAACTCGCCGAAAGCGGGCTCGACCTGATCGTGGTGATGGGCGCGCCGGGCGACTACCAGCAGGAGCGCCTGCGCCGGGTGGTCGAGACGCGCCGGGCCGACGCCGTGGTGCTGGCCTATACGCGTCGCGAGGACGAGCGCATCGATTATCTGACCAGGGTCGGCTTCCCGTTCGCGACGCTCGGCCGCAGCCGCTCCGGCGGCAAGACCTACCCGTCGCTCGACCTTGATTTCGAAAAAGCCGGGGCCGACGCGGTCGACCGCCTGGTGGCGCGCGGCCACCGCCGCATCGCCGCCATCCGCCCGTCTCTCAACCTCAATTTCGGCTATCTGTTCCTGGCCGGCTATCGCAAGGCCTTGCGGCGGCACGGCATCGAGGTCGACCCCGGGCTGATCGCGAAAGGCTTCATCAACGAGGCCGGCGGCGACGCGGTGACGCCGCAGGTCATGCGCTCCAAGGACCCGCCGACCGCCATCATCTTCAACAATGACGCTATGGCACTCGGCGGCTGCAAGGCGCTGGCCGAGATGGGCATCAAGCCGGGCCACGACATTGCGGTGATCGTCATCGTCGACACGCCGCTCTGCCGCTATTTTTCACCGGCACTGACCGGCTTCCGCCCTCGTCTGGAGCCGATGGGACGGCGGCTTGCAGAAATGTTGCTGGCGTCGATCCCCGCCTTCGCCGGCCCCGAAGGCGCGCGGATCATCCGTGAGGTCTGGCCGCTGGAGCTGATCGCGCGCGACAGCGACTGATCGTGGCCGCGTGTCGTGGTCTTCTACATGCCGCATCGCGCTGAACTTTCGTCAATCGATGGATTGGCGTCGCGCTCTATGGCTGGTTGCCATGATCTGGTTCGTGCCGGACAAGCGTTTCGAAAGGAGATCGAAAAATAGGTCCGCCCTATTCCCGCATTGCCTTCAGCTTTTCGGCCACCGAGGCAGCGAGGTCGGCATAGCGCTCCTCCAGCCGCTCGGCCGCCTTGATCACCGAAAAATCATGGCCGAATTTTTCCAGCGCCATGCGCAGCTTCTCGACGAACTCCGCCTGCTTTTCGAGCGCCGAAAACAGCGTTCTCACTTGCGCTTCGCTGATGTCGGGATTGGCAAGCATTTGCGGCACCTCACGGCTCATCTGGTCGCCGGTGGCGGTCTGTTCTTTCAGGATCTCGATCCAGTCGGTCAATCGGTAATCTCCTTCTTACGCGGACAGCATGCGCAGCGCCTGCCGATGTGGTCAACCCAAGGACGCCCAAACGGGCTTGCGCGAGCCTGTCGCCGCGTTAAGTTCGGCGCAACCTGAACGAGGACACGATCGATGACCACCGACGCCGAAATCCAGAGCGCTTTGCCTGCCCTTGGCTCCGGCAACATTGCCGTCATCACAGGCGGCGCCAGCGGCATCGGCCTTGCCGCGGCCAGGCGGCTGGCGGCAATGGGCCTGAAAATCGTGCTTGCCGATATCGGCGGCCCGCGGCTCGATGAGGCTGCCCAAAGCGTTGCTACGATTGCCGGCGACAGCGCCGCCGTGCTCGCTGTCGCTACCGATGTCTCGAAAGCCGAGGAGGTCGACCGGCTGGCCGAAAAGGCATTCGATGCCTTCGGCGGCGTGTCGCTGTTGATGAACAATGCCGGCGTCGGCAACAATCCCGGCAAACCCTGGGAGAACCGCGACGCCTGGAAGCGGCTGCTGGACATCAATTTCTGGGGCGTCGTCCATGGCGTCGAGGCCTTCGTGCCACGCATGCTGGCTGCAGGAAAACCGGGCCTGATCGTCAACACCGGCTCCAAGCAAGGCATCACGACGCCGCCCGGCAACCTTGCCTACAACGTCTCCAAATCAGGCGTGAAGAGCTTTACCGAAGGCCTGGCGCATGCGTTGCGCAACGAGCCCGGTGCCAACATCGCTGCGCATCTGCTCATCCCGGGGTTCACTTTTACCGGCCTGACCGAAGGTGCGACCGAAAAGCCCGCCGGCGCCTGGACCGGCGAGCAGGTGATCGACTTCATGCTGGCCGCACTGGTGCGTGGCGACTTCTACATCCTGTGCCCCGACAACGAGGCGACGCGACCTATGGACGAAAAGCGCATGGCCTGGGCAATCGGCGACATTATCGAAAATCGCCCTGCTCTGTCGCGCTGGCACCCGGACCACAAGGACGCTTTCGCGGCGTTCATGGAAAGCTGACGCTCACGCCGCATGCGTCTTCGAGCCGCGCTTTTGTGCAGTGGCTTTCTTGTTCGCCGTATCATGCCGTTTCGCCGCCTGTTCACATTTTCTACGGATCTCCTCGACCTCGGATTCGGTCAGGTGCTCGATGCCGATAAAGGTATTGTGAGCTTTGCCGACCCGGATCAGCTCGTCGAGTTTCGTCTGAATCGCCGTGCCATCGCGGTTCTGGGTATTCTGGATGAGGAACACCATCAGGAAGGTGACGATCGTCGTGCCGGTGTTGATGATGAGCTGCCACGTATCGGAAAACCCGAACATCGGTCCGCTTGCCGCCCAGGCAACAATGATCAGGAAACAGACGGCGAATGTCGACGGCAGACCGGCTAGATGCGCAACATAGTTGGCGATCCTGGTGAAAAGCTTCTCTATCATGGCAGGAGAAACAACCAGCATCCGCTGAGGTTCCCTCCTTTCACCGACGTAGCTGTTCAGAGAGCCGCAAAGGATCAGGGGATTTCGTGCTCCCAGCGGTCGAGGAAGGCCTCGATGGAAAGCGCCTGCATGTCGGGAATAGCCCTGGCGAGTTTTTCGACCGACCAGTCCCACCAGCCCAGGCTTTCAATCCGCGCAGCGGTTTTCTCGGCAAAACGCTGGCGCAGCGGCTTGGCCGGAACCCCGGCGACGATCGCATAGGCCGGTACATCGCGCGTTACCACCGCATTGGCGCCGACGATCGCGCCATTGCCGATGGTCACATCAGGCATGATCACCGCACCATGACCGATCCAGACGTCGTGGCCGATGGTGACGGGCGTCGCCCGCCGTCGCTCCCGAAATCCGGCGTCGACGCCGAGCCAGCGGAAATACTCGTTTGGCCGGTAGCTGATCTTGTGCTGGGTCAACCGTTCGATCGGATGCTCGAGCGCGTTGATACGGCTGTTGGCGGCGATCGAACAGAACTTGCCTGTTGTCGTGTAGATCGCCTCGGCGTGGCGCTCGAAATAGGAGAAGTCACCGACTATGACTTCGCGCAAGATGACCCGCTCGCCGATCGAGGCGTAGCGCCCAAGCTTGCATGCCTTCAACTCCGCGGTCGAGTGGATCCGCGGCTCGGGGTCTTTCAGGACGAGGTTTTCGGGACGGTCCATCCCGGCGGCTTTACGCCCGAGCGATTGGTCCCGCAAGCGGGGACCAATCGTCGTCACCTGTTTCCAGAGGCTATTTCGGCTTGCCGTTGGTCCACATCACGTTCTGGCCATAGAGCGGTACCGTGGTGACCGACATTTTCGCTGAACCGTCCTGCACCTGGCGCGAATGCGACAGATAGATCAGGGTCTCGTTGGTCTTGTCGTAGATGCGGTTCACCACCTGTTTCTTCCAGATCAGGCTGATGCCTTGCTTGAACACCTCCTCGCCGGTCTCGCTCATGTCGATGTCGCCGATGGTGATCGGCCCGGTCTGGCGGCAGGCGATCGAGGAATCGGATGGGTCCTCGAACCAGTTGCCCTTTTGCAGGCGATCGATCACGCCACGGTCGAAATAAGAGACATGGCAGGTCACGCCTTCAACCTTCGGGTCCTTGATCGCCTCGACGATGATGTCGTTGCCGAGCCAGTCGACGCCGACCTTGCCGACCTCCTGGGCGACAGCCGCACCAGCACCGACGACAAGGCACGCGGCCAAAGCGCCGCCGATCAGTTTTCGCCCAATCAGTCCTTGCCCAATCAGTCCTTGCCCAATCAGTCCTTGCAAGGAAGCCTCCTGCCGTTCGAGTTTTGCCGACCTCAGGTGGGACGGCGGGCAGCACTTTGCAAGCGGATCATTTTTTTTAAGGGAAAGCCGGTTGCGGCAACGCGACATCTTTGCGCGAGCGAGATCAAACCGTTAAGAGTGTTCGCCCAACAAGCTTCAAAGGCGCCGACACGGCGCCAATGAAAATCGCGACGGACAGCCAATTGATGATGCGTTCAATACTGGTCGGCATTCTCGTCCTGATGGCGGCGGGCATCGGCTGGCTCACCTTCGAGTGGTACCGTGGGCATTATGGCGGCGAGCCGTTCGGCGCGCCGTTCACGCTGGTCGACCAGAAGGGCGCTCCGATCAGCGAGGCTGCCTTTCGCGGCCACCCCAGCGTCGTCTTCTTCGGCTTCACCCACTGCCCGGAAGTCTGCCCGACCACGCTGTTCGAACTGGCCGGCTGGCTGAAGACGATGGGTGACGATGGCAAGAACCTGCGCGCCTATTTCGTGACGGTCGACCCGGAGCGCGACACGCCCGAAATCATGAACGCCTATATCAGAAACTTCTCCGACCGCATCCTCGGCATCACTGGCGACCCGGACAAGGTCCGCGCCATGGCCAAATCCTTCGGCATCTATTCGAAAAAGGTCGATACCGGCGACGGCGACTACACGATGGACCACACCGCTTCGGTGCTGCTGCTCAACGCCAGGGGCGATTTCGCCGGCACCATCGCTTATGGCGAAAGCCCGGACGCCGCCATCGCCAAGCTCAAGCGGCTGGCGGCAGGTTAGTGCATGATCCCGAGCCGAAGCTCCGCGCCAGCGAAAAGTGGGAACCGGATTTCGGATAAGATCATGCCCACAAAGAAAATCGTTTGATGACCCAAACGCGGCTTTACTTCAGCACTGGAAAGATCGAGGCCGACCGTATCTTCGCGGCGTTCGAAGCGGCATTCGAAGATGAGGGCCTGCCGATTGGCTTGGTCGAGGTCGACGAGGACCGCGATATCCACGAAGTGTCGCTCTATGCCGACGGCGATGTCGATGCCATCGAGGCGCGCCTGAAAGACATTCTTGCCCGGCTTGCCTTGTCGATGCCTATTGCGCGCGAGCCCGTGCCTGATATCGACTGGGTGACGCGTTCTTTGGAGGGGCTGAAGCCGGTGCGCGCCGGCCGTTTCTTCGTCCACGGCGCGCATGACCGCAGGAAGCGCCACAGCGGCGAGCTCGCCATCGAGATCGAAGCGGGCCTCGCCTTTGGCACCGGCCATCACGGCACCACCGCCGGTTGCCTCGAAATGCTGGAACAGGTCGTGCGGCGCGAGCGCCCGCGCAACGCGCTCGACCTCGGCACCGGCAGCGCGGTGCTGGCCATCGCGCTGGCCAAAGTCGCCCATATTTCGGTGCTGGCGACCGACATCGATCCGGTCGCCACAAAAGTCGCCACCGCCAACGCGCGGCTCAACCACGTCAAGGCGCTGGTGGAGACGGTGACGGCGCCGGGCTTCCACCATCCGATTTTTGCCGCGCGCGGCCCTTTTGGTCTCATCATCGCCAATATACTGGCGCGGCCGCTGATGCGGCTGGCGCCCGAAATGGCCGGGCATGTCGGTTTGGGCGGCTCGATCGTGCTGTCAGGCATCCTCGACCGGCAGCGCGACGCGGTGATCTCCGCCTATGTCGGCCAGCGGTTCCGCCATGTCAGGACGTTGCATCGCGAAGGCTGGGTGACAATCCACCTCAAGCGGTGACGCGCAGCGCCTTCAATCGCACGCCGCAAATTCGCTCAGATATAGCGCGACCTTGCCGCCTTCTTCAGTTCTTCGCGATCGTAGCCGTTCGCTTTCAGCGTTTCGTCGTCAAAGCCAAGCAGAACCCCGCTCACATAGCGGCTCGCTTCGCGCTGGCGCGCTTCGATGAGAGCATTCACGGCGCTTCTGAAAAATCCGCGTCTGGCTGAATTCGTGGACATGATGGTCTCCTTTGCAGGGCAGTAAGACTCGTTCCTCCACGTCGAAAAGGTAAGCTCTGCTGACCTTTTTTTAAATCGCTGATTCTGCATGGCGTCCATGCGCAAAAGCGCGTGTTGATGACCACTGTCGATGGCGGCGCCGCCCCTCATCCGCCTGCCGGCACCTTCTCCCCGTCACTATACGGGGAGTGCCCGGTCCACCCTCCGCAGCTGCTGCGGAGGACGGGCAGGGCAATGAGGGGCAGCGCAGACCTGAAGCGATTGCCCTGCTGGACCGAATCCGGCCGGCGCCTGGCGCAGCAAAAGTCGATTCCGATTTTCGGGGTCATGCGCTACGGTCGCACTAAAGCATCGGGCCCAAAAGTGGAAACCGGTTTTGGGAAAACCCGATGCTCAAGCAAAAGGCTGGATGTGAGCGGCGGCACGATTCGACTTGAAAGTCCGCCGCTCACATCCGGCATCCGAGGAGAGGCCATGATGTTCCAGACCTTTGATTCCGCAGGCGACCCCGCCGTCGGCAAGCCGCGTGTGGCGTTGCTGCGTCAATGGCTGGCGGCCAACGGGCTGGATGGCTTCATCGTGCCTCGTGCCGACGAGCATCAGGGCGAATATGTCGCCGACCGCTCGGCGCGGCTGAAATGGCTGACCGGCTTCAGCGGTTCGGCCGGCGTCGCCATCGTGCTCGGCGACCGCGCCGTCATGTTCGTCGACGGCCGCTACACGCTGCAGGTGCGCCACGAGGTCGATCTCGACATCTTCTCGATCGAAAGCCTGGTCGACAATCCGCCCGCCACCTGGATCAAGGACAATCTCGGCAAGGGCGTGCGGCTTGGCTTCGATCCGTGGCTGCAGACGATCGGCGACGTGAAAGCGCTGAAAGCGTCGGCCGAAAAATTGGGGGCGACATTGGTGCCGCTCGATAAGAATCCGATCGACGCCATCTGGGAGGACCAGCCTGAACCGCCGCTGGCCCCGGTCGAGATTCATCCGATCGGCTTTGCCGGCGAACTGGCCAAGGACAAGCTGGCACGGCTGGCCGAGGCCATGGGCAAGGACGGCGCCACCCATGCCGTGCTGACCGATCCATCCTCAATCGCCTGGGCCTTCGACATCCGCGGCGGCGACTTGCCGCACACGCCGCTGGCGCTCGGCTTCGCCGTGCTCGCCGCCGATCGATCGCACCTGCTTTTCATGGATCATCGCAAGTTCTCACGCACCGTCGCGGCCTATCTGACGCAGCTCGCCGAATTGCACGAACCCGGTGAATTCGAAGCTGCGATCGCAGGATTGGCCAAGGGCGGCGCGAAGATCGCGCTGGATCCGGTGCTGGCGGCGGAGAAGCTCAGGATGCTCGTCGAGGACAATGGCGGCACCGTCATCACCGCGCCAGACCCTGCCCGCATTCCACGCGCGACGAAAAACCAGGCCGAAATCAACGGCGCCCGCGCCGCGCATCGCCGCGATGGCGCCGCGGTCGCCAAGCTGCTTTGCTGGCTCGACCGCCAGGAACCCGGCAAGCTCGACGAGATCGCGGTCGTCACCAAGCTTGAGGAGTGCCGCCGCAGCACCGGCGAGGAAACGCAAATGCCGCTGCGCGACGTGTCCTTCGATACCATCGCCGGCGCCGGCCCGAACGGCGCCATCATGCACTACCGCGTTTCCCGCGCCACCTGCCGAAAGCTTCAGTCTGGCGAACTGTTCCTGCTCGATTCGGGCGGGCAGTATCAGGACGGCACCACCGACATCACCCGCACCGTGCCGATCGGCACGCCGACCGAGGAAATGCGCGAACGCTTCACGCTGGTGCTGAAGGGCATGATCGGCATTTCCATGCTGCGCTTTCCCCCCGGCACGCGCGGCTCCGAGATCGATGCCGCGGCGCGTCTGGCTCTATGGAAACATGGCTGCGATTTCGCCCATGGCACCGGCCACGGCGTCGGCTCCTATCTGGCCGTGCACGAGGGCCCGCAACGCATCGCCAGGACCGGCACCGAAAAGCTGCTGGCGGGCATGATCGTCTCCAACGAACCGGGCTACTACAAGGAGGGTTCTTACGGCATCCGCATCGAGAATCTCATCCTGGTGACGCCGGCCGAGCCGATAGAGGGCGGCGACATCGCCATGCACGGCTTCGAGACGCTGACGCTGGCGCCGATCGACACCAGGCTGGTGCGGTCGGACCTTTTGACGCGCGACGAGTTGCATTGGCTCGACACATACCACGCCCGCGTGCTGGCCGAGATCGGACCGATGCTCGACGGCGAGGCGCTGGCCTGGCTGGAAAAGGCGACCGCACCGCTGCCGCACGACGCAAAGATCTGAGTTTCGGAAAGGTTTGGGTCGCCAAGGCGTGCCCGTTGCCCCGGGTCACCTATCCCTGCAAATCACCGGCTCAGATGTTCTCACGCGTGTACACTTCGAAGGGCAAGATGGTGGTGACGTTGCGGCTTTCGTTCGGGGCGGAGACGGCGCGGACCATGCCGGCCAGTGCTTCCTGCGCGATGCGGGCGAGCGGGTGCGAAATGACAAAGGTCAGCGTGCCATCGAGCAGCGCCGCGCGGGTCGTGTCCATCAGTTCATAACCGACGACGACGACGCTGCCGGCCCGGCCTGTGGAGCGCAGCGCCGCAATGGCGCCGGTGATGCCGCCGCCGGCGACATAGAGGCCTGAGAGATCCGGATTGTCGTTCAGCAGCTTCTCGGTCATCTCCTGCGCGATGGCGCTCGATTCGAACGTCAGCAGCGGCTCCAGCAGGGTGAAGCTCGGCGCGTGCTCGCGGAAATAGGAGCGAAAGCCGCTCTCGTTCATCTCCTGGCAGCGGTAGCGATGGTTGCCGACGAGGATGCCGAGCTTGCCGGGCGCCTTGCAGACATGCTCGAACACCCAGGCCGCGGTGCGCCCGACCTTCCAGTTGTCCAGCCCGATGTAGCTGATGTGGCCGGTCGCCGAGATCTGCGAGATCAGCGCAAAGACTGGCACGTTGCGGGCATTGAGCGCATCGACCGCCTGAGTGACGAGCGGATGGACCGCGGCGACGACGGCGACGGCGTCGCATTCGGCGCCCAAGGCCAGCATGCGCGAGGCGACGTTCTGCGGCGACAGATCGTCAAGAAACTCGGTGCGCAGCTCTATTTCGCAGTCGGGCATCGTTGGCGCTATCGCACGCAGCGCCTCGGCCATGTTGCGGTAGAAGGCGCGGCCCGGCTGGTGCAGCAGGAAGCCGAACCGGTAGCGCGGCCGGGCAGCCGCCACGCGGCTGCGCAGCGCGCCCATGCCGTAGAAGCCGATCTGCTCCGCCGCCAGCCTGACGCGCTCGCGCGTCGCCTGGCGGACGGCACCCGAGCCGCTCAGCACCCGGTTGACGGTGGCGACCGAAACATTCGCCTCGACGGCTACATCCCTGATCGTTGGCCGCTTGTTCTGATCCATTTCGTCTCATCAGTCTGTAGCAATTGATACGAAGATATCATTCGTCAGGAAATCCTGAGACGAATGATACAATCATTTTGGAATAAACATTCTATTCTTGATTCATTTTGGATCAAGATGTTTATCTCAGGCAGAAGCAAAGAAGGCGCAAGCACCGCCAGCCCAGGGATAGCAGCAGCACAGCGCAGACAGGTTCTGGCCCACCGCCCACGGCGGTGTGAGGCGGCGTGCGCGCGCGGGCCATCCCAGGCATTGCGGGTGGAGGATTGGCATGGACGATCTCAAATACGGCGTGCGCGACAAGCGCGGCGACTGGAAGCCCAACGGGCGCATCGAGGTCGTGCCGTTCTGGAACTGGCCACTGAGGCTGCCGAAGATCCTGGCTTGGCTGCCTGGCTATTTCTGGCCGTGGAATGCCTTCCACATGGCGACCGCCCTCCTCTACTGGTTCTATATCGTTCCCGACGTCGAGACGATGAAGACCATCAATTGGCGCTGGGCGCTGTGGCTCTATGCCGTCAACGCTTGCGCCATATTCGTCTTCTACGGCATTTTCGAACTGCGCTATTATATCAAGCGCACGCAGGCGACGCGCTTCAAATACAACCACAAATTCCCCGCCGATGCGCCCTCCGATGTCTTCTGGTTCCAGAGCCAGAACCTCGACAATTTCCTGCGCTCGTTCTTCATAACAATCCCGTTGTGGACCGTGGTCGAAGTCATTTTCCTCTGGTGCTTCGCTAATAGCTACGTCCCGTGGATCGGCTGGCAGGATCACCCGGTCTATCTCGCAGCACTTGTGCTGATCGCGCCGGCGATCCACGAGGTGCATTTCTTCTTCATCCATCGGCTGATCCACTGGGGGCCGCTCTATCGCTGGATCCATTCGGTTCACCACAATTCGATCAACCCATCGCCCTGGTCGTCGCTGTCGATGCATCCGGTAGAAGGGTTCCTCTATCACGCGGTGGCCTTCTGGCACCTGGTCATCCCGTCCAATCCGATTGTCGCGTTGTTCCAGCTGCATGTTGCGGGCTTCGGCGCCGTCAACGGTCATCTCGGCTTCGACAAGCTGGAGGTGACCGAGGACAAGGCCGTCGATAGCCATGCCTACGCGCACTACCTGCACCACAAGTACTTCGAGGTGAACTATGGCGGCGACGGGCTGATCCCGCTCGATAAGTGGTTCGGCACCTTGCACGACGGCACCAAGGAGGGCGATGCCCTGATGGATGCCCGGTTCCAGAAAAAGAAGGAGCGCATGAACGCCAAGGCCGCGGCGAACCATTGACCACGTGACGCGGCGCGCAACGGGAGAGGCGCGCGCCTGCGGATGAATTCGGCGTTTTCTAAACCCGTCTGACGACGGCAACCGGGAGGAAATGAAATGAACCATATCGCGAAGCTTTTGACGTCGATGATGACGGCGGCCGTGGTGGCGACAGGCGCCACGTCAGCAATGGCCGAGGGGGCGAAGATCTTCGTTATCGGTGGCAAGGCCGACGATCCGTTCTGGTCGAAGGTCAAGAAGGGCGCCGATGACGCCGGCAAGGTCGCGGAATTGACGGGCGGCTCGGTAACCTGGCTCGGTCCGCAGAACTACGACAATCTGGGCCCGGACGCGGCCAAGCTCATCCGCACCGCGCTCAGCCAGAATCCGAGCGCCATCGTCGGCCCGGACTGGGTGCCCGAGGCCATGGACGACGCCTTCAAGGAAGTCGTTGCCGCGGGCGTGCCGCTCATCATCTACAATTCCGGCGGCATGGACGCAGCCAAGCGGCTCGGCGCCTTGAACTATGTCGGCAACGAAGAATACGCGGCTGGTCTGGGCGGCGGCGAATATTACGGCAGCCATGGTTCCAAGAACGTACTTTGCGTCAACACCTTGCCGGGCGCCACCAACACCGAAGACCGCTGCAAGGGCATTGCCGACGCCATCGCCAAGAGCGGTGGCAAGTCGAGCCAGTTGCCGTTGCCCTCGTCCAGCTTCGGCAACCCGACCGCGGTGGCGGAGGCGATCAAGGCTGCGGTGCTGAAGGACAACACCATCGACGGCGTCATCACCATCAGCGCCGGCGACGCCAACAGCGCCGCCAACGCAATCGGCCAGGCCAATGTCGGCGACAAGGTCAAGCTCGCTTCCTTTGACATGGACGAAACCGGCCTGCAGCGCATCAAGGAGGGCAAGCAGATGTTCTCCGTCGACCAGCAGCCCTATCTGCAGGGTTACCTGGCCGTGTCGCTGCTGAACGGCTTCGTCAACTATGGGCTCGACCTGCCGACCAAGCCGGTGCTGACCGGACCGGGCATCGTCGACGCCTCCAACGTCGAAGCCACGCTGGCAGGTGCCGCCGCCGGCGCCCGGTAGCTTCCGCCTCACCTTCTCCCCTTGTGGGAGAGGTAGATCGGCGCGCAGCGCCGAGACGGATGAGGGGTGTTGGACGGATCGCCGTCGCCGCCAAGCTGGAGCACCCCTCATCCGTCGCCTTCGGCGACACCTTCTCCCACAAGGGGAGAAGGGGGAGCCACGTTCACATCACAACGCCAGGGACACTTCGATGATATCCCAAGCCCATGACCAACCCGCCGTGGCAGCGACTGCGCCCCCGCACTCTTCGATGCCCTCGATAGGGAGTCTCGTGCGGCGCCCCGAGGTCGGCTCGCTGATCGGCATGATCGCCGTGCTGGTCTTCTTCTCGATCTTTGGCGGCGCCAATTTCATGTCGGCCGGCGGCGCCGCGAGTTGGCTCAACGTCGCCTCGGAACTCGGCATCATCGCACTGCCGGTGGGGCTGTTGATGATCGCCGGACATCTCGACCTCTCCGTCGGCTCGATGGTCCCGGCCAGCTCGATGACCATTGCCATCATCTCAGGCCACTACGACCTGCCGATCATCGTCGGAATCCTCGCAGCCCTCGGCCTTGGACTCACCGTCGGGTTCGTCAACGGCCTGCTGGTGATCCGCACCAAAGTGCCATCCTTCGTCGTCACCCTGGCAACGCTGTTCGCACTGGCCGGCCTGACGCTCGGCCTTTCGGTCATCCTGTCCGGCAGCACCAGCGTCGCGCTTAAGAGCGGGCCGACCGCCAAGCTGTTGTTCGGCGACTATCTCGGCGGCAAGTTCCAGGTCACCCTGTTCTGGTGGATTGCCGTCATCCTGATCGTCGGCTTCATCCTGAATTTCTCGCGCTTCGGCAACTGGATCCTGGCCATGGGCGGTGACGCCGTCAGCGCCCGCAATGCAGGCATCCCGACGGACCGGGTCACCATCGCGCTGTTCATGAGCAGCGGCCTGTGCGCGGCCTTCGTCGGCATGTCGCAGGCGATCCTCTACAACAGCGCCCAGGTGGCCGCCGGCCAGTCCTTCATCTTCAACTCGATCATCGCGGTGGTCATCGGCGGCGTGCTGCTCACCGGCGGCTATGGCTCGGTGGTCGGCATCGTGCTTGGCACGCTGACCTTCTCGATCGTCAACCAGGGCATTTTCTACACCGGCTTCGACGCCAACTGGGCGAGCCTAATCATCGGCGTCCTGCTGCTCGCCGCCGTGCTGATGAACAACACGTTCCGCACCATGGCGCTGACCTACTCGCCGCGCACCAAATCGAGGGCCCGCTGATGACCACGCCCCTGCTCAGGCTGACCGGAATCAACAAGTCGTTCGGTCCGATCGACGTACTTCACGACATCTCGCTCGACGTCAACAGAGGCGAGGTTCTGTGCCTGCTCGGCGACAATGGCGCGGGTAAATCCACGTTGATCAAGATCCTCTCCGGTGTCCACAAGCCGACATCGGGGACAATGGAAATGGACGGCAAGGCGGTCGAATTCGGCAGCCCCCGCGACGCCAGCGACCATGGCATCGCGACGGTCCACCAGTTCGGCGGGACGTTCCCGCTGATGAGCATCGGCCGCTCCTTCTTCGTCGGCGCCGAGCCGACACGGCGCTGGGGGCCGCTCACCATCTACGATCGCAAGCGGGCCAACGAGATCGCCGTCACCGAGATGCGCCAGCTCGGCATCACCCGCATCGACGACGGCGATCGCCTCGTCGGGGGGCTGTCCGGCGGCGAGCGGCAGGCGCTGGCAATTGCGCGCGCCGTGCATTTCGGCGCCAGCGTACTGATCCTCGACGAGCCAACCGCCGCACTCGGCGTCAAGGAGGCGGCGCACGTGCTGCGCATCGTGCTGCAGGCCCGCCGCAAAGGCATCGCGGTCATCTTCATCACCCACAATGTCGTCCATGCGCTGACCGTCGGCGACCATTTCGCTGTCCTCATCAGAGGCTCCAAGGCAGCCGATTTCCGCAAGGGCGAGAAAAGCCGCGAGGCGATCACCGACCTGATGGCCGGCGGCGAGCAGATGGCTGAGCTCGAAGCTGAGATCGAAAGCTTTAGCGCAACACAATGAAGACGCCCACCCTCCTCCACAGGGCATCTTCTCGGGCGGCCGGCGGAATGCGTGTTCCCGCCGGCCGCCTTTCGACCAACCGAAGACAGACAGCAGGCAGACAATGGCGACGTGGATTAATGCGTGTGCAACTGACGATATCGAGGAAGAGGACCTGGTCCGCTTCGATCATGATGGCCGGACCTTCGTCATCTACCGCAGCCCCAATGACGAATTCTTCTGTACCGATGGCCTATGCACGCACGAAAAAGTGCATCTGAGCGGTGGGCTGGTCATGGAATACAGGATCGAATGCCCGAAGCACAACGGCGTGTTCGATTACCGCACCGGCGAAGCGCTGCGCGCGCCGGTTTGCGTGAACCTGAAAACCTACAACACCAAGGTCGAGGCCGGCCGCGTCTATATCGAGATCTGAGATGGCTGATACATTCACCCTTGCGGTCTGTGCCGAGATGCTGTGGCGCGACCGGCCGATGGAATGGCGCCTGCGGCGCCTCACCGAAATGGGCTTCCAGGTCGGCCTCTGGAACTGGCCCGACCACGACCTCGCAATGCTGGAAAAATCCGGCGCGACATTCTCGATCATGAACGGCTATTTGCGTGGCCGGCTTTCCGATGACGAGGGTGCTACCGAACTGCTGAAGACGGCGAAGGAGACTGCGGCGGTCGGCAATCGCCTCGGCGTCGCCCGGCTCAATTTGCACGGCACCGGACTGGGCGAAGGCGGCCGGCCGGTGACGCCCTGCGAGACCGTCACCGGCGCGATGTGGCTCAAGACGCGCGACACGCTGAACCGCATCGCGGACCTCGCCGAGGCGGAGAACGTGACCTTCACGCTGGAGAATTTGAACCTGCCGGTCGACCATCCCGGCGTGCCGTTTGCGCGCGCCGAGGACACGCTGGCGCTCGTATCAGGCGTGAACCGGCGGGGCCTGCGCCTCAACCTCGACCTCTACCCTGCGCAGATCGGTGAAGGGAATCTGATCGAACTGTGCCGCGCCTGCCTGCCCTGGATTGGCGAGATCCAGGTAGCTGATGTACCGGGACGGATGGAGCCAGGCACAGGCGAGATCAACTATCACGGCATCGCCCGTGCACTGAAGGACATGGGCTATCGCGGGCCGGTGGGGATGGAGGCGTTCGCCTCCGGCGATCCCGAGACGGCACTGCAGGCCTTCCGCGACGCTTTCACCGTCTGAGGGAACAGTAATGGTCACGAAAAACACCAGGCCCACCGTCGCCGATCTACGCGCCATGAAAAGCCGCGGCCAAAAGATTTCGACGCTTTACGTCACCACTTTGGAAGAAGCCGCGGCAGCGGACGCAGCCGGCGTCGACATGCTGTCGATCGAGGGCCGCTTCTTCTCGGCCGAGATGCGCGAAGCGGCCGGCCGCTGCTTCGTCCAGGTCGGGCTCCCCTACGGCCCTGCCGGCAATCTGGTAACAGCCGAGGACTATCTCAAAGCCGCCTACCACTTCATGCGACTGGGCGGCGATTGCTTCTACTGCGCCGCTTCGCTCGATATCCAGAAGGTGCTCTGCGACAATGCGGTTCCGATCGTCGCCCATGTCGGTTTGATCCCGTCGCAATGCACCTGGACCGGCGGGTTCAAGGCCGTTGGCAGGACGGCAGAGAGCGCGCGCGCCGTGTGGGACCACGTGAAGCGCCTCGAAACCATTGGCTGCTTTGGCGCGGAGCTGGAGGTGGTGCCTGACCGGATCGGCGAGCTGATCACCAGGAGCACGCCGATGATCATGCTTGGCATGGGCGCAGGGCCACATGCCGACGCGCAATACCTGTTCAGCGAGGACGTGCTCGGCCACACCGCCGGCCACAAGCCGCGCCACGCCAAGACCTACCGCAACTTCGCCGCCGAGTTTGAACGGCTGCAGCGCGAGCGTATTGCCGCCTATCGCGAATTCATCTCCGACGTGCAGACGGGCGCCTATCCCGAGCCGCAGCACGTGGTCCCCATCACCGACGAAGAGCTTTCCGCCTTCAAGGCGGCTCTGGGCCTCTGAGCCATTGAAGGAGCCGCGCACGGCGTCTCAGTCGGTCTGACTACCCTACGAACTGCCGCGCCAGGATCAGCACGGCGGCGCCCACCAAAAACATCGCCATCAGCCCGCTGCGCAGCGAGACCAGCCCGGCGACGGTCAATGCCGCCCATTCCGCCGGCCCGCCGCCAAGTGCTGCCGGCGCCACCAGCGTCGTCAGCACTGCGGCAGGCACGGCGTTCAGCCCGGCCTCGACGCGCGGATGGATGTTTTCGAAGCGCGAGATCACCAGATGGCCGCCGATGCGGGTCAGATAGGTCGCGATCGCGCCGGCGATGATGATCCACAAGGTCGTGCTCATGGCCGCGCCTCCACGCCGCTGTGGCGCGGCGGCAGGATAACCGCGAGCAGCACGCCGGCGACGGCGCCAATCGAGACGTGCCAGGGCGAGCCCACCGTCTTGTAGGCGATGATCGAGGCAGCAGCACTGGCGACGACCACCGGCAGCCACAGTGGCCGTTTGCGAAAGCCCATCACCAGCCCGAGGAAATAGATCGGCAGCAGAAAGTCGATGCCCAGCGCATGTGTATCGGGAATAAGCCTGCCGAACACCGCGCCAAGCGCGCTTTCGGCCACCCAGAACACATAGACCGGCAGGCCAAGCCCCATATACCAGGCGAAGCCGACCGTCTCGCCAGCCTCCGCCTTGCGCTCGGCCACCGCGAACTGCGGATCGGTAAGCAGGAAATAGCCGACGGCCTGCTGCACCGGCGGCCAGTGCGCGATGCGCCGGCCGATGCCCGCGGAGTAAAGCACATGGCGGAAATTCACGGCGAAGATCGACAGCACGATCAGCCATGGCGCAACATGCTGCCCGAACAATTCGATGCCGACCATCTGGCTGGCGCCGCCGAAAACCATGGCGCTCATCAGCAAGGCTTCAAGCACCGAAAATCCGTTGTCGACGGCGAGCGCCCCGAACAGCAGTCCAAACGGCGCCGCCGCCACCACGACGGGCATGCTGAGCCGCACGCCTTGCCAGAAATCGCTTTTTGCGCGGTTTTCGGAGATTGCTTGCGCCGACATCAGCCACTCCTTGGAGCGCCGCTCGTCCTTTGGACGAGCAAAGGACGCTCTAACACTTTGAATCCACGCGTCGGGCCATCCGAAAATCGATCCCGATTTTCGGGCCGATGCGGGGGGAAAGCTGGTATGTAGGGAGCGCTGTCAGCCTTGTCACACCAATTCGCTTGAGCCAACGATCAGCGGAAATGATCCCTCGACGCACGGTCCAGGCGTGCGCGTTCGGCCAGGTGCTAGTCCACCGGGACCTTGGCTTCGATCGCCCTGCCCCAGTCGAGCAGCGGCTTGGCCCGCAAGGCGAAATCAACGAGCTCGTCGACCAGCGCCGGCCCGTGGATTCCCGCAGGGTCGATTTCGTGCCGGACGGCGAAATGCCGGTTGCGGATGGCCGCCGCGAGGTCGGCCGCCGTGACATGCTCGAAGCCGCGTGGCGCGCGCTTCATGCAGCCTTCCGCGTCGAGTTCGAGGCGGTTTTGCTTCAGCGCCTCGATCAGCGCCCGGAATTCACCCGGCCGCGCCGCGATGGCCTGGCGCATCGCCAGCAGCAGCGCCGGCCCGGGCTGCCACCAGGCAACGCCGGCAAAGCAGCGCTCAAGCCCGATATGGACGAAGAACACGCCCTGTTCCATCTTGGTGCCATCAGGCGAGAGGATTGCCGACAGATGCCGGTTGTAGGGCCGCTTGTCCTTGGCGAACCGCACGTCGCGATTGATCCGGAACAGCGACTTCTTGCGATCGCCGCGCAAGCCCAGCCCCGCTGCCGCGAAGCGCTCGGAGAGCGTTTCGACCAGATCGCCGAAGGGGTCGCGCAGCTCGCTTTCGAAGAGGTCGCGGTTTTCCAGAAACCACTCCCGGCTCTGGTGAAAATCGAGCGCCTTGAGGAAGGGAATGGCCTTTCGGCCGAAACCGTTAAATGCCACCGTCACGCCTTGCCGATCCGCGCCAACCACGCATCCTCGTCGATCACTTCGATGCCGAACTCGGTGGCGAGCTTGAGCTTGGAGCCGGCACCTGGCCCGGCAACGACAAGATCGGTCTTCTTCGACACCGAGCCGGCGACCTTGGCGCCGAGCTTTTCGGCCATCGCCTTGGCCTCGTCGCGCGACATCTTTTCCAGCGCGCCGGTGAAGACCACCGTCTTGCCGGAGACCGGCGACGACACGCCACCGACCGGCTCCTCGTCGAGCACTGTCACTTCCGCCAGCAATGCATCGAGCGCCTGCCGGTTATGGTCTTCGGCGAAGAAATCGACCACCGCCTCGGCAACGATCGAGCCGATGCCGTTGATGCCGTTCAACTCCTGCCAGGCAGCGTTGCCGGGGTCGCCCTTGCCGGCGGGCATGACGGCGCTTTGCCCGGTTTCGCGGAAAGCGGCAAAGGAAAGGAAATGGCGGGCCAGCCGCTTGGCGTTGGTCTCGCCGATGTGGCGGATGCCGAGCGCATAGAGGAAGCGCGAGAACTCGACCTGCCGCCGATCGTCGATTGCCGCGAACAGCTTGCGTACCGAGGTCGCGCCGAAACCGTCAACGTTCTCGAGCTTGGTCAGCGATGCTGCCTGCCGCTTCTTCAGCGTAAAAATGTCGGCCGGCGAATAGATGCGCAGTGACGGATCCTCGGCGTGGAAGAAGAACTCGATCTGCTTCTCACCGAGCCCCTCGATATCGAAAGCACCCCGAGAGACGAAATGGCGCAGACGCTCGACCGCCTGCGCGGGGCAGATCAATCCGCCGGTGCAGCGCCTGACTGCTTCCCCCTCCTCGCGCACGGCGTGGCTGCCGCAGGCCGGGCAAAGCACTGGGAAAGCATATGGCACACTGTCTGGCGGCCGCTTTTCCATGACCACGTCGATGACCTGCGGAATGACATCGCCAGCACGCTGGATGCTCACCGTGTCGCCGATGCGAATGTCGCGGCCGTCGCGGATCGGCTGGCCGTTGTTGCCGATGCCCTTGATGTAGTCCTCATTGTGCAGCGTCGCGTTGGTGACCACGACGCCGCCGACCGTCACCGGCACCAGCCGCGCCACCGGCGTCAGCGCGCCGGTGCGGCCGACCTGGATGTCGATCCCGGTCAGGATCGTCGTCGCCTTCTCGGCCGGGAATTTGTGCGCGATCGCCCAGCGCGGCGAGCGCGAGACGAAGCCCAGCCGCTGCTGCAGCTCGAGGCTGTTCACCTTGTAGACGACACCGTCGATGTCGTAGCCGAGCGTCGCCCGGTTGGATTCGATCAGCCGGTACTGCTCGAGCAGTCCCTCGACGCTGTCGAACAGCTTCATCAGCGGATTGACCCTGAAGCCAAAGCGCGCGAACGCCGCCACCATGCCCATCTGCGTGTCGGCGGGCATGGCGCTCACCTCGCCCCAGGTATAGGCGAAAAACCGCAGCGGCCGGCTGGCGGTGATCGAGGTGTCGAGCTGGCGCAAGGAGCCTGCCGCCGAGTTGCGCGGATTGGCAAAAACCTGCTTTCCGGCCTCGGCATTGCGGCGATTGAGTTCGGCAAAGTCGGTGAGGCGCATATAGACCTCGCCCCGCACTTCCAGCACATCGGGAAAATCGCCTGAGAGCACGTTGGGAATCTCGGCGATGGTGCGGGCGTTGGCCGTCACATCCTCGCCGACCTGGCCATTGCCGCGCGTTGCCGCCGTCACCAGCCGTCCGGCCTCGTAGCGCAGTGACAGCGACAGGCCGTCGATCTTCGGCTCGGCAGTCATGGCCAACGGCGCGTCGGCGCCGAGCCTGAGGAAGCGGCGAATGCGGCCGACGAAATCGATCACATCCGCATCGGCAAAAGCGTTGTCGAGCGACAGCATCGGAATGGCATGGACGATCTTGCGGAATTTCTCCGAGACCGCCGCGCCGACTTTGCGAGACGGCGAATCCTCGCGCACAAGAGCGGGAAACCGCTGCTCGATGGCAAGGTTGCGCCGCCGCAGCGCATCGTAGGCCGCGTCCGAAATCGTCGGCGCGTCCTCGGCGTGGTAACGCTGGTCGTGACCGGCGATTTCCTCGGCCAACCGCTTCAGTTCGCTGGCTGCTTCACTTTCGCTGAGCGAATCGACTGACTTTTCGGGCATGCACGGCTCCTCGACGCATGACCCCGAAGACCGGAACGATTTTCGGGGTCATACGCAAAAATCAAATTGCTACAACGTCCTTTGCGCGTCCGAAAGGACGCGACGCTGCAGCGGTGGCGCGCCACAATAGATCAGGATTTTGAGAAAATCATTGCTGAACAGCGGGATGGAGCCACATCCTGACTCGATCCACGACGCCGAGCATGAGCTCCGCTATGCCGCGGTGTTTTCGCGAAGCAGCCGCTCGGCGGCCGCGCGCGCCTCGTCGGTGATGGTCGCCCCGGCAAGCATCCGCGCGATCTCTTCCTGGCGCGCCGCCCGGTCCATCTCGGCGATGCCGGTGGCGACGCGATCGGCGCCGCCGGATTTGGAGATCAGGAAATGCGTTGCCGCGCGTGCCGCCACTTGCGGCGCGTGTGTGACCGAAAGCACCTGCACGCGCTTCGACAGCCGCGCCAGCCTTTGGCCGATGGCGTCCGCCACCGCGCCGCCAACGCCGGTGTCGATTTCATCGAACACCAAGGTCGGCGCCGAGCCGCGGTCGGCCAGCGCCACCTTCAGCGCCAGCAGGAACCGCGAAAGTTCGCCACCGGAGGCGACTTTCATCATCGGGCCCGGTCTTGTGCCGGGATTGGTGCGCACCCAGAACTCGACCTGATCGATGCCGTCTTGCATGCGGCTCTCGGCCTCGCTTGCCATCTCGACGATGAAGGCTGCCCGTTCGAGCTTCAGCGCCGGCAGTTCGGCCATCACCGCCTTGGTCAATCCGACCGCCGCCGCATGGCGAAGCGACGAAAGCTGTGCCGCGGCAATGTCATAGGTCTCGCGCGCGGCGGCGGCTTGCTTCTGCAGCCCGTGCAGGCGCTCCTCGCCGGCGTCGAGATCGGCGAGATCGGCGGCCATCGTATCGCGCAATTGCGCCAGATCGTCGACCGCCACACTGTGCTTGCGTGAGGCGGCGCGCAGCGAAAACAGCCGCTCCTCGGCCTGTTCCAGCCGCCGCGGATCGTATTCGGTGGCGCGAAGTGCAGCTTCCACGCCCGATTGCGCTGCGTCGAGCGACAGCATCGCCTCATCGAGCGATCTGACCACATCGTCGAGCAGGCCGGGCGCCTCCGTCACCTTGCGCTGCAGCCGCCGCAACAGGCTGGCGAGTTGCGGCAGGGGCGAAGACGGGCCCGAGAGCACATCTTGCGCATCGTGGATTTCCGAGGCGATCTTTTCCGCCCGCATCATCGAGGCGCGCAACTCGGCAAGGTCGGCTTCCTCGCCTGGCTGGGGATCGAGCTTCGTCAATTCGGCGACCGCGGCGCGCAGATAGTCGGCCTCACGGGCCGCCGCTTCCACCTTGGCGCGATGCCGCGAAAGTTCCTGTTCGCAGGCCCGCCAGTACCGCCATGCCTCGCCGGTCGCGCGCACAGCGCCGAGATGACCGCCAAAACTGTCGAGCAATTCGCGATGGGCGCCGGGATCGACCAAGGCACGTTCGTCATGCTGGCCGTGGATCTCGACCAGCGCGTGACCGACATCGCGCATCAGTGTCACGCTGGAAGGCTGGTCGTTGACGAAGACGCGGGTACGGCCATCCGCCGTCTGCACGCGGCGCAGAATGATGTCGCCATCGTCCTCGATTGCGTTGTCGGCAAGCAGCATGCGGGCAGGATGGTTGCGCGGCACGTCGAACACGGCAATGACTTGGCCCTGTGCCGCGCCATGCCGCACCAGCGAGGCGTCGCCGCGGGCGCCAAGCGCCAGCGACAGCGCGTCGAGCAGGATGGATTTTCCAGCACCGGTTTCGCCGGTCAGCACCGAAAGACCGGACGAGAAGTCGATGTCCAGCTTCTCGATCAGAACGATATCGCGGATCGACAGTCTGGAAAGCATGTGACGCGCCGCTCAGGCGCCGGTGATCAGCTTCCCGGCCTTGGCGATCCACGAGCCCGCATTCTCGCGCGGCTCGAGTCCACCAGTCTGCAGGAGCTTGTAGGAATCCTTGTACCAAACGCTGTCGGGATAGTTGGTGCCGAGCACAGCAGCGGCAGTCTGCGCTTCCGATGTCAGCCCCATCGCATAATAGGTTTCGGTAAGGCGCGCGAGCGCTTCCTCGACATGGCGCGTGTTGGAATAGGTCTCCACCACGACGCGGAACCGCTTGACGGCGGCGATGTATTCACGGCGCTCGAGATAATAGCGGCCGATCTGCATCTCCTTGCCGGCGAGCTGGTCGTTGGCGAAGCGGATCTTTTCCTTGGCGTCGTCGACATATTCGGAATCGGGCCAGCGCGTCACCAGATCCTGCATCGTCTGCACGGTCTGACGCGCTTCCTTCTGGTCCTGGGTGACATCCCTGATTTGCCGGTAGTAGCTGAGCCCGATGATGTACTGGGCATAGGCGGCATCATCGGTCGACGGATAGAGCGTGAGATAGCGCTTGGCCGAACCGATCGCCTCGGTATAGTTGCCCTGGCGATAGTCGGCAAAGGCGCCCATCACCATCGATTTGCGGGCGTATTCGGAATAGGGATGCTGGCGGTCGACCGCACTGAATTTGCGGCTCGCCTCCTGCAGGCGCCCGGCATTCAGATTGGCGAGGCCCTGATTGTAGAGAACGTCTGCCGGCTCGGTCTGCTCGACATAGGTCGACAGGTCGACATCCTTTTCGGACGACATGCAGGCTGACAGGAACAGCGATGGAACAACCACCGAAAGCGCCAGGAAAACAGCCCGATGCGGCGCTTTCGATTGACCAATTCGCTTGAAGAACATGATTGGATTCCGCCCTTTCGGCGTCATTTCAGTCGACATTTCGCCCTGGGGCAGCAGGCATAACCATAATCGCCGGGCCCGGCAACGCTATCTCCGGCCATTCGCACATTTTTGTGGCAGCCTGGCGCAGCCCGCACACTTGCGTGATTTCGCCGGCCGATGGTGCATTCATGCAACACAGGCCGGCGGCCATAAAACCCGAAAAACGTTAAGAATCAGATCATCCAGGGCGCGTAGACAGGTGCATAGACGGCGCTCTTTTCGACGGTGCGACCGCGCTCGCGGCGTGTCGTCTCGACGATCTCGAACGCCGAACGGTCCGACAAAAGGCGGCGCAGCGCTGCCGCATTCAGCCTGTGGCCGCCGCGATAGGAACGGAAGCAGCCAATGAACCGGGCGCCGGCCAGCGCCAGATCGCCCATGGCGTCCATCGTCTTGTGGCGCACGAATTCGTTGGGATAGCGCAAGCCTCCGATGTTGATCACGCGGTTGTCGTCGCCGATCACCAGGGAGTTTTCCAGCGAGGAGCCGAGCGCATAGCCGGCTGCCCACAGCCGCTCGACGTCCTTCATGAAACCAAAGGTACGGGCCCGCGCGATATCGCGGCGAAAAATGTCGGCGTTCATGTCGGATGCGAACAGCTGACGGCCGATCGCCGGGCTTTCGAAATCGATCTCGATTTCGAAGCGCGTGCCGTCATAGGGCCTGAACTCCGCCCAGGAGGCA
Organism: Mesorhizobium sp. WSM2561; assembly: GCF_000513915.1. Lineage (NCBI taxonomy): Bacteria > Pseudomonadati > Pseudomonadota > Alphaproteobacteria > Hyphomicrobiales > Phyllobacteriaceae > Mesorhizobium > Mesorhizobium sp. WSM2561. The sequence goes on from NZ_AZUX01000019.1 coordinate 50,422, forward strand.
CCGTTCTCGATGCGAACCGGCTTGACCACCCTGATGTAGCGGCGCTTGATCGGCAGCGTATCGATGCCCGCCTGGTCGATAGCCTCCACGAACGCAATGGCGCTGCCGTCGAGGATCGGAACCTCACGGCCGTCGATCTCGATGACGACATTGTCGATGCCGAGCCCGAAAACCGTGGCCATCAGATGTTCGACTGTGGCGATGTGCTCGCCTGCCGGATCGCCGAGCATGGTGCACAGATCGGTGGCGCCGACCTCGGAAACCAGTGCGCGGAACTCCCGGACTTCGCTTCCATTCGAAAGCTGGAACACGACACCCGTATCAGCGTCTGCCGGCAGGAAACGAACGGTAACGGAATTGCCGCTGTGAACGCCGGTGCCCGTCAGCGTCGCACGCGATCTAAGTGTCGTCTGATAGTCGTGCAAAACAAACCCCATAGCCCATACTGCCTACGTCCGCTTCATAAGCCCAAGGGCGCGGCTCTTTGATCGGCAGGCAGGGCCACTTCCCCGAATCCCAGCAAACCGAAATTGATCGCGGCGAAGATAGTGGTCCGGCAGAAAGTCTCCAAATCACGGTTTCTTACTCTCTGTAACCGCGATCCGAACCGGATACGGTCTCATAACTCCTTGTTTTACAGGCACTTTTAGCGTTAACAGGCAAACAATTTCTTGTCTGCCTGTTAACAACTGTTACGGTCCGTTAACAGGTTAGTTGGCCTGGCGGCGCAGGAATGCCGGAATCTCCAGCTGATCGTCTTCCTGGACAGCCCTGCTCTGCGGCGTCAGCCGGCCCTGGTCGTCCAACTGGCCGCGGCGTGGCGCGTAAAGCTGCGGATCCTGGCTGGCAAGGCGGCGCACTTCGGGTGCCGCCTGGCGCAGTTTCGGCTCGCGCGGCTGCGCCGGCTGCAGCCGTGCAGGCTCTTCTTCGCGACGGGTAAGGCCGTTGGTCAGGCGCTTGAGCAGTCCCATCGGTCCGCTGTTCTCGTGGTCGGCCGGACGGCTTTTGGCTTCCACCTCGGCTTTCACCACCGGCGGAAAGTCCTCGACGCGCGGCATGCGCTGGGGCGCTGCCGGCTGAAGCACTTCACGTTGCGGCGCGGGCTGCATCGCTTGCTGAACCATTGGCTGCAGCATCGGCTGCGGCTGGGCCGGCGGCGCCTGGAAGATCTTGCTCTGCGGGCGGAAATCTTCCGCATGTGGCGCCGGCGCGGGACGCGCCATCGCCGCCGCATTCGCCTCGGCGAGCTGGATTGCCTCGGCGACAGGATCGGCGGCGCGCGGCTCGTAGCCCCCCTGCTGGACAGGCGCCGGACGGCTTTCCGTGACCGGAGCGGCCGGGCGGCTGACCGGCTTTGGCGGAGCCGTGCGGATGGCGATCGGCGCGGCAGCGATTTCTGCTGCCGATTTGTCGATGCCGGTGGCAACCACCGAGACGCGGATGACGCCTTCGAGATCCTCGTCGAAGGTCGCACCCAGGATGATGTTGGCTTCCTGGTCGACCTCCTCGCGAATTCGGGTCGCCGCCTCGTCGACTTCGAACAGGGTCAGGTCGCGGCCGCCGGTGATCGAGATCAACAGCCCCTTGGCGCCCTTCATCGAGGTCTCGTCGAGCAGCGGATTGGCGATCGCGGCTTCGGCGGCGGCCATGGCGCGCCCCTCGCCGGAAGCTTCGCCCGTCCCCATCATCGCCTTGCCCATCTCGCGCATGACCGAGCGGACGTCGGCAAAGTCGAGGTTGATCAGCCCTTCCTTGACCATCAGGTCGGTGATGCAGGCGACGCCGGAATAGAGCACCTGGTCGGCCATGGCGAAAGCGTCGGCAAAGGTCGTCTTGTCATTGGCCAGCCGGAACAGGTTCTGGTTGGGGATGACGATGAGGGTATCGACGCATTTCTGCAATTCCTCGATACCCAGATCCGCCGTCTTCATGCGTCGCTGGCCTTCGAAATGGAACGGCTTGGTGACGACGCCGACGGTGAGAATCCCCTTCTCGCGCGCGGCACGTGCAACGACCGGCGCGGCCCCCGTGCCGGTGCCGCCGCCCATGCCGGCAGTGACGAAGCACATATGGGTGTTGGAGAGATGATCGACGATCTCGTCGATGCATTCCTCGGCCGCGGCGCGTCCGACTTCCGGCTGCGACCCCGCACCCAGGCCCTCGGTGACATGCGCGCCGAGCTGGATCAGACGATCCGCCTTGGACATGGTCAGCGCCTGCGCATCGGTATTGGCCACCACGAACTCGACGCCGCGCAAGCCGGCGGTGATCATGTTGTTGACGGCATTGCCGCCGCCGCCGCCGACACCGAACACGGTGATACGCGGCTTCAGCTCGGTGATGTCCGGCTTTTGCAGATTGATGGTCATTGTCTCCGTCCTTTGCCTTCCCGCCGCTTCGCCGCTGCGGCCGCCTATGGGGCTGTCCCCGTCAATTTAAAAACTGTCTCTCAACCACTGACTCATTCGATGCAGTTTTCCGCCTGTTCCGGTCATCCTGAGACCAGAAATTCCTTTCGCCGGATGGCTCTCGAAATTCGCCATCTGCGGGTAGATCAGAAGCCCGACCGGCGTCGAGAAAGCCGGCCCCTTGGCCGCCTCCGGCAGGCCCGCTACACCGAGCGGACGGCCGATGCGCACATTGCGTCCGAGAATGCGGCGCGCTGCCTCGGGCAGGCCGGAAAGCTGGCTGGCGCCGCCGGTCAGCACGACGCGCTTGCCGGCCGCGTTGCCGTAGCCGGACCTGTTCAGCCGGTCGCGCAACAGTTCGAGCGTTTCGTCGATGCGCGCCCGGATGATGCGCGTCATCACCGAACGCGGGATCTGAAGCGGCACCTCGCCGTCCTCGCCGATCGGCTGTATCGAGACCAGGTCGCGGTCGTCGGCACTGCCGGGCAGCGCCGAGCCATGCATCACTTTCAGCCTCTCGGCGGCATCGAGCGAGGTTGACAGGCCCTTGGCCATGTCCAGCGTGACGTGGTTGCCGCCGATGGCGATGGCGTCGCCATGAACGAACTTGCCTTCCGAAAACATCGAGATCGTCGTGGTGCCGCCGCCCATGTCGATGCAGGCTGCGCCCATCTCGAGTTCGTCGTCGACCAGTGCGGCAAGACCGCTGGCATAGGGCGTCGCCACCATGCGCTCGACCGACAGGTGCGAACGGTTGATGCAAAGCTCCAGATTGCGCAACGGTGCCGCGTCACCCGTCAGCACGTGCATGTCGACGCCGAGCTGGTCGCCGACCATGCCGCGCGGATCACGCACGCCGCGCTCGGCGTCCAGCGAAAAGCCGACGGGAAGCGAATGGATCACTTCGCGCTCGGCCCGCAGCGCCTGCTTGGCGCCGGCGGCAAGCACGCGCTTGATGTCGGCCTCGTCGGCCTCATGGCCGCCAAGGTTGATGGTTGCCGAGAAGCTCTCGCTCTTCAGCCGGCCGGCCGTCATGTTGACGATCAGCGAATCGACGGTCAGCCCGGCCATGCGCTCGGCGGCATCGACGGCAAGGCGGATGGCGTGCTCGGCCCTGTCGAGATCGATGACGACACCCGACTTCACGCCTTGCGATTTCTGGTGGCCGATGCCGATCACCTGGATGCGATGCGAGCGTCCGCGCAGCAGCATGCCGTCCTCGCGCGGCTTGAGCTTGGCCACCACGCAGCAGACCTTGCTCGAGCCGACATCCAGCACCGTCATGATGCCGGACCGGCGCGACGAGGCATCGCTGTTGCCGCCAAGCCAGCTCATATCTTCGTCTCCGGCTTGCGCTTCGGCATTTTCGGCTTTTCATTGAGCGCGGCCTGACGCTGCGTCGCCGCCTCCGGCGTCAACTGGACGACGAGGCGATCGGAAAGGCGCATGTCGACGGCGGCGATATCGCGGGTCAAAAGCCCGTTCTCTCGGTCCATCCTGAGCAGATCGGCGATCGCCTGGTCCTCGCCATCCTCGGGGAGCTTGACCGTGATGCCGTTTTCCAGCTTCAGGTCCCAACGCCGTTCGCCGATGCGGATGTAGCCTTTGATCCGTGCGGCAAGCTCTGGGTATTTCTTGATCCTGGCCAGGAAATCCGGCGCCTTGGCCGGGGCGCCGGTGCCGACGATCAGCGGCAGCAGCGACTGCTTGCCGCCGGAGAATGGCGCGATCACGGCGCCGGAGCGCTCGATGACCGAAAGCTCGCTGCCCTGCTGCCAGAGCGCGAAGGGCTCACGCTCCTCGATGCGCACCTCCAGCGTGTGCGGATAGACCTTGCGCACCGCCGCAACCTCGACCCAGGGCAGCGTGGCGATGCGTTCCCGCGCGGCTTCGGCATCGAAGCCGATCAGCGACGTCCAGCCGTCGAGCTGCATCCTGTCGAGAATATCGATCTCGGAGGTTGCGCGGTTGCCGACGACCTTGATCTGGTCGACGGCAAAGCCGGTGCGGGCGGTGATGCCCTGGACGATAGCGTCGACATGCCCGCCGAGATAGGCGCCATAGGCACTGCCCGATACGAGCAGCGCCGCCGACAGCACGGCTGCGGAAAACGGCGGCACCTCGAAGTCGTCCTCGCCCAGACGCGCGAGCATGCGCGCCGGCCGGCGAAGCAGGCGCGGCAGGACGAAATGGTCGAACGACAACGCCACACCGAACAGCGTCGGCCCGGCCGCGCCCTTCACCTTGCCCTGTCCCCACCTCAACGCAGACACGAAGCGTCCTCCACCATCCAACTCAACAAATCGCCGAACGAGTGTCCCGCCTGCGCGGCGATCTCAGGCACCAAGGATGTCGGCGTCATGCCGGGCTGAGTGTTGACCTCGAGCCAGACAATTTCGCCGTTCTCGGAGTGTCGATCATCATAACGGAAGTCCGACCGGGAAACGCCCCGGCAGCCGATGGCTTGGTGAGCCCTGAGCGTCAGTGTCTGTATTTTTTGGTAAATATTCGGTGAAATTTTTGCAGGGCATTCGTGTTTTGATCCGCCCGCGACGTATTTTGAATCATAGTCGTAGAAGGAATGGCCGGTCGGGATGATCTCGCAGACGCCAAGCGCCACATCGCCCATCACCGCACAGGTCAACTCCCGCCCGTGCACATAGCGCTCCGCCATGACGGTATCGCCATACTTCCAGTCGGACGAACCGATGACCTGCGGCGGATGCGACTGCCCTTCGTGCACGATGACGACACCGAAGCTCGACCCCTCATTGACCGGCTTGACGACGTAGGGCGGCTTCATCGGGTGCTTGTTCTGGATGGCGAAGCGATTGACCACCTTCGATTCGGCGACCGGAATGCCGACAGACTTGGCGATCTTCTTGGCTTGCTCCTTGTTCATGGCAAGCGCCGAGGCGAGCACGCCGGAATGGGTGTAGGGGATGGCAAGATATTCGAGGATGCCCTGGATGGTGCCGTCCTCGCCGAAAGGACCATGCAGCGCATTGAAGGCAACATCAGGCTTGAGCTCAGCCAGCACCGATCCAACATCGCGCGAGACGTCGACGCGAGTGACCTGGTAGCCTTCCGTCTCGAGCGCATCGGCACAGGCTTTCCCCGAAGACAAGGACACGGGCCGCTCGGACGAGAATCCACCCAGAAGGACGGCCACGTGCTTGCTTTTCATTTCCCGTCATTCCCTATCACGGCGGGCCCTTTCACTGCGGGTCTGCATCTCACACGCCCCGGAAAGGGCCATACACTCAAACGCTCGGAGCAGTCCCTGCTCTGATGATTTCTGCACCATTGAGTCCCCGAGTTTCCCGGCAGGCTGCCCCTGACGGAAAAACGCTGGTGACGCGTCGAAACGACTCAAATCAGGAAACGCTTCAGGGCAGAGAATCAGAGAGTTGAATCGCTGGCAAGTCCTTACGATTCCGCGAGATTCACTTTCCGCAAAAACGGCCGCGAAAACTGTGTTGTTGAGTCCTTACAGCAACTGTCCGAGGAATTCCTGGACCTCGTGCCCCGGCCGGAATTTGCCGATGCGCTTGATTTCCCAATGCAGCCGGATGCCCGACCTTTCGAGCACGCGCGCGCGCACCGTCTCGCCAAGATATTCAAGGTCGTAGCCGGTCGCGGTTCCCGTGTTGATCATGAAGTTGCAATGCATCGGCGACATCTGCGCGCCGCCGATCATCAGCCCCCGACAGCCCGCCCTGTCGATCTCCTTCCAGGCCGAGGTGCCCTCCGGATTCTTGAAGGTCGAGCCGCCGGTCTTTTCGCGGATCGGCTGCACGGTCTCGCGATGATGCTGGACGGCGTCCATTGCCGCCTTGATCGCGGCCTTGTCTGCCACAACGCCTTCGAACACCGCCGATGTGAAGATCAGCCCGGCAGGTGCTGCCGAATGGCGATAGGCGTAGCCCATATCGGCGTTGCTCAGCGTATGCACATTGCCCTTGCGGTCGAGCGCCCGCACCGCGACAACGCGCTCGCGCGTCTCGACGCCATTGGCGCCGGCATTCATCCTCAGCGCGCCGCCGATGGCGCCCGGAATGCCGTGGTAGAACTCCAAGCCGCCTATGCCAGCCTGGTAGGCGACAGCGGCAAGGCGTTTGTCGGGCGTGGCCGCGCCCGCCTTGATTGTGGTCGGCGCAATCACTTCGGCTTCGCCAAAGCCCTTGGCCGAAAGCCGGATGACGAAGCCCGCAATACCGCCGTCACGGACAAGCAGGTTCGAGCCGATACCGACGGTGGTCAGCGGTATCTCTTCGGGCACTGCTCTCAGGAACGCAGCGAGATCGTCTTCGTCGGCCGGCTGGAACAGTGCGTCGGCCAGCCCGCCGGCGCGGAACCAGGTGATCTTGTCCATCTCGGCATTGGGCGTGATGCGGCCGCGCAGGCCGGCAAGCCGGCCGCCAAGCTTGTCGATCAATGCCTGGCCACGCATCATGAGGCAGTACCGCCGAGTTCCCTGGGCAGCGCGTAGGCCCATTGGGTGATGTTGCCGGCACCGAGGAAGACGATGAAATCGCCTGGTTTGGCCAGGTCGCGGATAACCGGCGCAATCGCCGCGGGGCCTTCGATGTAGCGCGCGTCGCGATGGCCGCCGGAGCGGATGCGCGACACCAATGCCTCGGAAGTCACCCCGTCGATCGGCTCTTCGCCTGCCGCATAGACCGGTGCCACCATCACCGTGTCGGCATCGTTGAAGCAGACGGAAAACTCGTCGAACAGGTCGTGAAGCCGGGTGAAGCGGTGCGGCTGGGCAATGGCGATGACGCGGCCCTTGGTGGCATCGCGCGCCGCCTTCAGAACCGCCGTGATCTCGACCGGATGGTGGCCGTAGTCGTCGAACACATCGATGCCGTTCCACGAACCGGTACGCGTGAAGCGCCGCTTGACGCCGGCGAAGGACGACAGGCCCTTCCTGATCGCCTCGGCCGAAAGGCCGAGCTCATGCGCGACGGCGATCGCCGCGGTCGCATTGGCGACGTTGTGACGGCCGGGCATCGGCAGGCGCAGGCCCGATATCGTCGACTGGCCGCCGCTCTTGCGGTCGCGGATCACCACGTCGAACTCCGAGGTCGGGCCATCCATGCGGTGATTGATGAAACGCACGTCGGCCTGCGCGTTCTCGCCATAGGTGATGACGCGCCGGTCCTCGATGCGGCTGACCAGCGCCTGCACCTCCGGATGGTCGGTGCACATGACGCCGAAGCCGTAGAACGGCACGTTTTCGACGAACTGGCGAAAGGCCTCGCGCACCTTGTCGAAGGAGCCGTAATGGTCGAGATGCTCGGGATCGATGTTGGTGACGACGGCAATCTCGGCCGGCAGCTTCAGGAACGTGCCGTCGCTCTCATCGGCCTCCACCACCATCCATTCGCCATCGCCCATGCGGGCGTTGGTGCCGTAGGCGTTGATGATGCCGCCATTGATCACGGTCGGATCGAGCCCGCCGGCCTCGAGCAGCGTCGCCACCATCGAGGTCGTCGTCGTCTTGCCATGCGTGCCGCCGATGGCCACCGCCTGCCGAAAGCGCATCAGTTCGGCCAGCATCTCGGCGCGACGGACGATGGGAAGCAGTTTCTCGCGTGCCGCCTTCAGCTCCGGATTGGATTTCTTGATCGCCGTCGAGACCACGACCACTTCGGCATCGCCGATATTGTCGGCATGATGACCGACAAAGCACTCGATGCCCTTGTCGCGCAGCCGCTGCACATTGGCGCTGTCGGCCTGGTCGGACCCTTGCACCTGGTAGCCGAGATTATGCAGCACCTCGGCGATGCCGCTCATGCCGATACCGCCGATGCCGATGAAATGCACGAGGCCGATCGTCTGCGGCATCTTCATACGTGCGTCTCCTTCCTGAATTCCGATACGCTTTTCTTCGACGCAATAGCCTCTGTCAGATCGGCGAGCAACCGTGCCGCGTCCGGTTTTCCGGCCGATTTCGCCGCCGCTGCCATTGTCGTCAGCCGCTCCGGATCGTCCATCAGCGCTCCGACCAGCGCGGCGATGCGCTCGGACGAAAGCGTCGATTGCGGATGCACTTCGGCGCCGCCTGCCGCCGCCAATGCCGCGGCATTGGCCGCCTGGTCGTGGTCGAGCGCATGCGGATAGGGCACCAGCAGCGCCGGCCGGCCGATCACCGCGATTTCCGATACGGTCGATGCGCCGGACCGCGACATCACCAGGTGCGCCGCAGCCATGCGCGCCGCCATGTCGGTGAAGAAGGGCGACACCTCAGCCTCGACGCCAAGGGCGGCATAGGCCGCCTTCACCCGCTCGACATCGTCGGCACGCGCCTGCTGGGTGATATCAAGCCGCCCGCGTTGTGCATCGGAAAGCTGTCGAACCGCCGCCGGCACCGCATCGGAAAAGAACTGTGCGCCCTGGCTGCCGCCGAACACCAGAAAGCGGAACCGCTGCTCCCCGGTCGACGCCGCATAGGGCGTCTTTGCCGCCTCCAGCACTTGCGGTCTGACCGGATTGCCGGTCGTCACCGTCTTGGCGCCTGCAGCGCTTGAATCTTCCGGCAAGAACCCGCCGGCGATGGCATCGACACGGCCGGCGAGCGCCCGGTTCGCGCGGCCCATCACCGCGTTCTGCTCGTGGATCAGCGTCGGCACCTTGCGCCGCGTCGCCGCGTAGAGCGGCGGCAGCGTCGGATAGCCGCCGAAACCGACCACGACGGCTGGCTTGACCCGACCGATCACGGCCGATGCCTGCCGCACGCCGCCCCAGATCTTCCAGAAGGCGGCGAGCACGGCGAACGGGTTTTTCGAGCCAATGGTCGCCGACTGGATCGGATGGATGCCCGCCGCCGGGAACTGGCCGGCAAAACGCTCGGCACGATCATCGGCGGCGAGATGCACCGTCCAGCCGCGCCTGATCAGCTCGTGCGCCAGCGCCTCGGCTGGGAAGAGATGCCCGCCCGTGCCGCCGGCCGCCAGAAGGATCGCGCCCCTCGACATTTCACTCCGCCGGCATGGCGCGCTGCGACGGCGCGAAGCCCAATTGCTTGCGCTTCTCCGGCCGCTTGCGCGTCAGCGCCAGCACCATGCCCATCGAGATGGCGATGGCGATCTGCGAAGAGCCGCCATAGGAGATGAACGGCAAGGTCATGCCCTTGGCCGGCATCAGCTGCAGATTGACGGCCATGTTGATGACCGACTGCAGACCGAAGACCGTGACCAGGCCGCCGACCGCATAGCGTGTGAAATCGTCCTGCTCCTTGAGCGCGGTGCCGAGGCCGCGCAGCACGATGAAGGCGAAGATGGTCATGATGAAGAAGCACATGATCAGTCCGAACTCCTCGCCGGCCACCGAGTAGACGAAATCGGCATGGCTGTCGGGTATCACCCGCTTGACGGTGCCCTCGCCCGGCCCGACGCCGAACCAGCCGCCATTGATCAGCGCATCGCGGCCCATGTCGACCTGGAACGTGTCGCCCTCGCCGGTCATGAAGCGATCGATGCGGCCGGCGACATGCGGGAACACGGTATAGGCGGCAAACACGCCGCCGATGCCGACAGCGCCCAGCGCGATGATCCACAGCCATGGCAGTCCGGCCATGAAGAACATCACCCCCCAGGTGCCGAGCACCAGCATGGTCTGGCCGAAATCGGGCTGCGCCACCAGCAGCGAGATGACGAGGGCCAGCAGCAGCATGGCGAACAGATTGCCTGGAATGTCGGGCTGGCGCTTGTGTTCGGCAAACAGCCAGGCGCAGATGACGACGAAGGCAGGCTTCAGGAATTCCGACGGCTGCAGCGACACCCCGGCGAGCGACACCCAGCGACGCGCGCCCTTCACCTCGATGCCGATGTAGAGCACCGCCACCATCAGCACCAGCGTGATGCACAGCATCGCCAGGGCCATGCGCCTGATCTGCCGCGATTCCAGGAAGGAGACGGCCAGCATCACGCCAAGTGCGGGAATGGTGAAGATGATCTGCCTTGTGGCGAAGTGGAAACTGTCCAGGCCGATGCGCTGGGCCACCGCCGGGCTTGCCGCGAAGGACAGCACGATGCCGAGCCCCATCAGCGACAGGAACGCGGCCAGGAACCATCGATCGATCGTCCACCACCAGGTGGCAACCGGGCTTTTGTCGAGACGGCTTTGCATTATCGTGCCCCTCCGATGAGCTTCACGCCATCAATAGTGCTGGCAGCTTGCCTGAAGGCTTCGCCGCGCACTTCGAAATTCTTGAACTGGTCGAAACTGGCGCAGGCCGGCGAAAGCAGCACCACCACCTCGCCATTGCCATCGTCCCTGGCCGCGTCGCTTGCCGCATGCTCGACTGCTGCCGCCAGAGTGCCGGAGATCTCGTAGGGCACCGCCTCGCCGAGCGTCGCCGAGAAGGCTGGTGCGGCCTCGCCGATCAGATAGGCCTTGGCGATGCGCGGAAAGAGGCCGCGCAACGGCTCGATGCCACCCTCTTTCGGCAACCCGCCGGCGATCCAGTAGATGCGCGGAAAGCTGGACAATGCGGGCGCTGCCGCATCGGCATTGGTCGCCTTGGAATCGTTGATGAACAGCACATGGCCCTTCCGGCCGACCTGCTCCATACGGTGCGCCAGCCCGGGAAAGCTCTCCAGCCCCGACTGGATCTCGCCCAGCTCGAGCCCGACCTTGAGGCAGGCGGCGAGAGCGGCCAGCGCATTCTGCGCATTGTGCTGGCCGCGCAGCGAGCCGATGCCTTCGAGAAAGGCGACCCGGCTGTAACGGCCGTGCACCGCCTCCATCAGATCGGTGCCGTCGGCGAAATAGCCGTCGGTCAGCGGCAGGCGCTTCGAAATGCGGATGACGTGCCGGCCTGCCCGTTCCAGCCGGTCGGCGAGCTGGGCGCACCAGGAATCGTCGACGCCGACGATGGCCGTTTCGCTGCCGGCCGCCAGCCGCTCCTTGATCGCGGCGTAGTGCTGCATCGTGCCATGACGGTCGAGATGATCGGGCGTCAGGTTGAGCAGGACGCCGGCAGTCGCATTGATCGAGGGCGCCAGGTCTATCTGGTAGGACGAGCATTCCACGACATAGTGCCGCCCCGGTTCCGGCGGATCGAGCGTCATCACCGCGCGGCCGATATTGCCGCCCATCTGCGTGTCGCGTCCGGCCGATTTCAGGATATGCGCCGTCAGCGCCGTGGTCGTCGATTTGCCGTTGGTGCCGGTTATGGCGACGAAGGGTGCAGCCGGCGCCAGCAAGGTCCGCTGCCGGCAGAACAGCTCGATGTCGCCAATGATCTCGACGCCTGAAGCGCGCGCCAGTTCCACTGTCCAGTGCGGCTTCGGATGCGTCAGCGGCACGCCGGGAGACAGCACGAAGGCCGAGAACTTCGCCCAGTCGGCGCCACGCAGGTCGCCGGTCGCGATACCGACGGCCGCGGCATTGGCGACACTGCCGGGATTGTCGTCCCAGGCGAGCACCTCCGCCCCGCCCTCGATCAACGCGCGCGCAGTGGCGATCCCCGAGCCGCCGAGCCCGAAGAGTGAAACGCGCTTGCCTGCGAAGGATGCGGCGGGGATCAAGCGGCCTCCTATCGCAGCTTGAGGGTCGACAGGCCGACCAGCGCCAGGATGACGGCGATGATCCAGAAGCGGATCACCACCTGGCTTTCGGTCCAGCCGAGCTTTTCGAAATGATGGTGGATCGGCGCCATCAGGAACACCCGCTTGCCGGTCATCTTGAAGTAGCCGACCTGGATGATGACCGACAGGATCTCGACGACGAACAGGCCGCCGACGATGACCAGCACGATCTCGTGCTTGGTGGCAACCGCAACCGTGCCGATCAGGCCGCCAAGCGCCAGCGAGCCGGTATCGCCCATGAAGATCGCCGCCGGCGGTGCGTTGAACCACAGGAAGCCGAGGCCGGCGCCGATCACTGCGCCGAGGACCACCGCCAGTTCACCGGTGCCGGGCACGAAATGGATCTGCAGATACTCGGCGAACACCGCATTGCCGGACAGGTAGGCGATGACGCCGAAGGACGCCGCCGCGATCATGATCGGCACGATCGCAAGGCCGTCGAGGCCATCGGTCAGGTTCACCGCGTTGCCGGCGCCGACGATGACGAAGCACGAGAACGGGATGAAGAACCAGCCGAGATTGATGAGGAACTCCTTGGCGAAGGGGAAGGTCAGCGACGATGAGAACGGCGCCTGGCCATTGTGCATGATCACCCAGGCGGCGATGCCGGCGATGACGAATTCAAGCCCCAGCCGCGCCTTGCCGGAAAAGCCGAGATGCGATTGCTTCGTCACCTTGAGATAATCGTCGTAGAACCCGATCGAGCCGAAACCCAGGGTCACCAGCAGCACCACCCAGACATAGATGCTGGACAGGTTCGCCCACAGCAGCGACGAGCCGATGATGCCGCACAGGATCATCAGCCCGCCCATGGTCGGCGTGCCGGCTTTCTTGAAATGCGTCTGCGGCCCGTCGGCACGGATCGGCTGGCCCTTGCCCTGCCGCAGCCTCAGCGAATTGATGATGGCCGGACCGAAGATGAAGACGATCAGCGCCGCGGTGATCAGCGCGCCGCCGGTGCGGAAGGTTATGTAGCGGAAGACGTTGAAGACCGAGATCTTGTCCGCGAATTCGACGAGCAGTGTGAACATGCGATTCGGTCCCTGGACCTGGCTCTAGGTCTGTTTGGCGGTTGCGGCTGCCGCCGGAAATTTGCTGAGCAGTGCGTCGACCAGTTTGGAAAACCCGATGCCTTTCGACGATTTGACCATCACCACGTCGCCCGGCTTCAGCACCGACAGAAGCACCAGTTTCAGATCCTCTGCGCCGGCGCGATATTCTGTCTCGATCTCATCAGGCAGGATATCGGCCAGCGCCCGCATTTGCGGGCCGGCGAGAAACACCGTGCGCGTGTCGGTGCCGACGATGAGATCGGCAAGGGCGGCGTGCAGCTTCGCCGAATGGTCGCCGAGTTCGAGCATGTCGCCGAGCACCGCGATGCGCCTGCCTTCGCCCGACACCGGCGTCGCGTTGAGCAGCGCCATCGCTGCGCTCATCGACGCCGGATTGGCGTTGTAGCTCTCGTCGATCAGCGTGATCGGACCTTTCGGGTGGCGCAGCACATGGCGCTTGCCGCGTCCGCGTTCGGCCGAAAGATCGGCCAGCGCCAGCGCCACCCTGGCGATGTCGGCGCCGACCAGGTGCGCGGCGCCCAGCACAGCCAGCACATTCTGCACCATGTGTCGGCCCGGCGCGCCGACCCTGGCGGTGATCTCCTGACCGCCGATCTTGGCAGCGATGACGGAATGATCGGCATGCAGCGCGCATGTCAGCAGCTTGAAGGTCGCACGGGCATTCTCGCCAAAGCCGTAGATGTGCTCGACGCCGGCGGCTCTCGCCATCTTGTCCAGAAGCTTCCAGCGCGGGTCGTCGCGGTTGAGAAGGACGGCACCGTCCGGTTCCAGTCCTTCGAAAATCTCGGCCTTGGCCTTGGCGATCTCGTCCAGGTTGCGGAAGAAGCCGAGATGTGCCGCGGCGATCAGCGTGACGATGGCGACATGCGGCCGGACCATCCTGGCCAGTGGCCGGACCTCGTCGGGATGGTTCATGCCGATCTCGAACACGGCATAGTCGCAATCCACAGGCAGCCGCGCCAGCGTCAGCGGCACGCCCCAGTGGTTGTTGAAAGACTGCGCCGATGCGTGCACCTTGCCGACCACGGACAGCACATGGCGCAGCGCTTCCTTGGTGGTGGTCTTGCCCGCCGAACCGGTCACCGCGATGATCTTGGCATTCGAGCGCGCGCGCGCGGCCAGCCCCAGCTTTTCCAGCGCGGCCAAGACGTCCTGCACGACGATCATCGGCGCCGTCAGCCGCCCGAGCGACGGCAACTTGCCCTCAGCGACGACCAGCACGCCGGCGCCGGCCTTGATGGCGGCGGTCGCGAAATCATGGCCGTCCATCGCCTCGCCCTTGATCGCGAAGAAAGCATCGCCCGGCTCAAGGCTGCGGCTGTCGATCGAGATGCCACCGATACCCTCCGGCATCGGACCGAGCGGTCGTCCGCCCATGGCGGCGACGAGATCCTCTGACGTCCACAGGAAGCTCATGCGGCGTGCTCCTGGAGCGCGGCGCGGACTTCCTCATGGTCGGAAAAATGCAGCGTTTCGGCGCCGACGGTCTGGCCTTCCTCATGCCCCTTGCCGGCCACGATCAGCGTATCGCCGGCATGGAGCATGGCGACTGCCTCGTGGATCGCCTTGCGCCGGTCGCCGATCTCGATGGCGCCGGGTGCAGCGGCAAGAATCGCGGCACGGATCGTTTCGGGCACTTCCGAGCGCGGATTGTCGTCGGTGACGATCACGACATCGGCGAGCCGCGTGGCGATCTCGCCCATGATCGGACGCTTGCCGCGGTCGCGATCGCCGCCACAGCCGAACACGACGATGACGCGGCCGGTGGTGAACGGCCGCACCGACGCCAACACGTTTTCCAGCGCGTCCGGCTTGTGCGCGTAATCGACATAGACCGGCGCACCGTTGGCAGTGGTGCCAACAAGGTCCAGCCGGCCCGGGGCGCCCTTCAATTTCTCCAACGCCATCAGGGCTTTGGCGGCAGGTGTTCCAGTAGAAATGGCGAGGCCCGCCGAAACCAGGGCATTGGCGATCTGGAAATCGCCGGCCAGCGGCAGGTCGATCTCGTGGAGAACGCCATCGACTTCCACCTCGGCACGCTGGCGGTGGCGCTCGTGCTCGACCCGCTTCAGTGTCAGGAACTCGCCGTGGCGGCCGACCGTCAGCACATCCAGTCCCGCGGCCCTTGCCGCCTGGATCGTCGGCTCCGACCAGGGATCGTCGGCAAAGATGACGGCCGGCGCGCCCTTCGGCAGCAGCGCGTCGAAAAGGCGCAGCTTGGCGCTATGATAGTGCTCGACTGTCGGATGATAGTCCATGTGATCGCGGCCGAGATTGGTGAACCCGCCGGCTGCGAGCTTCACGCCGTCAAGCCGGCGCTGATCGAGACCATGGCTGGAGGCCTCCATCGATGCGTGGGTGACGCCGGCATCCGCCAGTTCGCGCAGCAGCCTGTGCAGGTCGACCGGGTCGGGGGTGGTCAGCGAGCCGTACTCGTTGCGGCGCGGCGCCACCACGCCGGTTGTACCGATCGAAGCAGCGGCAAAGCCTGACTGCTCCCAGATTTGCCTGGTGAAAGCCGCAACCGATGTCTTGCCGCTGGTGCCGGTCACCGCGACCATGGTTTGCGGCTGCCTGCCGAAGTAGCGGGCCGCACTCAGTGCCAGCGCCAGGCGCGGATCGTCGACGGCGAAAACCGGCACCGGCAGTCCGGCGACGCTGCCCTTGCCGGCCACGATCGCTGCGGCGCCGCGCTTGGCGGCATCGGCGGCATAGGCCGCGCCATCGGTCTTGATGCCAGCGAGCGCGAAGAAGACCACGCCTGGTCCTACCTGGCGGGAATCCGAAGAAATCCCGGTAACCTCCGTATCGAAGGAAGCTGTCCCCTCGACAGGCAGGATACCGGCTAGGTCTTTCAGCTTCATCGAACCCCGTTCATAGCAACAAAATAGCGCGCAGTTGCCGGCGCGCCCTCAGAATCACTGATAGGAAACCAGCGTTGCGCCATTTTCATGGCTGAAATCTGGCTTCACGCCAAGCATGGAAGCCGAACGTCGGATAATGTTTGCAGCCATGGCGCCAGCATTCGAGGCGGCCGTCGCACCCATGCCGGGTTTTTCCGGCTTCGGTTCGTCGGCGATGGTAAGCACGATGTATTGCGGATCGTCCATCGGGAAAGCCGCGACGAAGGCGTTGAAGTTCTTGTCCTTTGAGTAGCGGCCGTTGACAACCTTCTCGGCCGTTCCCGTCTTGCCGCCGACGCGATAACCTGGGACCCTGGCGTTCCTGCCTGAGCCTTTCTCGGCATTGAGCGCGTAGAGATAGCGCATGTTCTCGGAGGTCTTGTCGCTGACGACTTTCTTGGCCACCGACATCGCATGTTCCTGCGCCCGTCTCAGGAATGTCGGCTGGATCAGATAGCCGCCGTTCATCAGCGCGGCACAGCCGACCGCCGTCTGCAGCGGCGTCGTCGACACACCGTGACCAAAGGCGATGGTGATCGAATGGACCTGTTTCCAGACCTTTGGCTCGGTCGGGCGGGCGACCTCAGGCAGTTCCGTCTGCATTCTCTCGAGGATGCCCAGGCGATGCAGGAATTCGCGGTGCCCCTCGATGCCGACCGCTTCGGCTTCCTTGGCCGAACCGATGTTGGACGAATAGATGAACACTTCGGGTACCGACAGCACCCGGGCCTTGCCATGAAAATCATGGATGGTCTGGCGGCCGATCCTGATCGGGCGCGTAGCGTCGAAACGGCTTTCCAGCGTCACTTTGCCCGAATCGAGCGCCATGGCGGTGGTGAAGCTCTTCAAGGTCGAGCCCATCTCGTAGAGCCCGGCCGACATGCGGTTCAAGCGGTCCTTGTCGTGCGCATTATAGGGGTTGTTCGGATCGAAGTCCGGAACCGAGGCCATCGCGACCACTTCGCCGGTCTTGACATTGAGAACGACGGCGCCCGCCGCGATTGCGCGGTATCTTTCCATGCCGGTGGCGACCTCGTCACGCACGATATGCTGGACGCGCAGGTCGATTGAGAGCTGCACCGGCTTCAGATCCTTGGCCACCGCCAGGCCGGACGCCTGAAGATCGCTCAGCCCCTGTTCGTCGATGTATTTCTCCATGCCGGAGATGCCCTGATTGTCGATGTTGGTGAGGCCGACAATGTAGGACGAGGTTTCGCCGGCCGGGTAGAAGCGGCGCTTTTCGGTGCGGAAGCCGATGCCGGGAATGCCTAGCTGCAGAATGTCAGATTGTTGCTTGGGCGTCAGTTGCCGCTGCAGCCAGACGAAGCCGGCGCCGCTCTTCAGCTTGTGATAGGTCTGCTCGTAGTCGATTTCGGGAAGCACCGTCGCCAGTTTTTCGATCGCCTCGTCGGCGTCGACAATGCGGCGCGGCTCGGCAAACAGCGACGCCGTCTTGATGTCGGTCGCCAGAACTTCGCCGTTGCGGTCGACGATGTCGGGCCGCGATGCCGTCACCCGGCTCTGCGGACCGCCGGACAGGTCGGGGTTCTGGAAACCGAGATAGACCAGCCGCCCGGTGATGGTCAGATAGATGCCGAAAAACACCGCCATCGTCATCACGACGCGGGTCCTGCCCTTGCCGCCTGTCGCCTTGCGGGCGCCTTCGACCACAATCGATCCGTCGTCGCCGGACTTGGCGCGGCGCGTCAGCAGACTGGTGATCACTGGAAGTCTGGCGATCATTGGACGATGCCTCCGGTGACCACGGGGTCGTTGCCCATCGGTTCCTTGCCGGAATTCTCGGCCATGCCGCCCAGCCGCTCGGACGAAAGGTCCTCGATGGTGAGGGGTTTTGCCGGCAGATCGTCCAGCCCGATGATCTGTCGGGCGCTGACCGGCTCGAGCTCGAGCTGCGATTTATAGATCTCGGCCAGCTTTTGCAGGCGCGACGGCTGGGTAAGCAGGCTCCAGTCCGCCTTCAGGAGATCGATCGTGTCCTCCTCGTAGCGGATCTGTGCCTGGACCTTGTGCACCGCCGCCAATTGTTCCTCGGCCTCGCGTTTGGTCTTGAAGGTCAAGGCCGCGGCCGAAACCATGACGGCGATAAGGACTATGTCGCTGGTACGAAACACGTGCTCACCTCTCTCCCGGCCGCTCGGCACCGGGAAGTTTTGGGTCAGGAAGTTTTGGAAGACCGAAAATCGAAAAATCGCCGGCGCGCGGCGGCGCGTCGGTGCGGATCGCAGCGCGCAGCCTTGCCGAGCGTGCCCGCGGATTGGCCGATATCTCGGCCTCACCGGGCGTCACGCCGCTGCCCACCTTTTTGAATGTGGCGCTGCGCGCCTGCGCCTCGGGCAGGTGCCGCGATCCAGTCGCCGCATCGGCGCGATCGGCGATGAAGCGCTTGACGATGCGGTCTTCCAGGGAATGGAACGTCACCACGGCCAGCCGTCCGCCCGGTTTCAGCACGCGTTCAGCCGCAAACAGCGCTTTGGCCAGTTCGCCTAGTTCGTCATTGACGAATATGCGCAGCGCCTGAAAGACGCGGGTCGCTGGATGGATCTTGTCCTTCGGCGCGCGGCCGATATGCGTTTCAATGGCGTCTGCAAGGTCGAGCGTGCGCTCGAACGGATGTTTTTCGCGACGGTTTTCAATCATGCGGGCGATGCGGCCGGCATGGCGCTCTTCGCCAAGAAACCCGAAGATGCGGGCAAGATCGCCCACCTTGAAAGAGTTGACGACATCGGCGGCGCTGAGGCCAGCCTGCGCCATGCGCATATCGAGCGGTCCGTCGGCACGGAACGAAAAACCGCGCTCCGCCTGATCGATCTGCATGGAGGAGATGCCGATGTCGAGCACGACGCCGTCAGCGCTTTCGACATGCTCGTCCAATGTCGAGAACGGCGCCTGAACAAGCCGGAGCCTGCCGCCCGATTGTTGCTCGAGAACACGACCGGCAGCAATCGCATCCGGATCGCGGTCGATCGCGACAACCGAGGCGCCTCTCGCCAGAATGGCTTTGGAGTAGCCGCCGGCGCCGAATGTGCCATCGACGACCACCTCGCCCGTCTTGGGCGAAAGCGCCTCCAGCACTTCGGCAAGGAGGACCGGAATGTGACGGGCCGGTCCGCCAACGGCGTGAGGGTCATCGCCGTAGCCCGCCATCATTCCGGCCGCTCCCCAGGCTTCGTCCCCTGCCGAAGCTGCAAAAGCCGGGCGCGTGCTTCCGCCCCATAGGCGGTGAGCCGTCCAGGTTCCCAGATCTGAAAGAAATTGCCGCGGCCGACAAAAGCCACTTCCGCGGAAATGCCGGTATGCTCGCGGATGAAATCGGTCATCGAGATGCGGCCGTCCTGATCGAGCTTGAGAAAGGTTCCATCGCCATGGCAGAAGAACGACATGTCGTCCGAGGTCTGCAGGAAGGGGTCTTCCTGCGCGATGCGCTGCTCGTAGCGGTCGAGCAGGTCGAGCCCGCCGACATCCATCGCCGGACGGTCCAGGCAGCGCAGCGCATAGAGTTCCGAATAACCGCGCTTCTGCACAACCGCACGGAAATGCGCTGGAACGGACACCCGCCCCTTCGCATCGATCCTGTTCACCGCGCTTGACAGAAACCGGTCCATTACGCGTTACGGCCGCTTGCGCCGCCGCACCCCTCTGCATCTTCCCGCCCGCGCCGCCACAGCGCGGTCCCTGCCCAAAACTCACTTCGTTCCAAAAGGCAAAAACAGGCGAACGCGCAGCCGCCGCGGCTGCCCGATTGGCGTACGCTTCACCCTGACGCGGAACGAAGGCTTGAATATCTGAATGGGATATCATGGGGTACTATGGGCGTCAACGGGAACAGGCTTCACAAAACGCGCGCCACAACCGATGAGGGCAGCTTTGACGGCACTCCCGTGTTTATGCTCCATTAAGCCTAACGAAGCGTTTAGAGCGGTTTTCCGGCGCGGTTCGGCGCTTGCCTGCCGGTGTCACCCGGCATAGCGTCTGCGCATCCTTCTCCTCAAAGTCAGGGTTCGAAAAACCATGTCCGAAACAGCGAAGTCGCGCGCCGCCACCCTTGCCCATTTGCGTGGCGTCAAGCTCGCCAAGGGCGATCCGGTCTCGCTGCCGCTGACAATGACGACCACGTTCCATCTGCCCGGCAATCCGGCCGGCGTCAGCCAGTACGGGCGCTACGACAATCCGACGTGGGAAGCGGTGGAAGACATGCTCGGCCACCTCGAGGACGCGCCGTCCGTAGCGTTCCCGTCGGGCATGGCCGCGATCGCGGCGGTCTTCTTCGCGCTGCTCAAGGCAGGCGATCGCATCCTGCTGCCGTCCGATGGTTACTACACGCCGCGCCTGCTTGCCGAGCGCTTCCTCAAACCTTTCGACCTCCCGTTCGACACACGACCGACCAAGTCCTTTGTGGACGGCGGTTTTTCCGGCTACCGGCTGGTGTTCGTCGAGACCCCATCCAATCCTGGGCTGGACATTTGCGACCTGGCCGGCGTGGCGCGCCTTGCGCACGAGGCCGGCGCGCTGGTCGTCGCCGACAACACCACGATGACGCCTTACGGTCAGCGCCCGCTCGACCTCGGCGCCGATATCGTCGTTGCTGCTGACACAAAAGCGCCCAATGGCCATTCCGACGCGCTGTTCGGCCATGTCGCCAGCCGTGACGCCGGCATCATCACCGCCATCCGCGAGTGGCGCAAACTGTCGGGCTCGATCCCCGGACCATTCGAAGCCTGGCTGGTCCATCGAGGCCTCGAGACGCTGGAAGTCCGCTTCGACCGCATGTGCAAATCGGCCGAACTGATCGCCCGACGCCTGACAAATCATCGGGCCGTGAAATCCGTCCGCTTTCCTGGACTGGAGGATGACCCTTCGCACAATCTGGCGACCACCCAGATGGAGCGTTTCGGCTTCCTTGTCGGCCTCGACCTGGGCAGTGAAGCCAGGGCCGAAGCGTTCATCGGCGCCTGCGCCCTGATCCAGCCGGCGACCTCCTTCGGCGGCGTCCACTCTTCGGCCGAGCGGCGCGCCCGCTGGGGTGATGCGGTGCCGCCCGGCTTTGTTCGCCTGTCGGTCGGCTGCGAGCCGGTGGAAGCGCTTTGGCAGGCGATCGAGGCGTCACTGGACGGCGTCGACGGTTGACCGAACCGATCACGAAGCCAGATCGTCGGCTTCGATATTGCGCCGGCCATGCAGCACACGCAGGATCTCGACTGCATCCTCGCCGACACGGTACAAGGTGAGGTATTCGCCGACGACCAGATGGCGGATGCCGGGCGCAATGTCTTCGCGCGGCGCGCCCGAGAAAGGATGCAGGGTCAACAAATCCCAACGCCTCTCCAGGATATTCACGAGGCGGATCGCCGCATCAGGATTGTGTTCGGCAATGTAGTCGCCGATACGTTCGAGGTCGATTACTGCCTGGGGAAGCAGGCGGTATTTCACTCCTCAAGGCCTTTGGCCTCGGCCATTTTCAGATATTTGGCGCGCAGTCGTTCCATGATTGGCGGCCCGTCCAGCGCCGGACCGCTGTCGATCCCCTCCTGCACCAGCTTGCGCAACTCCTCGACCGTGTAGCCGTGCAAGTCACGGCGGTCCTTCCATTGCCTGAGTGCGTCGCGGATCACCTCACTCGCCGAAGCATATTCGCCGGCGGCGACCACATCGTCGACCGCCGCCGCCAATTCCGGCGAAAGCGTGATGCTGCGTTTGTCGACCTGACCCATGGTGCGCTCCTGATATCGCCCGCACCCGGGAAGGTACGATTTAATCGCACCATTTTCAAGAAACGCCTGCTTCATGCACAGGAAGCGCCTGAACCAGCAAGCGCGCCCGAAGACGCAACCTGCTGATATCAGGGAGTTTCCCTCTAGAATCTGGACGAAAATTGCCAGCTGGCCTGTAAGCCGGGTTCTGTATGGCCCTCGCCCCTTGCGGCGCGAGAACGTGGCGGCCATTCATCTTGGGCGCATGTTGCCATGCGCCTCACGCAACCTACCCGGGCGGTGAGCCGGAAACAGCCCTCGAGGGTTTCCCCTCGCACCGCCCCTATTCGGTCTTGCTCCCGGTGGGGTTTACCGTGCCGCTCCTGTTGCCAGTCGCGCGGTGGGCTCTTACCCCACCCTTTCACCCTTACCACGACGGATCGTGGCGGTTTGCTTTCTGTGGCACTTTCCCTAGGGTCGCCCCCGCCGGCCATTAACCGGCACCGTGTCTCCATGGAGCCCGGACTTTCCTCATCCGCAGCCTTTCGGCTTCGCGGGTGCGGCCGCCCGGCCAGCTGGCAAGGCGTATAAAGGGATTCACATTCGAAAACGCAAACAAAAAAGCAGGTCCCGGTCTATTA
The DNA here is from genome assembly GCF_000513915.1 of Mesorhizobium sp. WSM2561. Lineage (NCBI taxonomy): Bacteria > Pseudomonadati > Pseudomonadota > Alphaproteobacteria > Hyphomicrobiales > Phyllobacteriaceae > Mesorhizobium > Mesorhizobium sp. WSM2561. The sequence continues at coordinate 72,754 of NZ_AZUX01000019.1, forward strand.
CGCCGGCGCTCCAAGCGCGGCCAGCTGCACTTTGACCTTGCCGCAATAGGCCGCGGAAATCGGGTTCATCCGCTTGGCGCCATGGCCGGCATTGTACTTCAGGATCGTGCCGCAGGTCGTGCCGTCGCCGAGGTTGCGCGCCATGGCGAGGTATTTCATGCCGTATTTGATGTTGGTCTCGGGATCGTGGAGACCCTTGATCGAGCCGCTGTAACCCATCATCCGCGCCGTCGACGGCTTGATCTGCATCAGGCCGATCTCACCGGCGCGGCCGACCTGGTTCGGCTGAAACCTGCTCTCGATCATGATGACGGCCTTGGCGAGCGAGACCGGCACACCATTGCTGGCCGCATGACGCTCGATGATCGTCGAATACTGGCCGCTATCGCCAGCGGCCGCCGGCTTCGGCGCCGCCGCCCGGCTTTGCCGGCCGATCGACGCCGTCGTCGCCTGGTCGATGCGGGTCCTGTTGCGCTTCACATGCCGCTTGGAGACTGCCTTCTTTGCAAGGACTGGCTTCTTTGCAAGGACTGGCTTCTTTGCAACGACTGCCTTCTTTGCAACGATTGCCTTCTTTGCAACGACTGCCTTCTTTGCAGAGACCTTTTCCGCCTTTGCGGATGCTGGCTTTTTCGCTTTCACCGCAGCAACTTTTTTCGCCTTTGCGGAGGCTGTCCTTTTTTCTCCGGCATCTTGCCCGGCTTTCGGCGTGGCAGTCTTATCGGACGCGGTCATGAAACCCTGGTCGGCCCGCTGGCTCAAAGGCGCGCCATTGGCCGCACCGATGGCAAAAGTCATTACGCCGGCAGCAACAGCTGCCGTTAAAACGGTCAATTTCTGCATGGGATCCTGTTCTGTTTGAACCGCGCGAAGAACTTCACGCAGCTACGCCAATCAACGTCGGAACATTTGGGAGGCTGTAGGTCCGACAACTTGCACGGATCGCCTTTGACGGTCGAATTGGCGGCAAAAAAGGCGGGGCAAGTCACTTTAAATGACAGGCTGTAACTTACAGCCAGGAAAAGACTACTTGGACGGAACTGCCCTCACCGAGCCAAGCAGCCGTTCCAGCGTGCGAATTGTCGATCCGTCGGCCACGCCATCCACTTTGCGTTGCCGGAAATGCCTCTGGAAAGCCTCGACCACGATTTCGGTTTGCCGATCGAAAGCGCCTGATATCTCCACGCCATAACCGTAGAGCGCCAGCATCGACTGCAGCGCCTCGACCTCGGCAGATGCGTCGCCGGCCTTCAGCACCGCGCCGCGCCTGAGCGGTGCCGCTTCGACGAGATGGCCGACACCGGCCTCGAACAGGGCCTTCCAGGGGAATCTCTCGCCCGGGTCGATCTTGCGTCCCGGCGCCACGTCGGAATGGGCGAGCGCCCGTTGAGCCGGGATGGAATGGCGCTGAACAATCCCCTTGCACAGGCCGATCAGGGCATCGATCTGCCGTTTCGGAAAATTCCGGTAGCCCATCGAATGTCCCGGATTGACGATCTCGATGCCGACCGAACAGGAGTTGATGTCGCTACGTCCGAACCAGGAACTCTTGCCGGCATGCCAGGCACGGTCGCTTTCCCTGACCATCTGGACGATGCGGCCGTCCTCATGGACGAGGTAGTGCGACGAAACCTCGCTGGCTGGATCGCACAGCCATGCTTCGGCGCCGGCGCCGGTCTCCATGCCGGTGTAGTGCAGCACGATCATGTCGACCGTCTCGCGTCGTGGACCGAAATTCGGCGATACCCTGACCTCGGCGCTCGGCTCGTCGGGCAGGAAGCCGCTCATGCGTGCCGCAGGCCCCGTTCGATCATCTCATAGGCCGCGTTGATCGCCGCTATCCTGCTGGTTGCGATCTTGATGAATTCCTGCGGCAGGCCGCGTGCGATCAGCCGGTCGGGATGGTTGTCCGAAACCAGCTTGCGGTAACGCTTCCTGACCTCCTCGAAGGTTTTTCCCCGCTCGATGCCGAGCACGACATACGGATCGGCCGCACCCAGATCGACGTGCCGGGCCAGAATGCTCTGGTAATGCGCCTCCTCGATCCGGAAGATCTCGGCGATGCGATGCAGGAACTGACCTTCGCGCTCGTGGACCAGCCCGTCGGCCTTGGCGATATGGAACAGCCCGTCGAGAATGTCCTCCAGCATCGCGCAGTTCGAATGGCTGGAGCCGCAAAGCTGCGCCATGCGCGCGGCATAGGTCTCGAAGCCGGCGATGTCGCGCTTGGCCAGATCGTAGAGCCGCGCCACATTGCGCGTCTGCTCCTTCGGCACTTCGAATATCTGCTGGAAGGCGCGCACCTCGTCCTGGGTGACGATGCCGTCGGCCTTGGCCATCTTGGCCGACAGAGCGATCATGGCCACCGAGAAGGCGACGCGCCGGCGCAGGTCGGGGTCGCCGGAGAAAACCGTGCGCACAGCCTCGACCACGTCGGCGACGCCGGACGAGGTTGAGGACGAAACGCGAGTGATGAAGTCGCCGAGGCGGTCCCAAATCGACATGGGCACCTATTAGGGCTAACTGGCCACCGCTATCAAGCCCACCGCTATCAAGCTGAAGACAATGCCGCAGGGCCGGCCCAGCCGATTTCGCGGCCGCCTGAGCAGCTGGCGCAACCGTCGATAATGGAAATCAGGCGGCAGCGGCCATGGCGCGCGAAACTGCAAGCCTTCGTCACCTTGCCATTTTCGGCCCCTTCTGCTGGGCCAAAAAGTGACAGGCGAAACCGAGCTTGCGGCGGCGGCCGCAAGAAGACTGTCCTGAAGTCAGAAGGCCGGCAGGATGCCGGCCTTCTGTTCATCACATAAGAATTACTGCGCCGGCGCAGATGGCTGTGCCGGAGCCGGCTCGGCCGGCTTGGTCGCGTCAGGAGCCGGCTGCATCGGCTGTTCGTTCGCCGGCGGATTGGTGCTCTGCGTGGTGGTAGCGTCCCCGCCCGTGCCGCTGTCGCTGCAAGCCGCAACGCCAAGCAGGGCAAGCGCCGAAACCGACGCAAGAATGAGTTTCTTCATGACATCTCTCCTCTAATCACGCCCCCGCTACCGGTGACGATCGAGGACAGAATGCACCAAATGCCCCATGGGTTTCATAACGTTGCATTTCCGTATGTAACATCATCTGCTTTTGCGTTGCAGGCGAAGCCATGGCGAATTAACACCAGACCATGGCGAATTAGCACATTTGAATCAATAAAATGCCCGGGAGAGCTGCCGTGACCGCCAAATGGGATTTCTGGATCGACCGCGGCGGCACCTTCACCGATGTCATCGGCCGGGACCCGCAAGGCGGGCTGCACCCGCGCAAGCTGCTATCCGAAAATCCCGAAACCTATGCCGACGCCGCCATCCAGGGCATTCGCGATCTGCTCGGGCTAAAATCCGGCGCGCCGATCCCATCCGGCCTGATCGGCGACATCAAGATGGGCACCACCGTTGCCACCAACGCGCTTCTGGAGCGCAAGGGCGACCGTGTGCTGCTGCTCATCACCAGGGGATTTCGCGACGCGCTGAGGATCGCCTATCAGGCGCGGCCCGATATCTTCGCCAAGCAGATCATCCTTCCCGAACAGCTCAACGAGCGCGTCATCGAGGTCGATGAGCGCGTGCGCGCCGACGGCCGCGTCGAAAGGCTGCTCGACATCGCCGCCATGCGCCCGGCCATCGAACAAGCCAGGGCCGACGGCATCGACGCGGTGGCGATCGTATTCATGCATGCCTGGAAATATCCCGACCACGAAAAGGCGGTTGCAAAAGTCTGCAGGAAACTGGGGTTTTCGCAGGTCTCGGTCAGTCATGAGGTCTCGCCGCTCATCAAGCTGGTCGGGCGCGGCGACACCACCGTGGTCGACGCCTATCTGTCGCCGATTCTGGCAAGGTATGTGCAGAGGGTGGCGAAAGAGCTGGGCGTCCTCTCCCCCCTCGAGGGGGAGATGGCTGCGCAGCAGCCAGAGGGGGTCATCTCAGAAGGCACCGCCAAGGAGTCGAACCCAGTCGAGCCGACCCCACCCGGCGGCTTCGCCGCCACCCTCCCCTCAAGGGGGAGGGAATCCCCCCGACTGATGTTCATGATGTCGTCCGGCGGCCTTACCGCCGCCGATATGTTCCAGGGCAAGGACGCATTGCTGTCCGGTCCGGCCGGCGGCGTCGTCGGCATGGTCGAGACAGCAAAGCTCGCCGGTTTCGACAAGGTCATCGGCTTCGACATGGGCGGCACCTCAACCGACGTCGCCCATTATGACGGCGACTATGAGCGCGCCTTCGACACCGAGGTTGCCGGCGTGCGCATCCGCGCGCCGATGATGCGCATTCACACCGTCGCCGCCGGCGGCGGCTCGATCCTGCACTACGAGGCCGGCCGTTTTCGCGCCGGGCCGGATTCGGCCGGCGCCAATCCCGGCCCGGCCGCCTACCGGCGCGGCGGACCGCTGGCCGTCACCGACGCCAATGTCATGCTGGGCAAGCTGCAGCCCGACTACTTCCCGACCATTTTTGGACCCAGCCAGGACGAGCCGCTCGACGTGCAAACCGTGCGCGAGAAATTCGCCGCACTCGCCGCCGAAATCGGCGACGGCCGCACGCCGGAGGCGGTCGCCGAAGGGTTCGTCACCATCGCCGTCGAAAACATGGCCAACGCCATCAAGAAGATTTCCGTTCAGCGCGGCTACGACGTCACCGAGTATCTCCTGAACTGTTTTGGCGGCGCCGGCGGCCAGCACGCCTGCCTCGTTGCCGACGCACTCGGCATGGAGGCGGTGCTGATCCATCCCTTCTCCGGGCTGCTGTCGGCCTATGGCATTGGATTGTCCTCGATTTTTTCGTCGCGCCAGCAGGCGCTGCTGAAACCGCTGGCGGAAGTGTCCAGGCCGGCAATCGACGAGCTCATCGCGACGCTGCGCAAAGCCGTCATCGACGAGCTTGCCGCGCAAGACATTGCCGAGGACGCCGTCGCCTCGAAACCGGTGCTGCAGATCCGCTACGACGGCACTGACACCGCGCTGCCGGTGAATTTCGAGCACGGTTCGATCGCACGCGCCAAGGCGGATTTCGAATCAGCGCACAAGGCGCAGTTCGGCTTCGTCTATGACGACAAGCCGATGATCGTGGAATCGGTCGGCGTCGAAGGCATCGACAGCGGCGACGCCGGCCGCGAGGAAAGTGATTCAATCCTTGAGGACATCGCCGCAAGCCCTTCGGAAAATCGGCAAATCTTCATCGACGGCACTTGGCGAGACGCCGGCATTTGCCGCCGCGAGGCGCTCAAACCGGGGCACAAGCTTGGCGGCCCTGCCCTGGTCATCGAACCGAACCAGACCATCGTCGTCGAGCCGGGCTGGCAGGCCGAAATCACCGCCAAGAACCACGTGCTCCTGCGTCGCATCGAGAAAAAGCGCCGGCTGGCGGCACTCGGCACCGAGGCCGATCCGGTCATGCTGGAGGTGTTCAACAACCTGTTCATGTCGATCGCCGAACAGATGGGCGTGACGCTGCAAAACACCGCCTATTCGGTCAACATCAAGGAACGGCTGGATTTCTCCTGTGCCGTCTTCGACCGCAATGGCGCGCTGGTCGCCAATGCGCCGCACATGCCGGTGCATCTCGGCTCCATGGACCGTTCGGTGGAAACCATCATCCGGCTGAACTCCGGCGACATCCACCCCGGCGACGTCTTCGCACTGAATGCACCTTATAATGGCGGCACGCATCTGCCTGACATTACGGTGGTGACGCCGGTCTTTTCCCTCCCCCTCGAGGGGAGGGTGGCGGCGAAGCCGCCGGGTGGGGTCGGCTCGACTGGGTTCGACGTTCCGGCGGTGCCTTCTGAGGAGACCCCCTCCGCCGCCTCCGGCGGCGCCTCCCCCTCAAGGGGGGAGGAGATCCTCTTCTACGTCGCCTCGCGCGGCCATCATGCCGATATCGGCGGCACCGCACCCGGCTCGATGACGCCGCTCGCCACCACCGTCGACGAGGAAGGCGTGCTGTTCGACAATTTCCGCATCGTCGATCGCGGCCGGTTCCGCGAAAAGGAGCTGGAGACGCTGCTCACCGACCACCCCTACCCGGCACGCAACCCGCACCAGAACATCGCCGACCTCAAGGCGCAGATTGCCGCCAATGAAAAGGGCGTTGCCGAGTTGCGCGAGATGGTCGCGCATTTCGGCCTTGGCGTGGTCGAGGCCTATATGGGCCATGTCCAGGACAATGCCGCCGAAAGCGTGCGCCGCGTGCTGGAGCGGCTGCCCGACAGCTCCGTATACGAGTATCCGACCGACACCGGCCAAATCATCAAGGTGAAGATATCGGTCGACCGGCAAAAGCGCGAGGCGACCGTCGACTTCACCGGCACGTCGCCGGTCATGAAGAACAATTTCAACGCCCCCGAGCCGGTCGCCCGCGCAGCCGTGCTCTATGCGTTCCGCGTCATGGTCGAGGACATGATCCCGATGAATGCCGGGTGTCTGAGACCGATCAACATCATCATTCCCGAGGGTTGCATGCTGAAGCCGACCTACCCGGCCGCGGTCGTCGCCGGCAATGTCGAGACCTCGCAGCATGTCACCAATGCGCTGTTCGGCGCCATGGGCGCGATGGCCAATGCGCAAGGCACGATGAACAACCTCACCTTCGGCAACAAGCAGTACCAGTATTACGAGACGATCTGCTCCGGCTCGCCGGCAGGCCGGATGAACAACGGTCGCGGCTTTGCCGGCACCTCCGGCGTCCACACCCACATGACCAATTCGCGCCTGACCGACCCGGAAGTGCTGGAGTTGCGCTTCCCCGTCCTGCTCGAGGATTTCCACATCCGCGAAGGCTCCGGCGGCAAAGGCAAATGGAGTGCCGGCGACGGCACCGAGCGCACCATCCGTTTCCTCGAAAAGATGGAATGCGCCATCCTGTCCTCACATCGCAACCGCCCGCCGCAAGGCCTGGACGGCGGCGGCGATGGCGAGGTCGGCTCGACCAAGGTTCGCCGCAAGGATGGCCGCATCGAAGTCCTGAAGGCTTGCGACCAGACGGTGCTCGAGGCCGGTGAAGCCGTCATCGTGACGACGCCGACGCCGGGCGGATTTGGCCGCCTCTAAGGAGGCATCCAGAATTCGCTCTGGCGAGTCAGGTGGGGTGGTTTTCGAGAACCGAAGCGGAGCGGACATTTGGGTCCGTGAGCATCGGAAGCGCAGAAAACCGCGTCAGATGACCGCCGGAGTAGAATAATCGATGCCTCCGACTGTCACCGGCCTGTCATCCACCTGCGCTACCCGCTTGCGCCAGAGCAAACGGGGAATCGCCTTGTCATGACGGATGTTTCCGGAGAACTGGTTTTTCGCCGCGGCAAGCAAGTTGGCAAGGCCGTCTACCAGAACCGCCCGCTGTCGAAGGCAGGCCTCTCCGAGCGGCTCTTCGCCTTGCTGTTTTCCGGCCTCGTCTATCCGCAGATCTGGGAAGACCCCGACGTCGACATGGAGGCGATGCAGCTTGGCCAGGGCCACCGCGTCGTCACCATCGCCTCGGGCGGCTGCAACATCCTTGCCTATCTCACCCGGTCACCCGAAAGGGTCGACGCCGTCGATCTCAACGCCGCCCATATCGCGCTGAACCGCATGAAGCTCGAAGCAGTGCGCCATCTGCCGTCGCAGGGCGACCTGTTCCGTTTCTTCGGCGCTGCCGAGACCCGTCACAATTCGCAAGCCTACGACCGTTTCATCGCGCCGCATCTAGACCCGGTCAGCCGCCATTACTGGGAACATCGTAACTGGCGCCGGCGTCGCCGCATCGCCGTCTTCGACCGCAATTTCTACCAGACCGGCCTGCTCGGCCTGTTCATCGCCATGGGCCACCGCACCGCCAAATTCTTCGGCGTCGATCCGGCCGGCATCATGGAAGCCAAAAGCCTGGCCGACCAGCGCCGCTTCTTCGACGACGAGCTGGCGCCGGTCTTCGAAAAACCGTTGCTGAAATGGGCAACATCGCGAAAAGCCTCGCTGTTCGGCCTCGGCATTCCGCCGGCGCAGTACGATTCGCTAATCACCTCGGGCGACGGCACCATGGCCAGCGTGCTGAAGGCCCGGCTGGAAAAGCTCGCCTGCGACTTTCCGCTGGAGAACAACTATTTCGCCTGGCAGGCTTTTGCCCGCCGCTACCCCAATCCCGGCGAGGCGGCGCTGCCTGCCTATCTCGAAAAGCGCAACTACGAGGCAATCCGCAACAATGTCGACCGCGTCGCCATCCACCATGCCAATCTGATCGAATTCCTTGCCGGCAAGGATGCCGGTTCGGTCGACCGCTTCGTCCTGCTCGACGCGCAGGACTGGATGACCGACGACCAGCTCAATGCGCTGTGGGCCGAGATCACCCGTACCGCGTCGACCGACGCTCGCGTCATCTTCCGCACTGCGGCCGAACCCAGCCTGTTGCCCGGCCGGGTCTCGAATTCGCTGCTCGACCAGTGGAGCTATCAAGACGGGGCCTCGCGCGAATTCTCGGCCCGCGACCGTTCGGCCATCTATGGCGGCTTCCACCTCTATGTGAAGCAAGCCGCATGAGCGCGACCGAACTGCCGGCCAGGCACGGCGAACCGCCGGCCGGGCACGCAGAACCGCCGGCCAGGCACGCCGAGCTGATGGACGGCGTCTACCGCTGGCAGCGCCACGTCTACGACCTGACCCGCAAATATTACCTGCTCGGCCGCGACCGGCTGATATCAGGGCTGGAAGTGCCGGCCGGCGGCACCGTGCTCGAACTTGGCTGCGGCACCGGCCGCAACATCGTCCTCGCCGCCCGCCTTTATCCCAACGCCCGCTTCTTCGGTCTCGATGTTTCAGCCGAAATGCTGGAAACGGCCACTGCTGCCATTGCCCGCGAAGGGCTGTCCGGCCGCGTCAAGCTGGCGCGCGGCGACGCCACCGATTTCGACGCGAAGGCGCTATTTTCCGTCGAACGTTTCGACCGCATTTTTGTCTCCTATTCGCTGTCGATGATCCCCGGCTGGGAGAAGACGATTTTCGCAGCACTTGCAGCCCTGTCACCCGGCGGTTCGCTGCACGTCGTCGATTTCGGCCAGCAGGAGGCCCTGCCCCGCTGGTTCCGCACGCTGCTGCGCGGCTGGCTGAAGAAATTCCACGTCGAGCCGCGTCAGGCCCTGCGGGACGTCCTGCAATCAGAATCTGCAAGGCGCGGCGCAACCCTTCGGTTTAGAACGCTTTATCGCGGTTACACCTGGCTCGCCGTCACCAAGATCGCCATCTAGTTCCTCAGCACAGAGGATTTGGCTCTTTGACTGAGCCCCGTGGACGGTCGCTGCCGACCGGCCCGGAGCCGCCAATCTAACGCTAGCGATAAGCCACACGCTACTACACCTTCGTCATCCTAGGGCGAAGCAAGGAGCGAAGCGACGCGGCGCAGACCCTAGGATGACGAAGTGGAGGGATGCTTCGGCTAATCCTAGAGGTTTGCGATTGCCACTGAGATTCGCTGTTGAAAGAGGCTGTGGACATTCGCTGCCGGCCGGTCGGCTGCCAAATCTCCAACGCTGGCGATTAGCATAAGCCACCACGACTTCGTCATCCTAGGGCGGAGCAAGGAGCGAAGCGACGCGGCGCAGACCCTGGGATCCATGCCGTTACCTCAGCCGAAGAATGCAGCGGCTCAGAACGGCGATGTATCCGAAACGGAGCCAGCTAGCCTTTCCAACGCCGCAGCGATCTGAATTCGCCCGACGAGCGGGCGCGTATTGATCGTGCAAGGCCTTTGGCGACAGCTGCATAGACCCTGCGGCGAGCGATCGCCGCATTCCTCTAATGCAGCGCCTTCACCAGCGCTGCCACCATGATCTGCGGCCGGTAGCCGAGCTTGGCCGGCGTCAGGCCGAGCCGCACCACTACCAGCTGCGCCGAGGGGATGATGGCGACCGTCTGCCCGTCATGGCCTTCCATCCAATAGCTATCCCTTGGCAGGCCCGCAGCGATGCCGGCGCCCGGGCTCTCTTCGTCGCCAGGACCCTCGATCCACAGCTGGCCCCTGCCGTAGACTTTCGAGGCGGGCGCGGCTTCCCGCATCCAGGCGACGAAGCCCGCAGGCAGGATCTCCTGGCCGTTCCAGACACCATCCTGCAGCAGGAACTGGCCGAAGCGCGCCCAGTCGCGGGCGGTGGCGTAGAGATAGGACGAGCCGGCGAAGGTGCCGTGCTCGTCGGTCTCCAGTACCGCGCTCTGCATGCCGAGTGGGTCGAACAGTGCAATCCTTGGCCACGCCAGCGCCTTGTTCTTGTCGCCGATCGCATCCTGCCAAAGCCGCGACAGCATCGCTGCCGTGCCGCTTGAATAGGAAAATACCTTGCCCACCTCGCCGGTCAGCGGCTTGGATCCGGCAAAGCCCGCCATATCAGGCTCCAGATAGAGCATCCGCGTCACGTCGGTGACGTCGCCATAATCCTCGTTGAACTCGAGCCCGCTCGACATCGCCATCATGTCGGCGAGGCTGATGGCGGCGCGGCCGTCCGCTTTCCAGGGTCCGAACAGGCCCTGGTTCGTCATCACCATCTTGCCGTCCTTCACCACCGTGCCGACGATCGCGGCATTGACCGTCTTGGTCATCGACCAGCCAAGCAACGGCGTCTTTTCGGTAAAACCTGCGCCATAACGCTCGGCGATGACGCGGCCGTTCCTGACCACCACCACAGCCCGCATACCGGCGCCGGTCATTGCAGGATCGTCGAGGATTTTCGCGATTTCGGGGTTTTGCGAGGCATCAACTCTGTCGCCCTCCGGCCAGAGCGCATCGAGTGGCGGTGTCAGCGCCGGCCCGGCGACTGCTTTGGCCCTGGCGATGTCGCCATCCGGAACCGAAGCACAGCCAAGCCCGTCCCGAACGACCGCGACGCTCTTGCCGAACATGCCGAACAGCCCGGCCGAAACCGTGCCCTGTTCCTTGTCGACGGACACCCGCATCAGCCGCAGCAGTGGATGGCCCGGCGCCTGCACGTCGACGGCGAGTACCTGATCGGCATCGCGTCCGGCGATAAAAACATTCGAGCAAACGATCTTGGCCGTATAGCCCGAGCCGACGCGGATCAGTTCCGGCGGCGCCAGATACAGCCAGGCAGCGAGTGCTGCGACCGCCAGCACAGCCAGCCCGAGCAGCCATTTCACCAGCCTCAGAACAGTCTGCATTCTTCCGACTCTCCCCGGACGCTCATCCATGCCATTGATTTGCCGCCATTGCTTCGGCAAAATCGCGGTTCTGGTCGAGCGCTGTCAACGGAATATCAACCATGATCGGCGATCACCAGGGATAGGAGAGCGGTCCTGTGGGGCGATCGCTTGGGGGCACGGTCGAGGGACCACCTGCAGCAACAACCCATCAGCGGCCGGCTGAAACCGGTTCAGGAGTAGCGATGCGCCGTTTCGCGGCTTTCATTATGCTGACGCTGCTGGGCGCCTGCTCGACCGTCGACGATCTTGCGCCCTCGCTGCCGGGCGCCCCGAGCGTTGCGGTGCGCGCACCCCGTTTTGACGACTCCGACCCGCATGAGTGGGACAGCGGCGCGCCTTGGAGCTATGCCGTGCACGGCACCGACGTCTCCAAATACCAGACCTCGGTTGATTGGCCGGCGGCCAGGGCCAGCGGCATTTCCTTCGTTTTCATCAAGGCGACGGAAGGCGGCGATCGCTTCGACGCATATTTCAACGAGCATTGGAGCCGCACGAAAGCCGCCGGAATCCCGCGCGCCGCCTATCATTTCTACTATTTTTGCACGCCGGCCGCGACGCAGGCGCGCTGGTTCATCCAGAACGTCCCCAGAGACCGGTCGGCAATCCCGCCGGTTCTCGACATGGAATGGAACCCGCAATCGCCGACCTGCAAGCTGCGCCCCAATGCGGCCACGGTGCGCAGCGAGATGAGCACTTTCCTCGAAATCGTCGAAAAGCACTATGGCAAGAAGCCGATCATCTACACCTCGATCGATTTCTTCGACGACAACGGCCTGTCGGCCTTCCGCGGCTATCCCTACTGGCTGCGTTCGGTGGCCGGCCATCCGCGCAAAAGATACGGCAGCCACCCGTTCACCTTCTGGCAGTACACCGGAACCGGTATTGTGCCGGGCATCTCAGGGAAGGCCGATATCAACGTGTTCAACGGCTCGGAAGCCACCTGGAACAAATGGCTGCGGCAGAACACCCGTTGACAGCGGGCCTGCAGCCTGCTTTTCGACACAGCCAATGAAGGACGCCTGCAACCGCCGGTAATCTTCTCGGGAGGATGGCGATGCGATTGAGCTTGGAAATTCTCGCCGCGCTGTTTCTGGCCGCCACGGCGCCGGCGGTGGCACAGCAATGCGGCGGCGATTTCCAGGCATGGAAGCAGGGCGTTGTGGCCGAGGCGAAGAACGCCGGCGTCGGCACTGCCGGACTTGAGGCGCTGGAAACCGCCGCTCTCGATGGAAAGGTGCTGGCGCGAGATCGCGCCCAAGGCGTCTTTACCCAGACCTTCATCGAGTTTTCGAACCGCATGATATCGGCCTATCGGCTGAAGCAGGGCGCGGTCATCTTAAAGGAATATGCCGACGTGTTTGCCCGCGCCGATCGCGAATTCGGCGTTCAGGCCCCGGTCATTGCCGCCTTCTGGGCACTGGAAACCGATTTCGGCGCCGTGCAGGGCGATTTCCAGACGCTGAACGCATTGGTCACGCTCTCTCACGACTGTCGTCGCCCGCAGCTCTTCCGGCCCCAGATCGTGCCATTGTTGACGCTGATCGATCGCGGCGTGGTCCCGGCCGACGTCACCGGTGCCTGGGCGGGCGAAATCGGCCAGACGCAGATGCTGCCTTCCGACTATCTCGGCCGAGGCGTCGACGGCGACGGCAACGAAGTGATCGACCTGCGCGGCAGCGCGCCTGATGTGATCATGACCACGGCCAACAAGATCATGTCGCGTGGCTGGAAACGAGACCAGCCCTGGATCGAGGAAGTCCGCGTGCCGGACGACTTGCCATGGGACCAGACCGGCCGCACCAACAAGCTGCCGCTGGCGCAATGGGCTCAGTGGGGTGTCACCAACCCGAACAGCACGCCGCTTGTCGATAACGGCCTGAAGGCAGGCCTCGCACTGCCTATGGGCCGCAACGGGCCGGCCTTCCTGGTCTACGACAATTTCGACGTCTACCTCGAATGGAACCAGTCCTTCACCTATGCGCTGACCGCGGCAAATCTCGCCGCGCGGCTGGCGGGTGCGCCGCAATTCGACTCGCGCAATCCCGAACCCGGCCTCAACGGCGACCAGATGAGGGCATTGCAGACGAAGCTCGAGGCCAGAGGCTATGACGTGGGAACAGTCGACGGCATCCTGGGCACCAACACCCGCGAAGCGATCCGCAAGGAGCAGATGCGGCTAGGCCTGCCGGTCGACGGCTGGCCGACACCGGAGCTTTTGGCGAAACTGTAGCAGGTTAGTGAGTAGTGAGTAGTGAGTAGTGAATGGTGAATGGAACTAGGTGCTCACTACTGACTACTGACTACTGACTTATTCACTTATTCACTATTCACTATTCACTATTCACTATTCACTAATCCATCATCGCCTGGCAAGCAGGAAGTCGATGAAGACTCGCAAGGCCGGCGGAACCTGCCGGGAGCTTGTATGATATAGGTAAAAGCCCGGAAATCTCGGCGACCAGGCTTCGAGAAAACGGATGAGCTTGCCGGTTTCGATCCACGGCCGAACCTGGTAATCCAGCATGTAAGCCACGCCGATTCCATCCAGGGCCGCCCTGATCATCAGTTCCGTGTCGTTGACCGTCAGACCGCCGTTCACGGCTATTTCCAAAGCGTGTCGGCCTCGCGCGAACTCCCATCGATAGACGTTGCCGCCACCGGGCCACTGGAAATTGATGCATTGATGATGGTGCAGGTCGGCGGGATGACGGGGCATGGGGTGATCCTCGAGATAGCTGGGCGCCGCCACTGCGGCCATCTCCAGCTCCCCGCTGAGTTTCACCGCCACCATGTCCTTATGCAGCCGCTCACCAAGCCTGATTCCGGCATCGAATCGTCCCTCGACAATATCGGTCAGCATGTCGTCGACGATGATGGTGAGGGCAATATCGGGATAGGCGCGGCGGAAATCGCCGAGGATGGGCACGATGAAACGCATGGCGGCGATGCGTGGAACATTGATACGCAGCGAGCCTGCCGGTCGATCGCGTGATGCATGCGCGTCGGCGACAGCCCCTTCGAGTTCGCTGAATGCCGGAGCGAGGCGGGCAAACAGCGTTTCGCCTGCAGCGGTCGGCGACACGCTGCGGGTCGTGCGGTTGAGCAGCCGGACACCGACACGCTCCTCCAGCCCGCGTATCGTCTGGCTAAGCGCCGGCGGCGAAATCCTGAGCCTGGCCGCGGCGCGGACAAAGCTGCCTTCCTCGACGATCGTCGCGAACGCCCTCAGCTCGGAAAACTCGGTCCCTCGCATTATGTACCCCAGACTTAACAAGCCTGTTCGATCATAGGCTATTATCTGATCAATAGCATGCCCCTAACTTCCACATGGAACGCCGCCGCTCGATTTGGAACGGCCGTAGCCAGACGAGAAAGGGACAGCTATGTATCATTCGCTTGAAGGCAAAATCGCGCTCGTGACCGGCAGTTCGCGCGGCATCGGCCGCGCCATCGCCGAGGGGCTCGCGGCAAACGGCGCGGCCGTGGTCGTCAATTATGTCGGCAACGAGAAAGCCGCCCAGGAAGCCGTTGCCGCCATCCGCGAGAATGGCGGCAAGGCCGTCGCCATTCGGGCCGATATCTCCATTGTTTCCGACATTCGCCGGCTGTTCGATGAAACCGAGAGGCAGATAGGCGCGATTGACATCGTCGTCGCCAATGTCGGCGTCGCCGTCATAAAGCCGTTGGTCGAGGCCACCGAAGCCGACTTCGACCACGTCTTCGGCGCCAATGCCAAAGGCACCTTCTTCACGCTTCAGGAAGCGGCGCGGCGCGTGCGCGACGGTGGCCGTATCATCGCGGTTTCCACCGGTGGAACCAAGATGTTCTTCACCCAGACCGCCCTTTATCTCGGCAGCAAAGGAGCCGTCGAGCAGTTCGTCCGCGTCCTCTCGCGCGAACTCGGACCGCGCTCCGTCACCGTGAATGCGCTTTCGCCAGGCTTTACCGACACTGACCTGCTGCCCGAGCGGGATCGCGCGATCGCCGCCGGGATGTCGCCCTTCGGCAGGATCGGAGCGCCGCGCGACGTCGCCGATGTCGCGGTTTTCCTCGCTTCCGACGAGGCCCGTTGGCTGACCGGCGAGAACATCCAGGCCGGCGGCGGCGTTGCTTAGTGAATAGTGAATAGTGAATGGTGAATGGTGAGGTTGTAGTGGCAGTGGAATTAGGCAGTCACCGCTGATTACTGACTACTGACTACTGACTACTGACTACGCACTATTCACTATTCACTATTCACTATTCACCATTCACTAATCCGCCATCGTCTCCAGGCTGGCGAACCCTTGTGGCGCATCGCCCTCATCGAACGGCGTCGTCACCTCGACAAACGTGTCGGGATAGAAGCCGTTGAACCGTGTCCTCAGCGACAGCGAATAGGCGCCGATATGACCGATCTCGATCCAGTCGCCGGTATCGACCGTTTCCGGCAGCCAGAACGGCCGCGACAGGATGTCGACGGAATCGCAGGTCGCGCCGCACACCTTGAACGGCACGATGGTCTTCTCCTCGCCATTGCGCGAGCGGATCGCCGGGTCTGGAATGAAGCGCGCCGGCAGCGTGATCTTGCCGGTCCATGAATCCGACAGCGACGCCCAGATGCCGTCATTGATGTAGAGCCGCTTGCCCTTGCGCAGCAGCACGCGCACGATCAGCGACAGGCAGCGCGCCACGATCACCCGGCCCGGCTCCGCCACCAGCGGCATTTGGTCGAACTGGTATTCCTTGAGGTCGCCCGACAGCCGCGACATGATCTGGCCGAGCGACGGCATCTCGATCTGCTTGCGGTTGGGATCATGGCCGTATTCGGCGGGAAAACCGCCGCCGACGTCGAGGCCGGCAATGTCGAAGCTGACGCGGTTGCGCACCCAGTCGGCCGAGGCCAGCGCCCGCTCATAGGTGTCGGGATCCTCGATCTGACTGCCGACATGAAAGCATAGCCCGACCTTGTAGCCGGTCCGGTTCAGCCGTTCGGCCAGTTCGACCGCATTGGCCGGTCCTGCGCCAAACTTCTTCGACAGTTCGTAGGCGGCCGATCCTTTCGTCTGGATGCGCACGAACACGGTGATCGCGCCCGGATCGATATCGAGCGCCCGCACCACGCGGGTCAGCTTGGTGATCTCGTCCTCGTGGTCGAGCGAGATGACCCGGATGCCATATTTCTCCAGCGCCAGCTTGATGTCCGACTGTGCCTTGACAGGATGCATGTAGAGCATCTCGGCGTCCGGCGAGACCGCGCGCACGGCGGCGAATTCGCCGGGCGAGGCCACGTCGAAAGCGCCGACGCCGGCCTCGACCAGCGCCTTCAGCACGATCTGCTCGCCGTTGGTCTTGACCGCATAGGCGGTCTTGCCGGGAAACATGCCCATGAACTGCCTGGCGTCCGCCTTCAGCACCTGCGGGCGGAAGCAATAGATCGGATCGTCCGGGCGAAGCGCCAGCGCCGCTTCGCGCGCATTTTCGAATTGCTGCATGGACGAATCCCTTGGCTTAGACTGCGCACAATTAATCCAACCTATGCGGGAATGAAAACAATTCTGTGTCTCGCACCCCTGACGCTGCGGCGCTACGGCAGATGATGCAATGCTAGTCCACTGATCTGGTTTCGGGTGGCCCTTGCCATCGAACAGGATATGGCCTGAACAGACGCCTGATTGACTTGGCATTCAGAACCATCCGGGAGGATTCTCCATGGCGATCACAACCACGACGGCAATGCGCGGCCCCATGGTCTTGAAAGACTGGGCGCAGCTTCTGCTGCTCGGTGCGATCTGGGGTGGCTCGTTCTTCTTTGCCCGCATTGCGGTTGCAGAGATTCCGCCGCTGGTGCTGGTGCTGTTTCGCGTCGCCATCGCGGCGCTGGCGCTGCATCTCTATCTCGGCCTGCGCGGTCCGTCCTTTCGCATCGCCTTGCGGCATGCCGGCCTGTTCTTTCTGCTGGCGCTCGTCAACAACGTCATACCGTTCTCGCTGATCTTCGCCGGCCAGACCGAGCTTGGCGCCGGTGTCGCCTCGGTGCTCAATTCGACGACGCCGTTCTGGACGTTGATCCTCGCCAACGCGCTCACATCAGACGAAAAGCTCTCCTGGAACAAGCTTGCCGGGATCGCGCTCGGCATCGTCGGCACGGCGGTGATGATCGGACCGGGCCTGCTTGCCGGGCTGGGCGGTCCGGTCTGGGCGAAATTCGCGCTGGTCGGCGCCTCGCTGTCCTATGCGGTGGCCCTGATGATCGCCCGCCGCTTCAAGGGTTTGCCGTCACCGGTCATCGCCACTGGACAATTGACCGCCTCGACCATCATCATGATCCCGATCGTGCTGCTTGGCCACGGCACTGCCAACCTGTTTTCGGCCTCGCCGCCGGTCTGGGCGGCGGTGTTGGCGCTGGCCCTGCTGTCCACCGCCTTCGCCTACATCCTCTATTTCAACCTCGTCGCCTCGGCTGGCGCCACCAACGCCTCGCTGGTCACGCTCATCGTGCCGGCCAGCGCGATCCTGCTCGGCTTTCTGTTCCTGGGCGAACGGCTCGAATTGTTCGAACTCGGCGGCATGGCACTGATCGCGATCGGCCTCGTCACGATCGACGGCCGCCTGTTCGGCCGACGCTGATGCATGTCGCCAAAGCGCGCCCAGGCGCGACACGCTTGAGAGCTTCGTATCCAATCGAACGACGCTCCAATTCGTCGAATCTTCGCATCGACCCGAAATCGATCCCGACTTTCGGCGACGGTAGCGCTGCCATCTCCATCCTTGCCCCAGCTCCGTCACATTTTGTACACAGGGCCGAAGCGGGATTTTGCCGAAGAGTTTCAATGCCTAACGGCAAATGGCCTGTCGTAAATTCCACAATGTCGTCGCATTGCAGCATAGTTTCCGCTTGCCTGTGGCAGAAATGCCCCTAGACTCTGGCCATAGCTCTTTAAGAGGAGGCTATGACATGGGACTCACGAGGCCAATCAACGCATTGATGATTTGTGCTGCATTTGCCTTCATCGGGGCGCTGATTATGGGCTTTCTTCCATAGACCCGCCAAGCAACGGAAGATCAGCACAAAATAGTCCAAGTCATTGAAAAGGCCGGGTTTTTACCCGGCCTTTTTGCATCCCAGATTTGACAGAGACTTACGCCGCGGCGGACCCCGCGGCTTCAGCCTCATGCGAGCGGATGCCGATCATGTGGCAGACGGCGAAGACCAGATCGGCGCGGTTCATGGTGTAGAAATGAAAATCGCCGACGCCGCGCTCGACAAGGTCCAGCACCTGCTCGGCCGCCACCGCGGACGCCACCAGCGCATGCGTTTGCGGGTCCGTCTGCAGCCCGTCGAAGCGCTCGGCCATCCACGCCGGCACCAGCGCGCCGCAGCGCGCCGAGAAATTGGCGACCTGGGTAAAATTGTGGACCGGCAATATGCCCGGCACGATCGGTATGTAGATGCCGGCCCGCCGCGCCCGTTCGACATAGCGCTCGTAGAGGTCATTGTCGAAGAAGAACTGGGTGATCGCCCGCGTCGCGCCATTGTCGACCTTGCGCTTCAGCATATCGATATCGGTGGCGAAATCCGGGCTCTCCGGATGCTTTTCCGGATAGGCCGAGACCGAGATGTCGAAATCGCCGACACCTTTCAGCGCCCCCACCAGTTCGGCGCCATTGGCATAGCCGTCCGGATGCGGACGATAGGCGGCGCCGACGCCCTCGGCCGGATCGCCGCGCAGGGCGACGAAGCGGGTGACACCCATGTCGGCGAATTCCTGGATGATTTCATCGACCTCGTGACGAGCCGCATCGACGCACGTCATGTGCGCCGCCGGCGTCAGCGTCGTTTCGTTGAGGATGCGCTTGACCGTGCGCGCCGTGCGCTCGCGGGTCGAGCCGCCGGCGCCATAGGTGACGGAGACGAATTTCGGCTTGAGCGGCTGTAGCCGGGTAACTGTGTCCCACAGCCTTGCTTCCATCTCGTTGCTCTTCGGCGGGAAGAACTCGAACGAAACCCTGATCTTGTCGCCAATGTCGGGGCGGCGGGAAAAGCGGAACTGGTTCATCAGGCGGTTTCCCCTATCGGAAAGGCATTGGCCGGTTGTGCATGGTTGGAAGGATCGGCGATGAGCATGCGCTGGTCACGGCCGAGCCACAGTTTTACGGTGAGCCTGGGTTCATTGCCGGCGCGCGGCTCGAATTCCTGGCTCTCTTCGAGGTCGAGCCCGGCCTCGGAAAACCACTCGGTGATCTGCCGGTCGGCAAAGCCGAGCCGCACATGCGCGTGGGCGTCGCGCAGGAATTCCAGCGAATGCGGAGCGAAATCCACGATCACCAGCCGGCCTGCCGGACGCAGCAGCCTTGCTGCCTCGCGGATGGCGCGGGCGGGATCGTCGAGATAGTGCAGCACCTGGTGGATGGTGACGAGATCGAAGGCGTCGCGCTCGACCGGCGGCGCAAAAATGTCGCCCTGGCGCACCTGCGCATTCGAAATGCCGGCTTTGTCGAGATTGGCGCGCGCCACCGTCAGCATCTCGCGCGACATGTCGATGCCGATGCCGCGCCGGTAGAGCGGCGAAAAGATCTCGAGCAGCCGCCCAGTGCCGGTGCCAAGGTCGAGCATCGACTGGAACGGCCGCTTGCCGACGAGCTTGAGCAGCGCTGCCTCCACGGCGCGGTCCGGCACATGCAGCGAGCGGATGTGATCCCAGCTTGCGGCATTTGCGGAGAAATATTCGGCGGCGCGATCCTGCCGCTTGCGCTTGACCGCTGCCAAGCGCTCGAGGTCACGCTCGACCTGCGGATCGGCACCCCGGATACCGGAGACCAGCCTGAGCACGAAGTCGCGCGCCGCATCCGAATCCGACAGCCGGAAGAAGGCCCAGGAGCCCTCCTGATAGCGGCCGATCAGCCCCGCCTCCAGTAAAAGCTTCAGGTGGCGCGAGACGCGCGGCTGCGACTGGCCGAGGATTTCGGTGAGATCGGAAACGGTGAGATCGCCGCGCGACAGCAACGCCAGGATGCGCAACCGGCTGGATTCGGCCGCCGCCTTCAATGTATCTACCATGGTGTCGAGCGCGACATGCATGCGAGCATTCTCTTTGAAAAGATATAAACATATGTTTATGTCGATTTTGATAGGCTTGCAAGCGCTATGTCGCTCCCGGACAAGAAAATGACGCATGCGTGGCGGATCGCGCACAACCGGAAGCAGGATCGGGGCGAAACCCATGTTCGAAACGCGCAGCGGCGAAAAGCTTCTGGAAACTGATCCCGCCGATATGCCGCCGGACGGCCATGTCGTCTTCATCGGTCGCATCGCCTCGCCCTGGACCACGCGGGAAACTTGCCCCAAGAACATGAAAGCCGCGCGGGAAACGGGCAAGCCGGCGGTTCTCACGATCGACCTGCCCTATCGCGAGGGCCTGCTCGGGCTTGAACGCGCCAGCCACGTCATCATCCTGTCCTGGCTGCACCACGCGCCGCGGACCCTGATTGTTCAGAAACCCCGCCATGCGGCTGAACCGAAGGGCGTTTTTTCGCTGCGCTCCCCGGCCCGGCCGAACCCGGTCGGGTTGCATATCGCCAAGCTCGTCGCCCTCGATATCGAAACGGGCCGTATCGATCTCGATGCCATCGACCTGCTCGACGGCACGCCGGTCATCGACATCAAGCCTTATTTCGCTTCGACCGATGCCTTTGCCGACGCGACCATCGCCGGACGGGACGAGGTCGGGCCAGTGCGGGATGAGCCCGGACAGGTCATGCGATGAGCGCGCCGACCGGTCGCCGCCGCGCCATCGCCAAGGCGCTGACAGCGCTTTTGCCGCTGGCGCCCTATGCCGACATGGAGAAGATCCGCGCCGACGCCGGCGCGGTGCATATGAAGAGCTTGCCGCCGAGCATTGCCGTATGGCTGGCGACAATAGCCCATATCCGTCATGTGCACACCGACTACGAGAAACTGCTGGCCGAAGGCTACGATCGCGACTCGGCGCGTTTCTTCGTCATGGAACAGACCAACAGGGTGCTGACCCGTTGGCGCGCCACCCGTCTGCTCCAGGATGAGGACGAGGAATAACCAGATACCCCGATGGCTCATCCGCAACCCCGGCCTGTGTCTTGTGCCAACCGCCGCAGCGCTCTATCGCGTTCGACGAAGACGACCTGACGGAGGACGTGATGAGCAACTTGATCGATCCGCACGCCAAACCACTGCCCTCGCTCTCCGTCCATCATATAGACCCGCACTCCTACCCCGATGGTGTTGCCTTCCTGGACGGGCAGTATCTGCCGATGTCGCAAGCCAAGATCTCGGTGCTGGATTGGGGCTTCCTGCATTCCGACGCCACCTACGACACAGTGCATGTCTGGGACGGTCGTTTCTTCCGCCTCGATCTGCATCTCGATCGCTTCTTCGGCGGGCTG
The DNA here is from genome assembly GCF_000513915.1 of Mesorhizobium sp. WSM2561. NCBI lineage: Bacteria > Pseudomonadati > Pseudomonadota > Alphaproteobacteria > Hyphomicrobiales > Phyllobacteriaceae > Mesorhizobium > Mesorhizobium sp. WSM2561. The sequence continues at coordinate 94,364 of NZ_AZUX01000019.1, forward strand.
GAAAAGCTGCGCATGACGGTCCCGTTCGACCGCGATGGCGTGGCCGAAATCCTCCACAATTGCGTGGCGCTGTCGGGTCATCGCGCCGCTTATGTCGAGATGCTGTGCACGCGCGGCGCCTCGCCGACCTTCAGCCGCGACCCGCGCGACGCGATCAACCGCTTCATGGCGTTCGCCGTTCCCTTCGGCTCGGTCGCCAATGCCGAGCAATTGCAGCGCGGCCTGCATGTGGCGATCAGCGACAAGGTGCGCATCCCACCAGCCTCGATCGACCCGACAATCAAGAACTACCACTGGCTCGACCTGGTGCGAGGCCTCTACGACGCCTATGACCGCGGCGCCGAGACCGCACTGCTCCTCGATTTCAACGGCAATGTCGCGGAAGGCCCCGGCTTCAACGTCTTTTGCGTGGATGACGGCAAACTGTCGACGCCGGCTGTCGGCGTGCTGCCAGGTATCACCCGCCGCACCGTCTTCGATCTCTGCGCGGAGGCAGGGCTTGCCGTTGCCGCGGCCGATGTCAGCGTCGCTGCGCTGCGTCAGTCCGATGAGGTCTTCATCAGCTCGACCGCCGGCGGCATCATGCCGGTAACGATGATCGACGGTGTTCCGGTCGCGGACCGCAAGGTCGGTGCGATCACCAGGCGCCTCATGGCGATCTATTGGCAAAAGCACGGAGATCCGGCCTGGTGCAGCCCGGTGCACTATCCCTGACCATCCCTGGCCTCAGGCCCGGTAAATCCACTGCTCGGGCACACGCACCGAAATCTCCTCGCCGGCCGTGATGCGGCCTGGTTTTTCCACCCAGGCGACAAGGCCGCGCAACCGCTTTGCCGCCTTCGGGAACAACAGCGCGCCGGCTTCACGGTCGGCCATTCCGGCATTTTCGGCGACCGATCGCCCGGCGATGCGGCAAGGTCCGTTCTGCGCGTCGACCTTGCCGGTGACGCCTCCTTTAAAGAACAGCAGCGTGCCGGACGGCAGCATCGAGAGATGCGGCAGACCTTCGATCAACAGATTGGCGCCGATCCACTCCGGCTTGATCTCGGCGATGGCCATCCGCCCTGCCACGATCGCCAGCTCGTCCGCGGCCACGATCGACAGCTGCCGCTCGTTGCGCATCTCGGTGCCGCGTGGATACCAGGGCTCGCGCCCGCCGGAGCGCCGCGTCGCGCCGACGTGGAAATCGCCGTCGATGCCGTCGAAGCCAAGCCGCAATTCATCCACCGCGCGTGTCTCGAAATGATCCGATGGCGCGACGTAAAGCGCGGCCACCCGCGCGACAAGTTTCCGCGCCGGGATGATTTCGACCGGGTTTACCGTCTCGGGGAAGAGGTCCAGCATAGGCTTCGCTCCGTGCGTGATGCCAAGCAATTAGCCGCAGTGAGTTCATCAGGTCCAGCCTAAAGCACTGATGCTCCAGTCAAGCAGGCTGATGCGATTACACCGGCGCCTTCCAATGCCGGTGCCGTTCGCGCCAATCAGAGCATGCGCAACAGCGCCCCGCCGATCGAATAGCCGGCGCCGAAGGCGCAGAGCAGGCCATAGTCGCCGGCGTTCATGTCGGCGTGGTTTTCCGACAAGGCGACGACCGCACCGGCGCCGGCGGTGTTGCCGAGGCGCTCCAGCACCATCGGCGCGCGGTCATGGTCGACCTCGTGGCCGAACGACAGCTTCAGGATCATGGCGTTCATACGTGCATTGGCCTGATGCAGCCAGAAGCGCCGGATCGCTTGCGGCGTCAGCCCATGCTCGGCCAGGAACTCGACGATGAATTTGTGCCCGGCGACGGTGACTTCCTTGAACACCTTGTTGCCGACCTGCTTGATCAGGTTGCCTTCCAGGTTGATCATATACGGATCGTCCTGGGCGGTGCGCGTGTAATAGCCGAGATTGGTGCGGATGTTGTTGGACATCTGCGTCCAGGTCCGGGTGTCGAGCACCTCGAAACGTCCCGGCCGCTTGTCGCCCTGGGCAAGCCCCTCGACGACCATCGAGACCGAAGCATCGCCGAAGATGAAATGCGTCTGCCGGTCGCGGAAGTTGAGATGGCCGGTGATGATTTCGGGCGTCGTCACCAGCACGCGCCTGTGTGCGCCCGCCCGCACCAGATTGACCGCGATATGCAACGCCGCCGCCGCCGACGAGCAGCCAAGGCCCATGTCGAAGCCGGCGCCCCTCGTGCCCATCGCCTGCTGCATCTCGATGGCGATCGCCGGATAGGGCCGCTGGTGATGCGAGGCCGAGCAGATCACCAGGTCGATATCAGGTGGCTCCAGGCCGGCATGGTCGAGCGCTTTCCTGGCCGATGCGATACCGAACTCGGCTTCCAGCGACAGCGCGTCGTCCGGCCGCGCCGGAATGCGCGGCGCCATGCGGGTCGGGTCGAGAATGCCTTCCCGCTCGATCACATGGCGCGTCTGCACGCCCGAAGCATGGACGATGAAGGCGCTGTCCGATTTCTGCAGCAGCGCCTCGCCCGAAGCCTGGCGGCGGACATTCTCCATCTCGACCCAGGCATTGAAGCTGTCGACCAATTCCTCATTGGTGATCGAAGGCTCGGGGATTTCAACGCCGATGCCGCTGATGATGACGCGATGCATTTTCAGTTCGTCCCCATGCGCAGGCGCTACGGCTTGATGTGGGCGCCGCGAGAGTTCGGCGCAACATTATTCGCATCAAGCTAGTTTAAGCCGGCTTAAATCAAGGGCCTGAGGCACAAGACCACAACCTTGCGTGGCTGAAATACGCGTTGTGGCGAATCAAGCGCAGCCAGGCAGTGCGTCTCGGTGTGGCCAATCGTTTCTAGGCAGCGCGCCGCGCGACGATGAAAAGGCGCGGGAAACGCAGCAGCACCTTGCCGTTCGCCGTCTTCGGATAGGCTTCGGTTATCCCAGCGGTGTAGCGCGTGAGAAAAAACCGTCGCTCGTTCTCGTCGAGCGGATCGAGGAACGGCTTCAGCCCCGTCGACTTCAGCCACTCGACGATTGCCCCGGCATCGGCCAGCGGATGATTGTAGGCGGTGTGCCAGATGTCGAGCCGGTCGGAGAACGGCGACAAAAGATCGTAGTAGAACGACACTGGCGGCAGCGGCCCGCGCGCAGCACCCTCGAGCTTTTCGGCAAACGGCATTTCGGCCGCCGTCTCGCGCATCAGCCGGTGCGAGGGCTCGCCCATATTGTCGGGCATCTGCACGGCAAGCGCGCCGCCGGGCGCCAAAAATCCCATCAGCCGCTGGAAGATCGCCGGATGCTCGGGCAGCCACTGGAACACCGCATTGGCGAAGATCACGTCGACCGGCTCTTCGGGCTGCCACGCCGCCGCATCCGCCAGTTCGAAGGCCACTTCCGGCAGACGTGCCTTCGCCTTCTCGATCATGTCGGGCGAGGTGTCCAAACCGCTGACCTGCGCGCTCGGCCAGCGTTCGACCAGCAATTGCGTCGAATTGCCCGGCCCGCAGCCGATGTCGACGACCCGGCGCGGCGCCGCCACCGGCACCTGCGCAACGAGATCGCGCGCCGGCCGCGTGCGCTCGTCCTCGAATTTGAGATATTGGGCGGCAGACCAGTCGGGTTTTGCATTTGCGACTGTATTCACCGATAGACCTCGCGACGGTCGCCGACTTGAACCACCCAAATTGCGAGCGCGCTATCGTCGATCCTTGTCAGAATTCGGAATGAACCCACACGGCATTTCCAGAGACCTGCAAGCGGTCCTGTTAGCGCTTCGCCAAGTTCACGTGGATTATCGCGCCGCGCGAGCCTGTTTTCCAGGAAGTCCACAATCCGACGCTGATCGGACCTTTGCAATCTGGAGATATCCTTCAGCGCACGCTTCTCGACACGAATTATTCACACGTTCAACCGTCACTGCGGTCGCTTGCATCGTCCAATCCCAGTCGTTCCTTGACTTCGGCCAGAGAAAGCCAGTCACCTTTATCGTCGTTAAGGCGTTCGAGGGCGATCAGTCCGTCCTCCAAATCCTGAATTTGCTCGACAATGGCGGCAACGACCACGTCGTGTTTTGTCCGGCCAGTTTTCCTTGCCACGATCTCAAGGCGTTTTTCCAGCGCGGTAGGAAGCTCCACATTAAGCATGTTTGTCTCCCTCCGGTGATTCTACGAGCAGCCTGGGAGGCTTGCAACCAATCCGTTGCTACCTTGTCAGCCGCTTGTACGTCATGCGGTGCGGGTTGACGGCGTCGGGGCCGAGCCGGCGGATCTTGTCCTGCTCGTAATCCTCGAAATTGCCCTCGAACCACTCGACATGGCTGTCGCCTTCGAACGCAAGGATGTGCGTCGCCAGCCGGTCGAGGAACATGCGGTCGTGCGAGATGATGACGGCGCAGCCGGCGAAGTTTTCCAGCGCGTCTTCGAGCGCCGCCAGCGTTTCGGTATCGAGATCGTTGGTCGGTTCGTCGAGCAGCAGCACATTGCCGCCGGTCTTCAGCATCTTGGCCAGATGGACGCGGTTGCGCTGGCCACCGGACAGATTGCCGACCTTCTGCTGCTGATCGCCGCCGCGGAAATTGAACGAGGCGCAATAGGCTCGGGTGTTGGCCTCGAACTTGCCGAGCTTGACCACTTCGGCGCCGCCCGAGATTTCTTCCCAGACGGTCTTGGTCGGGTCGAGCGCATCGCGGCTCTGGTCGACGTAACCGAGCTTGACCGTCTCGCCGACGCGGATCGTGCCGGCATCCGGCTTTTCCTGGCCGGTGATCATGCGGAACAGCGTCGTCTTGCCGGCGCCGTTCGGGCCGATGACGCCGACGATGCCGCCGGGCGGCAACTTGAATTCGAGGTCGTCGATCAGCAGCGTGTCGCCAAAGCCCTTCGACAGGTCCTCGACCTCGATCACCACATTGCCGAGCCGCTCGCCATGCGGAATGACGATCTGGGTGTCGCTCGGACGCCGCTTGTCGGCCGCATCCAGCAGATCCTGGAAAGCCTGGATGCGCGCTTTCGACTTGGTCTGCCGTGCCTTCGGGCTGGACTGGATCCACTCGCGCTCGCGGCCGATCGCCCGCTGGCGCGCATCGTCCTCGCGGCCCTCCTGCTTGAGCCGCTTGGCCTTGGCTTCGAGATATTTGGTGTAGTTGCCCTCATAGGGAATTCCGCGGCCGCGGTCGAGCTCGAGGATCCAGCCGGTGACATTGTCGAGGAAGTAGCGATCGTGGGTGATGATCATCACCGCGCCGGGATAGGCGCGCAGATGCTTTTCCAGCCACGCCGTCGTCTCGGCGTCGAGATGGTTGGTCGGCTCGTCGAGCAGCAGGAGGTCGGGCTGACGCAGCAGCAGTTGGCACAGTGCCACGCGGCGACGCTCGCCGCCCGACAACTTGGTGACGTCGGCTTCCTTGGGCGGGCAGCCCAGCGCTTCCATCGCCATCTCGACCTGCTGTTCGAGATCCCACAGGTTGAGCCGGTCCATCTCGTCCTGGAGCTTGGCCGACTCGTCGGCCGTCTCGTCGGAATAGTTCATCATCAATTCGTTGTAGCGTTCGATGATCGCGGTCTTGGCGGCGACGCCTTCCATGACGTTCTCGAACACGGTCTTGCTCGCATCGAGCGCCGGCTCCTGCGCCAGGTAACCGACGGTGGCGCCTTCGGCCAGCCACGCCTCGCCGCTCCACTCCTTGTCGATGCCGGCCATGATCTTGAGGATGGTCGACTTGCCGGCGCCGTTCGGCCCGAGGATGCCGATTTTGGCGTCCGGGTAGAAGGATAGGTGGATATTCTCGAGCACCTTCTTGGTGCCATAGGCCTTGTTGAGGCCGGCCATGTGATAAATGAACTGGCGTGCCACGCGCGCTTTCCCTGAAAAGTCGACTGGAATGTCGGATTGAATGGAAGTTGCGCGCTATGTAGGCGATGCCGCGCCGAACGGCAAACTGTTTTGGCATTTCGAACCGGCCTTCGGGCTAAGACGGGCTCGGCGTGTCACTGGAACTCGATCGGATCGACGATGCCTTTCGGACAGCCGGCATTGTTCGTCGGCACTGAGGCCAGCAACAGCTCACTGAGCGAAGAGTTCGGACCGATCGGGCCGGTCAGGCCGAGCGTCAGTTCGCCGATCAGCCGCCTGCCGCTCGAAGGATCGTTCACGCAGGAGACGCGAACCCGCTCGCCGGCGCCGGGACCAAAGGCACTGTCGAAGGCGGCGCGGATCTGGCCAGAGGTCAGATCCCGGCCAATGTTTTGCGTGAAAAGATCACGCACCGGTGAAGCATTCGCCGCGCGCGTCAAGTTCAGCGCATCGGAAAAATACGCCTGCTGGCTCTTGCCGTAACAGGTGCCATGCTTGATCCATTCATGCCTGTCGAGAGCGGATGCGGTGCCTGGCATCACCTGATCGAGCTCCGACCGCGTGTTCGGCTCGAGCTCGACCGGCGGCAGCTCCTGCCAGCGCGCCGGATTGTCGTTCGCCTTGTCGGCCGCTGCCACCTGGCAATAGAAATTTCCGTTCGGCTGCGGCCACAGCCCATGCAAGGTGAAATGCGTCGCCTCGAAACCAGCCGCGGTCTGTGCCTTGCATTCGGTCTTGCCGGGCCTGGTCTCGCAAAACGCCGGCTGCCAGCTCAGCGCGAGGACATATTCGGGCTTTCGCGAAGCCGGCGCAGCAAGCTTCTTCCGATCGGCCGGCACAGGTGCTGCCGGTTCCGTAGACGCGCTGCCACCCGAAACATGGCCGCAATCGACCTTCACCCAGCGACGCTCCGGATCGGCCCCGGGCATGCGGATCAGATAGTGGGTGGGAGCATCCTTGTTGCCAGCCAGAAGCTCGTAGCTCTGTCCCGCATCGGTCGCGATATTGCCGGGGTTCCTGCCGCTCCTGATGGCCTGGGTGGCTGGACAGGTGGCGTCGGCGACGAAAGAGCCGCTCATCTTGACCTCGGCCCGCGCAGCACCCGTCAGCGACGCGGCGACAAGCGCCAATCCGAAAACAAGACCTGTCAGCGTACGCATGGGTACTCTCCGGTTGAATAATGCTGGGCAACAGACTGCCGCCCTCTCTGGGTAGCAAATTCTCCATGTCAGAATTGCGATACCCGCGTTGCGACGCAAGAACAGCGCTGCAAAACACCGCGAACGGATTGACGCAAAACCGGCGTCGGCGCACACAAACGTTCGCAGGCGCTAAAGACGCGTTGGAGACGAAGCGACAATGTCATTCAGCCAGCAGCGCGTGCTGCGATCGCCGACCGGCGCCGAGCTCAACCTTTACGTGAAACGCGCCGAGAGCCGCCCGCGTGCGGTCGTCCAGATCAATCACGGACTGGCCGAACATGCCGCGCGCTATGTCCGCTTCGCTACCTTTCTGGGCGAGTGCGGCTTCCACGTCTATGCCCATGACCATCGCGGCCATGGCGCCACCAAGGCGCCGGACGCTCCGCTCGGCAGATTCGCCAAAGCGGATGGCGGCGCCAAGGTCATCGCCGATGTCGCCGCCGTGCACGACCTGATCGCCGGCGACCATCCCGGCCTGCCGGTCATCGTCTTCGGCCATTCCATGGGCGGCCTCGTCGCGCTGAATTTCATGCTTCACCATTCGAACCGGCTGCACGCCGCCGCCATCTGGAACGCCAATTTTTCCGCCGGGCTCGCCGGCCGTGCAGCGCAAGTCATCCTGGCCTGGGAAAAATTCCGGCTCGGCTCCGACATGCCGTCGCGCATGCTGCCGAGACTGACCTTCCAGGCCTGGGGCAAGGCCGTCCCTGATCACCGCACTCCGTTCGACTGGCTGTCGCGCGACGCGGCGGAAGTCGACAAATACATCGCCGATCCGCTGTGCGGCTGGGATGCCTCGGTGTCGATGTGGCGCGACCTGTTCGGCTTTGTCTTCGACGGCGCCGACGACGCTAATTTTTCCGGCATCCGCAAGACCCTGCCGGTCTGCCTGGTCGGCGGCGAAAAGGATCCCGCCACCGGCGGTGGCAAGGCGGTCAGCCATCTCGCTGGGCGCCTGCACAGGATGGGCTTTTCGAATCTCGTTTCAAAGGTTTACGCCGAGACCCGCCACGAAAGCCTGAACGAGGTGAATCGAAATATCATCATGGACGATTTCGCCGCATGGGCCGACAGCGTGCTGAAACAAGCCTGATCGAGATTGGCACGGTCGACAATGGCATGATCGGGGCATGATCGGGTTTGGCCCATTGCAAGAGCCGTGACTTCGGCACGCGGGATTGATACAGGCTGCGTTCCCGATCAATCACGGTGATCCATGACCGAGCCTCCGCTGAAAGGCATCCGCGTAATCGAACTCGCCCGCATCCTGGCCGGGCCGTGGGCGGGGCAATTGCTTGCCGATCTCGGCGCCGACGTGATCAAGGTCGAGAGCCCTGATGGCGGCGACGATACCCGCAAATGGGGTCCGCCCTTCGTCATGAGCCATGACGGCGAAAACCTTTCGGCCGCCTACTACCATTCCTGCAATCGCGGCAAGCGCTCCATCGCCATCGATTTCTCGACGCCCGAGGGCGCCGAGACAGTGCGCCGACTGGCCGCGACATCGGACGTGCTGATCGAGAACTTCAAGCTCGGCGGGCTGAAGAAATACGGGCTCGACCATGACAGCTTGCGCAATATCAACCCGCGGCTGATCTATTGCTCGATCACCGGCTTCGGCCAGGACGGACCCTATGCGCCACGCGCCGGCTATGACTTCATCATCCAGGGCATGGCCGGCATGATGTCGATCACCGGCGAGGCTGGCCGCGAGCCGCAAAAGGCCGGTGTCGCCATTTCGGACATTTTCACCGGCCTCTATTCGGTGATCGCCATCCAGGCCGCACTTCGCCATGCCGAGAAGACCGGCGAAGGCCAGCATATCGACATGGCGCTCTACGACAGCCAGATCTCGGCGCTCGGCAACCAGAACCTCAACTATCTGGTCTCGGGAAAATCGCCGGTGCAGATGGGCAACGCGCATATGAACATCGCGCCCTACGAAGTGGTGCCGGTCAAGGACGGCCACATCATCCTGGCCATCGGCAATGACGGCCAGTTCGCCAAATTCTGCGCCGCCGTCGGGTTGGACGAGCTGCCATCGAACCCCGATTTCGCCACCAACCCCGCCCGGGTCGCCAACCGGGCGACGCTGCGCGAGCATATAATCGAGGCGCTGAAAATCTTCGATCGCGATCCGCTGCTGGCCAGGCTGGAGGCGGCAGGCGTGCCTGCCAGCCCGATCAACACGATCGGCGAGATGTTCGCCGACCCGCAGACCATCGCGCGCGGCATGCGGCTCGACCTCGACGACGGCCATGGCAATCTGTTGCCCTCGGTGCGCGCGCCGATGATCATGTCGGGCACGCCGCTGGTCTATGAGCGGCCCTCGCCGCGTCTCGGCGAACACACCGAAGAAATCCTTGCCGAACTGGAGAGGTCAGGAAAATGAAGACCGGCGGACAACTGATTGTCGATGCGCTCGAAGCCAACGGAACGGACCGTATCTATTGCGTGCCCGGCGAATCCTACCTTGCGGTGCTCGACGCGCTGCACGACTCGCCGATCCGCACCATCGTCTGCCGCCAGGAAGGCGGCGCCGCGATGATGGCCGACTGCCATGGCCGCCTGACCGGCAAGCCAGGCATCTGCTTCGTCACCCGCGGCCCCGGCGCCACCAACGCCTCGGCCGGCATTCACATCGCCATGCAGGATTCGGTGCCCGTCATCCTGTTCATCGGCCAGGTCGCCAGCCACGCCAAGCAGCGCGAGGCTTTTCAAGAGGTCGACTACGTCAGGTTCTTCGGCGACATCGCCAAATGGGTGGTCGAGATCGACGACGCCGCGCGCATTCCCGAATTCGTCACCCGCGCCTTCGCGGTGGCGACATCCGGCCGTCCCGGCCCGGTCGTCATCTCGCTGCCGGAAGACATGCTGACCAGCTTGGCCGAGGCGCCAGCAGCCCTGCCCCATACGCCGGTCGAAACGCGGCCGGGCGAGGCCGAGCTCGATGCTCTGGAAAAGCTTCTCGGCAAGGCAAAACGCCCCTTCGTCATCCTCGGCGGCACGCGCTGGGATGCGGCGGCCGTCGCGCGGATGCGGACGATCGCCGAAGCCTGGTCACTGCCGGTCGGCTGCTCCTTCCGCCGCCAGATGCTGTTCGATCATCTCCACCCCAACTATGCCGGCGATGTCGGCATCGGCATCAACCCGAAGCTGGCGACCGCCATCAAGCAGGCCGACCTCGTGCTGCTGATCGGCGGCCGCATGGGCGAGATGCCGTCCTCCGACTACACGCTGCTCAAAAGCCCCTATCCCGACCAGACGCTGGTCCATGTCCATGCCGACGCCGGCGAGCTCGGCCGTGTCTATCGGCCGACGCTGGCGATCAACGCCTCGCCGTCCGCCTTCGTCGAAGCCTTTGCCGGGCGCAAGCCGGCCGCCACGCCGGCATGGGCTGATGAAACACCGAAGCTGCACGCCGCCTATCTCGACTGGTCGACACCGCCCGAAAGCGGTCCCGGCGCCGTCCAGATGGGGCCGATCATGAACTATCTCGAAAAAATGCTGCCCGACGACGCGATCCTCACCAACGGCGCCGGCAACTACGCCACCTGGGTGCACCGCTTCCACCGTTCCCGGCGCTTTGCCACGCAGGCGGCACCCACCTCCGGCTCGATGGGCTACGGCACGCCGGCAGCCGTCGCTGCCAAGGAACTGTTTCCCGAGCGCGACGTGATCGCCTTTGCCGGCGACGGCTGCTTCCTGATGAACGGCCAGGAATTCGCCACCGCCGTGCAGTACGATCTGCCGATCATCGTCGTCGTCGTCAACAATGGCATCTACGGCACCATCCGCATGCATCAGGAACGCGAATATCCGGGCCGCGTCGTCGCCACCGACCTGAAGAATCCCGACTTTGCCGCTTTAGCCCGCGCCTATGGCGGCCATGGCGAAACCGTCGACAAGACGGCCGATTTCGCGCCGGCCTTCGAACGCGCCCGTGCCAGCGGCAAGCCGTCGCTCGTCGAGATCAGGCTCGACCCCGAGGCGATCACGCCGACCCGGACGATGACCCAGATACGGAACAGGTCGTGAGCGCCAGAGGCATAGCTAGTCAGGCCGAGTTCCCTCCCACCCCCCTCTGCCCTGCCGGGCATCTCCCCCTCAAGGGGGGAGATCGGATGTCACAACTGCTTTCGCCAATTTCGAAGTTGAACAACAGGCGCGCCAAAGCCAAAGCTGCCGATCCCCCTTGAGGGGGAGATGCCAAGTTTTTGCCAAAGAGGGCAGGACAGAGGGGGGCGCTTTCCCGCAAACTTCGACAGGCTAATGCAGCACTCCGCCGGGGCGCCGCTGCGCTACATCGTCGCCGCCTTCTCGATCTGCCCGCGGATCTCGCCGTCCTTGTGGGCCGCCGTATGGATGTTGATGTAGTATTTGCCGGCCATCAGGTCGGCAGCCTGCGCGTCGGTCAGGATCGCCGCCCCCTTGAACGGGCTTTTCGGAGCGCCCTTGAACGGGACGACGACGTCGGCATTTTCACCCTTTGCTGCCGGACCGTGAATATGTCCGGCCGTCGCCGGTCCACTGAGACCTGAATACATCACGTTCCAGGTGAGCTGTTTTGTGTCGGTGTTGAAGCCGAGAGTGGCCTCGCCTTTGCCCTCCGTGGTGACGGCTGGATTCTGCTGAGCGCCATCGAGCGTCGCCTTCATCTTCATCTTGTCGGCCAAGGCCGGTGAACCGCACAGGAAGGAAGCCGAAACGGCCAGCGCCGAAAGCATCGGCGAGAAGGATTGCATGCGCATGGAATTCTCCGTTGTGGCGATGACATCCGCTGAAGCAGGATGCACTGGAACAACGGTTGTGGCGAGCGGATGTTTCCACCGGTAACGGCTATTTTACATGCCAAAAAAGGGGGCGGTCGCCCGTCCCCTTTTTGAATTGCGGGCCCCAGAGGCCCCGGTTGATGGCCCTTACTTGATGGCCTTGTCGGTGATTGCGGTCGTGTAGGCGCCGGTCGGCTCCTTGGTGATGATCTTCTGGTCGAGCAGCGCCTTGGCGGTGCGCGCGTAGGTCGCCGGGTCGAGCTTGCCGTCGGCATTGTCGATCAGCTTGGCGACTTCGCCCATCATGCGCTTCTGGTGGTTCTCGTCCTGGCCGCCATTGTCCATGACGATGCCGGCCGCCTCGTCGGAATTGTCGACGGCATATTTCCAGCCCTTCATCGAGGCGCGCACGAAACGCACCATCTTGTCCTCGAAGGCCGGATCCTTGAGCTTGTCCTCCAAGGCATAGAGACCGTCCTCAAGCAGGTCGTTGCCCATGGCCGAGTAGTTGAACACGATCAGCTCTTCCGGCTTGTAGCCGGCATCGATGAGCTGCCAGTATTCGTTGTAGGTCATGACCGAAATACAATCCGCCTGCTTCTGGATCAGCGGCTGCACGTCGAAACTCTGCTTCAGCACGGTGACGCCATCCGGGCCACCGTCGGTCTTCAGGCCGAGCTTGTTCATCCAGGCGTAGAACGGATACTCGTTGCCGAAGAACCAGACGCCGAGCGTATGGCCCTTGAAGTCGGCTTCGGTTTTGACCGGGCCGTCCTTCGGGCAGACCAGCTGCATGCCGGCCTTCTTGAACGGCTGGGCGATATTGACCAGCGGCACGCCCTTTTCGCGTGCGGCCAGCGCACCGCCCATCCAGTCGACGATGACGTCGGCGCCGCCACCGGCGATCACCTGCTCGGGCGCAATATCGGGGCCGCCCGGCTTGATCTCTACGTCGAGGCCCTCGGCCTCATAAAAACCCTTGTCTTTGGCGACGTAGTAGCCGGCGAACTGGGCCTGTGTGACCCATTTCAGCTGCAGCGTCACCTTGTCTGCGGCCATCGCCTGGAACGCGGCAAGCGACATCGCGCCGGCCAGCATCGAAACAACAAGTCTTTTCATGCTTTTACCCTCTGGAGTTAAGTGTTCACCCTTTTAGGACCAGGACCTTCAATCCAACCCTGATTCCAAACCCGCCACCGCCCTATCCACCACGGACGGAGGGATGCCAAAACGTGACTGCTCTCTCGAAAAGAGCGACCACGCCATAAAAGACCGAACCCGCAAGTGCTGCAACTGCGATTTCGGCCCAGACCATGTCGATATTCATCCGTCCGACTTCGGTCGAAATCCGGAATCCCATGCCGACCACCGGCGTGCCGAAGAACTCCGCGACGATGGCGCCGATCAGCGCCAGCGTCGAATTGATCTTCAGCGCATTGAAGATGAAGGGCGCTGCCGCCGGCAGCCGCAGCTTGAACAGCGTCTGCCAGTAGCTCGACGCATAGGTGCGCATCAGGTCGCGTTCCATATGGCCGGAGGCGGCAAGCCCGGCGACCGTGTTCACCAGCATCGGGAAGAAGGTCATGATGATGACGACGGCGGCCTTCGACTGCCAGTCGAAGCCGAACCACATGACCATGATCGGCGCCACGCCGATGATCGGCAGCGCCGACACCATATTGCCGATCGGCAGCAAGCCGCGGCGCAGGAACGGCACGCGGTCGGCCGCGATGGCGGCAAGGAAGCCGGCGCCGCTGCCAACGACGTAGCCGAAGATCACCGCCTTGAAGATGGTCTGCCGCACGTCGGCGGCCAGCACCGGCAGCGAATTGGCGATGCGCACGCCGATGGCGCTTGGCGGCGGCAGCAGGATGAAAGGAATGCCGGCGCCGCGCGTCACCGCCTCCCAGATGATCAGGATCCAGGCGCCGAAGATCGCCGGGATGATCAGCCGCAAAGCGGTCGCCGCCCAGCGCGAGGCCGGGCGAAGCGCTGACAGCACCGTCACGCAACGCCAGGCCAGAAGCCATGCCGCGGCGAGCAGCAGATAGAACGACGCGCGAGCCGTGCCTTCGTTGCCGGTTATGCCGGCGAGCAATAGCCACGCCGCGCCATGCGCGCCAAGGAAGAGCAACACCACCCCGACCGCCGGCGGGAAATTATCGGCCCCGATTGCCAGGAGCAGCAACAAAAAAATCAAAGCCGCGGTACCGACACCATAGCCGAGCGCCGCATCGACAAGCGGCCAAAGAAGCAGCGCGCCGGCAAGAAGGACAAGCGCGGCATACCCTTGCCACGAGCGGGGGGTGATCGACGAAAGGCTCAGGAGGGAACTCATGCCGGCCTCCCGCCCATGGCGCGGTCGACGAGGCGCCCGGCAATGCCGACCACCATCACCAGCAAGGCCGCCACCACCGAGCCGGCCACCAGCGCCGACCAGATGTCGATGGTCTGACTATAATAGGCGCCGGCGAGCAGCTTGGCGCCGATGCCGGCGACGGCACCGGTCGGCAACTCACCGACGATGGCGCCGACCAGGCTGGCGGCGACCGCCACCTTCATCGAGGTGAACAGGAACGGCACCGATGCCGGCACCCGCAATTTCCAGAAGGTCTGCGAGGGGCTGGCATTGTAGGTGTGCATCAGGTCGAGATGGGTGAGTTCGGGCGAACGCAGCCCCTTGACCATGCCGACCGCCACCGGGAAGAACGACAGATAGGTCGAGATCAGCGCCTTCGGGATCAGGCCGGTAACGCCGATCGCCGCCAGCACGACGATGATCATCGGCGCCACCGCCAGGATCGGAATGGTCTGCGAGGCGATGATCCACGGCATCAGGCTGCGGTCGAGCGTCGCCACATGGACGATGCCGACGGCAATCAGGATGCCGAGCGCCGTCCCGAAAGCGAAGCCGAGCAGCGTCGAGGACAGCGTCACCCAGGCATTGTAGACAAGGCTGCGATTGCTGGTGACCTTGCGCAGAAACGTGTTCTCGAAGAAATTCACGGCCACCTGATGCGGCGCCGGCAGCGTCGGCTTGGGCTGCGACATCGTCTTGCCGATGAACTCCACGATCCCCCGTGTCTCGCCGGCACGGCGGTCGAGATCGCGCTGGAACGGCGCGTTGAGGATGACGGCGAAAACATACCAGACGACCACCACGCCTGCGAGGATCGAGGTCACCGGAACGATCTTGTCGCGAAAGGAGTCCATCTAGCGGCCCTCGCCAGACGGCACACGCTCTGCGTGACGCGCTTTCGTCATCCTAGGGCGAAGCCGCCGCGAAGCGGCGGGCGTAGACCCTAGGATCCATTCCGTGACTTCGGCCGAATGGCCCAAGCGGTCCAGAATATCCGCCAACCAAGCCACCGCAGCCGATGTTCCCTCAAGACAGGGAGCGATGTTCCGCACCGTTGCGGAGCGGGGAGGTAACGGCATGGATCCTAGGGTCTGCGCCGCGTCGCTTCGCTCCTTGCTTCGCCCTAGGATGACGAAGGCGTGGTTGGCCGTGCTCTCGATGAACGCCGCTTCGCGGCGGCTCCGCCCTAGGATGACGAAACCATGGGTGGGCCCGCTGGCACCGTCGGGGAGAGGAGAGAGCCCATCCCGCTCAATCCTCATAGCTGTGCCCTGCCCTGAGCCCGTCACGCACCCGCGCCGCGATCGCCAAAAACTCCGGCGTCTCGCGAATGTCGAGCGGCCGCTTTTTCGGCAGCGTCGATTCGATGACATCGCTGACGCGGCCCGGGCGCGGCGACATGACTATGATCCGCGTCGACAGGTAGACCGCCTCGGGAATGGAATGGGTGACGAAGCAGATGGTCTTGTTGGTCCGATCCCAAAGCTCCAGCAGCTGTTCGTTGAGGTGGTCGCGCACGATCTCGTCCAGCGCGCCGAACGGCTCGTCCATCAACAGAAGATCGGCATCGAAGGCCAGCGCCCGCGCGATCGAGGCACGCTGCTGCATGCCGCCGGAAAGCTGCCACGGGTATTTCTGCTCGAAGCCGGCCAGGTTGACGAGATCGAGCGTGCGCTTGATGCGCGCCGCCTGCTCTGCCTTCGACAGGCCCATGATCTCCAGCGGCAGCGCCACATTGCGCTCGATCGTGCGCCAGGGATAAAGTGCTGCCGCCTGGAAGACATAGCCGTAGGCGCGGCTCTGGCGCGCCTGCTCGGGCGTCATGCCGTTGACGGCGATGCTTCCCGATGTCGGTTTTTCCAGATCGGCGATGACCCGCAGCAAGGTCGTCTTGCCACAACCGGACGGCCCGATGAAGGAGACGAATTCGCCCTTGCCGATGGTCAGGTCGACATTCGACAGCGCCTGCACCGGACCGTCACTGGTCTGGAAGGTCAGGCCGAGCTTGCTTGCCGAAACGACGGCTGGCGACTGTCCGGTCATAGGCCGCAGCCTGGCTTTTCGCGCCGCCGCCGCGCCGGCCGCACTCCCGTTGCTTTTGCCAAAATGCTGCTTTCCACTTATCTTGTCCCACTCGATCGAGAGTTTGCCCGATGTCGTCCAAACCCACCTGCCATCTTATCCGCCCCGAAGGCTCTTATGAAGGCAAGCAGGGACTGAGTTATTTCACCGGCATCGCCGCCGAGACGGTCGGCTCTACCGGCATCTGCATGCACCTGCTCACCATGCCGCCCGGTGCCCGCGCCAAGGCGCATATGCACGAAAGCCATGAGACGGCGATCTATGTGCTCTCCGGCGAGGTCCATACCTGGTATGGCGACCGGCTCGAGCAGCAGACCGTGGCCAAGGCCGGCGACCTCTTCTACATTCCCGCCGGCGTGCCGCATCTGCCGGCCAATCTGAGCGACAGCCCGGCCTCGGCGGTCATCGCCCGCACCGATCCCAACGAACAGGAAAGCGTCGTGCTGCTGCCGCAACTGGATGGGCTGGTCGCCTGAGGCCGGCTTCAGTGCAATCGCTTCAGGTTTGCGCTGCCCCTGAGGGGCGGCGCCGACTTCGACAAACCCGCGCAAGCTCACACCCCGGTCGCCGGAATGCCTGATCGTTCCACCTTGCGCGGCGCGGAAATTTCCTTCCAGGTCGACAGCGCCCGATTGACCGCGGCATTCGGCTCGCGGCCGACGAATTCGCCAGGGCCGGGCTTCGCCTTGACCTCGTTCTCCTGGATCGACAATTCGCCGCGCGAAAAGACGAAGCGTGGCAGGCCGGTCACCTCAAAACCTTCGAAGACGTTGTAGTCGATCACCGACTGCTGCTTCTTGGAAGTGATCGTCTTCTTGCGCTTCGGGTCCCAGACGACGATGTCGGCATCGGCGCCTTCGACGATGGCGCCCTTCCTCGGATACATGTTGAGGATCTTGGCGATGTTGGTCGAGGTCACCGCGACGAACTCGTTCATCGTCAGCCGGCCGGTATTGACCCCGCTGGTCCACAGCACCGGCAAGCGGTCCTCGAGCCCGCCGGTGCCGTTCGGGATCTTGGTGAAATCGCCGACCCCGTTGCGCTTCTGACTGGTGGTGAAGGCGCAATGGTCGGTCGCCACAACTTGAAGCGATCCGGCCTGCAGGCCGGCCCACAGCGAATCCTGGTGCAATTTGTTGCGGAACGGCGGGCTCATGACGCGGCGCGCCGCATGGTCCCAGTCCTTGTTGAAATATTCGCTCTCGTCGAGCGTCAGATGCTGGATCAGCGGCTCGCCGAACACCCGCATGCCCTTCTGCCGCGCCCGGCGAATGGCTTCGTGCGCCTGCTCGCAGGAGACATGCACGACATAGAGCGGCACGCCGGCCATGTCGGCGATCATGATGGCGCGGTTGGTCGCCTCGCCTTCCACTTCCGGCGGGCGAGAATAGGCGTGCCCTTCGGGGCCGTTGTTGCCGGCGGCCAGCAACTTCTGCGACAGCGCCGCCACCACGTCGCCATTCTCGGCATGGACCAGCGGCAGCGCGCCAAGGTCGGCGCAGCGCTGGAACGACGAATACATCTCGTCGTCGTCGACCATCAGCGCGCCCTTGTAGGCCATGAAGTGCTTGAACGAGGTTATGCCCTTGTCGACGACGGTGGCCATCTCGTCGAACACCTGCTTGCCCCACCAGGTGATCGCCATGTGGAAGGAATAGTCGCAGGAGGCTTTCGAGGTCTTGTTGTCCCACATCTGCAAGGCCTCAAGCAGCGACTGCTGCGGCGCCGGCAGGCAGAAATCGACAACCATGGTGGTGCCGCCGGCAAGTGCGGCGCGCGTGCCGCTCTCGAAATCGTCAGCCGAATAGGTGCCCATGAACGGCATTTCGAGATGGGTGTGCGGATCGATGCCGCCCGGCATCACATAGCAGCCGCTGGCGTCGAACTCGTGATCGCCATGCAGGTCCGGGCCGATGGCGATGATCTTGCCGTGCTTGAACAGCACGTCGGCCTTCCAGCTTCGATCGGCGGTGACGATGGTGCCGTTCTTGATGACTTTGGACATTTTTTGTTCCCTTGTTCTCTTCGCGCTTCTTGGTGAGCGGCCTGCTTGATCAGATCGGTTCGGGATCGAGCCCTGAACGGCCTCTACATGACTCCAACTTCCCGCAATATCTCCTCGACGCAACCGTCGAAAGAATTTGCCAGGTCTCCTGTCGAAAACCGCAGCACACGATAGCCCTGTCGGCCAAACCATGCATCGCGTATTCGATCCTTGTCCATCTGCTCCGGCGTGAAGTGATGCTCTCCATCGACCTCGATGACGAGGTTCTTCTCATGCAACACGAAGTCCGCAATATAAGGTCCGATCGGCGCCTGCTTCCTGGCATGCAGGCCGTAGAGGCGACGGAACTCTTTCAATTCAGACCAGAGCTTGCGCTCGCCTTCCGTCATGTTCCGGCGCAGTGCCCTGGCACGCTTTATGGCGGTTGGATCGATCGGGGTCGGTGCCAAGACGAGTACCCCCACCCTCAATCCCTCCCCACAAGGGGGAGGGAAGCTTTTCGTCGCACTATCACAGCTGAACCCATCAAAGCTTTCGCCACAGGAAGAGGAGCCGGCATTGCCAGTCCCCCTCCCCCCTGTGGGGAGGGGTTAGGGGTGGGGGTACAGCGCCGACGTCTCACTCCACAATCACCGCTGTCTCCAGCACCGCGTGGAACAGCACATCGGCGCCGGCCGCCGCCCATTCCTTGGTGATTTCCTCGGCCTCGTTGTGCGACAGCCCGTCGACGCAGGGGCACATCACCATTGCCGTCGGCGCGACGCGGTTGATCCAGCAGGCGTCGTGGCCGGCGCCGGAGACGATGTTGCGATGCGTATAACCCAGGCGCTCGACCGCATCCCGCACAGCCTTGACGCAGCCCGGATCGAAAGTCACCGGATCGAAATGGCCGACCTGGTCGATCTGATATTTGATGTCGAGCGCTTCGCAGATCGTGTCGATGCCTTCGCGGATGCGCCCGTCCATGGCGTCGAGCACTTCCTTTTCCGGCGAGCGGATGTCGATGGTGAACATGGTGCGGCCAGCGATGATGTTGCGCGAGTTCGGATAGACCTCCATGTGGCCGACCGCGCCGACGGCGTCGGGCTGGTAGTCCATGGCGATCTCGTGCACCAGTTCGATCACCCGCGCCATGCCGAGCCCGGCATTGCGGCGCTTCGGCATCGGCGTCGAGCCGGTATGCGCCTCCTTGCCGGTCAGCGTCACCTGCAGCCATTTCAATCCCTGGCCATGGGTGACGACGCCGATGTCGATGCCCTCGTCCTCGAGGATCGGGCCCTGCTCGATATGCAGCTCGAAGAAGGCGTGGATCTTGCGCTCACCGACTTTCTCGCTGCCTTTCCAGCCGATGCGTTCGAGCTCCTCGCCGAATTTCTTGCCGTCCTTGTCGACATGTTCGTACACGTCGGCCTGGTCGAGGACGCCGGCGAATACGCCGGATGCCATCATCGCCGGCGCAAAACGCGCGCCTTCCTCGTTGGTCCAGTTGGTGACGACGATCGGATGTTTTGTCTTGATGCCGAGCTCGTTGAGCGAGCGCACGATCTCCAGGCCGCCGAGCACGCCAAGCACGCCGTCATACTTGCCGCCGGTCGGCTGGGTGTCGAGATGGCTGCCGACATAGACCGGCGGCAGATCGGGCTCGGTGCCCTCGCGGCGGGCAAACATCGTGCCCATCTCGTCGAGGCCCATTTCAAGTCCCGCCGCCTCGCACCAGCGCTTGAACAGCTGCCGCCCCTCGCCGTCCGCATCGGTTAACGTCTGGCGATTGTTGCCGCCGGCAACGCCGGGGCCGATCTTCGCCATCTCCATTATCGAATCCCACAAACGGTCTGAATCGATTCGCAGATTCTCGCCCGGAGCGGCCATTTTCTAAAACCTCATCGATGGCGCAGCGTCCCCCAGGGAAAGCTGCGCCGCGTTTCTCAATCCACCGCCCTCAGCACTTCACGCACATGGTCGATCAATTCGTTGATCTGGCCCTTGGTGATGATCAGCGGCGGCGACAGCGCGATGATGTCGCCGGTGGTGCGGATCAGCGCGCCGCGCTCGAACGCTTTCACAAAAGCCGAGAAGGCACGCTTGGTCGGACTGCCGGGGATGGGCGCCAGCTCGATCGCGCCGATCAGGCCGATGTTTCTGATGTCGATGACGTTCGGCTCGCCCTTCAGCGAATGCAGCGCGTCTTCCCAATACGGCGCCAGTTCCTGGCCGCGGGTCAGCAGGCCCTCTTCCTTATAGGTGTCGAGCGTGCCCAGCGCCGCCGCACAGGCGATCGGATTGCCCGAATAGGTGTAGCCGTGGAAGAACTCGATCATATGCTCGGGGCCGGTCATGAAGGCGTCGTGGATTTCCTTCTTGACGAACACCGCGCCCATCGGAATTACGCCGTTGGAGACACCCTTGGCGGTGGTCATGATATCGGGCGTGACGCCGAAATAGTCGGCGGCAAACGGCGTGCCGAGACGGCCGAAGCCGGTGATGACCTCGTCGAAGATCAAAAGGATGCCGTGCCTGGTGCAAATCTCGCGCAGCCTCTCGAGATAGCCCTTCGGCGGCAGGATGACGCCGGTGGAACCCGCCACCGGCTCGACGATGACGGCCGCGATGGTCGAGGCGTCGTGCAGCGCGACGATGCGCTCCAACTCGTTGGCCAATTCCGCGCCATGCTCGGGCACGCCCTTGGTGAACGAATTCTTCTCGGGCAGGTGGGTGTGCGGCATGTGGTCGACGCCGCCGAGCAGCGTGCCGAACATCTTGCGGTTGGTGACGATGCCGCCGACCGAGATGCCGCCGAAATTGACGCCGTGATAGCCGCGCTCGCGGCCGATCAGGCGGGTGCGCGAGCCCTCGCCTCTGGCGCGGTGATAGGCGATCGCCATCTTCAGCGCGGTCTCGACCGATTCCGATCCGGAATTGGTGAAGAACACGTGGTCCATGCCCTCCGGCGCCAGGTCGACCAAACGGTTCGCCAATTCGAAGACGATCGGGTGACCCATCTGGAACGCCGGCGCATAGTCGAGCTCGGCGGCCTGGCTCTGGATCGCCTCGGTGATCTTCGGCCGGCAGTGGCCGGCATTGACGCACCACAGGCCGGCAGTGCCGTCTAAAACCGTGCGACCGTCGCTCGTCGTGTAATGCATGTCCTTGGCGGACACCATCATGCGCGGCGCCTGCTTGAACTGCCGGTTTGCCGTGAACGGCATCCAGAATGCGCTGAGATCGTTCGGCGTGACTTTCAGCCGGTTGGACATGACCAAGACTTCCCCTTGTAACCTGTTTCGGTGCGGCTAACGCTTGGTCTTCCCGACACTTGGTCTCTGCTGCGTTTTCGTGCTACGCAAATTTTGACCGATTGGACAAACGTTAGCACCGCCCTGTCGGCGGTCAAGGGATTACTAGCGGAAATGCGGCAGCTGAGGCGCGCTCCACAGGCCGGAGAAAAACTGGTCCAGAGAATTGGTCCAGACGGCTCTCCAAGCCATGGTATGCCGCGGTGACGGCCGACATGGAAATTCCCGCCCCTCGCCGCACCCGCATCCAGCAGGAAAAGCGCGAGCTGATCCTGGAGGCGGCGCTCGAGGTGTTCTCGACCAGCGGCTTTCGCGGTTCGACCATCGACCAGATCGCCGAAGCCGCCGGCATGTCGAAGCCGAACCTGCTCTACTATTTCCGCCGCAAGGAGGATATCCACGAGACGCTGATGCAGCGGCTTCTCGATACCTGGCTGGCGCCGCTGCGCGAACTCGACGACATCGGCGATCCATTGACCGAATTGCGCAGCTATATCAGGCGCAAGCTCGAAATGGCGCGCGATTTCCCCAGGGAAAGCCGCCTGTTCGCCAACGAGATCCTGCAGGGCGCGCCGCGCATCATCCCGATGCTGGAAGGCGAGCTGAAGACGTTGGTCGATGAGAAGGCCGCCGTCATCAAGGGTTGGATGCGCGCCGGCAAGATCGCGCCCACCGACCCCTGGCACCTGATCTTCTCGATCTGGGCGACGACGCAGCACTATGCCGATTTCGACGTTCAGGTCCGCGCCGTGCTCGGCCCCGACCGCGGCGGCGACGGCCGCTTCGAGGATGCTGCAACGTTTCTTGAGCAATTGTTCATCGACGGGCTGAAGCCGAAGAGCTGACGCTTCAGCAATAGGGTTTGACAGGTTGAGACCGTTTGCCAGAGGCTGCGGCGGCTGCCTCCGCGAGGCGGCCACCAAACCGTCAAAGCGGCTGCGCTGCCAGCGCCAGGAATCCTCCAGTCAGCGCCACGTTGCCGACAAAGCCGTTGATGCGCGACGCGCGCTCGGGCCCCTGATGATCCCAGAAATTGTGGAACATCGGCGTGGCTACGATCAGGAACAGCACCAGGCACAGAGCCGCGGCAGCGGTCCAGACACCTGATATCACCAGCGCTCCGGAAACGATTTGCAGGACGATCCCCAGCCACAGCGCCAGCCGCGCCTGTGGCACGCCTCGCGTCGTCATCAGCTGGGTCAGGAAGCCTGCATTCTGGATGTTGCGCAGGCCGGCAAAGACAAAGGCGCCGCCAAGCAGCAGGCGTGCGGCAACCAGAATCTCATTCTCAAAATTCAACAACATGGTCTTGATCCCAAAGCAAAAAGAGACGCGCGGCGTTAAGGCCGCGCACCCGGTTTCGTCCGCTCAGGCGGCCTTGGCCGCCGCTACCGGATGAATGGCGTGGAAGGGCACGCAGAGCCGGTTCCAGGTGTTGATCATGCCGATCGCGACGGACAGCTTGACCAATTCCTCTTCCGAGAAGTGTTCAAGCGTGCGAGCGTAGAGATCGTCCGGCACGCCGCTGTCGGCGATCTTCGTCACCACGTCGGTCCAGGCGAAGGCAGCGCGTTCGCGCTCGGAAAACAGCGGCGATTCCTTCCAGGCGGAGACGAGATAGAGCCGCTGCTCGGTCTCGCCATCACGGCGCGCCTCGCGGCTGTGCATCTCAACGCAGTACGAGCAGCCATTGATCTGCGACGCCCGCAGCTTGACCAGATGCAGCAGGCCTTCCTCGAGCCCGCATTCGTCGACCGCCTTGTTGAGCGCCGACACCGCCTTCATGATTTCCGGCGCCGCGCCGAAGAATTGCAGCCGCTGTTTCATCGTCTTTTTTGCCTTTCACGCTTGCTTGGTTGAACTGGATTTCTGCGGTCGTTGATGGCGCTCGACGAAGGCGCAGTTGGCGGCGACCGAACGGGGATCGGCATCGCTCACGTATTCCGCCACGATGTCGGACAGCCGGGCCTCGGCAAGAGCGGCGCGATAGGCGCGCTCGGCCTTCAGCATCGCGACGCTGATGCCGCAAGGTTTGACATAGGCCGAGGCATCGAGCCTGGCCGGCCCGCGCTGACGGATTTCGCCGCAACGGAAGGCCGGTTCGCGTCCTTCGACGGCGAGCACGATGTCGAGCAGCGTTATGCGCTCCGCCGGCCGCGCCAGCCGGTAACCGCCCGACGGCCCGGGCACCGATTCCAGGATGCCCGACGCCGTCAGCGCGTTGAGATGCTTGAGCAGATAGCTTGGCGACAGGCCGAACGCTTCCGCCATGGCAGCACCCGGCATGGTCGCCGCGCCTTCCACGCCGGCAAGCATGGCGGCGCAGTGGATGGCCGCTTCAACGCCCTCGCCCAGCTTCATTTTTCTGAGTCCCAATTCATGGATATATCTTATCGTGGATAATTTTTATCCGCAATAGGAATATCCGGGCCTACGGTTCCTTTTCAAAGGGTTGAGCTGCCCCTCATTGCCCTGCCCGTCCTCCGCAGCAGCTGCGGAGGGTGGACCGGGCATTTCTCCCCGTGAAACGGGGAGAAAGACGCCGGCATCGACGTTTTCGCCAATCTCCAGCGTTGCAGAATAGAGAGCCAAGGCCGCGGCCAGCGGGCTTCTCCCCGTTCACGGGGAGAAGGTGCCGGCAGGCGGATGAGAGGCAGCGCCAACCTCGAGGATTCAACCGGACGAAACCGATCTGGCGCTTCGACCAAACTTACTCCGCGGCCACCTTGGCCATCGGGTTGTTTGGATGCGTCGTCCAGTTGGCGTAGACCGGCGACACCGGTCTGCCGGTGCGCTGGTCGATGACGCCGGCTGCCAGCGGCTCCATGGTGATGCAGTTCTCGACAGGGCAGACATTGACGCAGAGGTTGCAGCCGACGCATTCGGCCTCGATCACCTCGAAATGCCGCTTGCCATCCACCATGCTGGTGATCGCCTGGTGCGAGGTGTCCTCGCAGGCGATGTGGCAGCGGCCGCATTTGATGCAGGCCTCCTGGTCGATATGCGCCTTGGCGACGTAATTAAGGTTGAGATATTGCCAGTCGGTGACGTTGGGCGTGGCGCGGCCGACGATATCGTCGAGCGAGGCATGGCCCTTCTCGTCCATCCAGTTTTCGAGGCCGGCGATCATCTCCTGCACGATCTTGAAGCCATAAGTCATCGCCGCCGTGCACACCTGCACATTGCCGGCGCCGAGCGCCATGAATTCGGCAGCGTCGCGCCAGGTGGTGATGCCGCCGATGCCGGAGATCGGCAGGCCGTGCGTTTCCGGATCGCGGGCGATCTCGGCGACCATGTTCATGGCGATCGGCTTCACCGCCGGGCCGCAATAGCCGCCATGCGAGCCCTTGCCGTCGATCGTCGGCTCCGGTGCGAAACTATCGAGATTGACGCCGGTGATCGAATTGATGGTGTTGATCAGCGACACCGCGTCGGTGCCGCCGGCAAGGGCGGCACGCGCCGGCTTGCGTATATCGGTGATGTTCGGCGTCAGCTTGGTGATGACAGGCATGCGGGTGTTGGCCTTGCACCAGCGCACTACCATTTCGATGTATTCCGGCACCTGGCCGACGGCGGCACCCATGCCGCGTTCCGACATGCCGTGCGGGCAGCCGAAATTAAGCTCGATGCCATCGGCCCCGGTCTCCTCGACCACCGGCAGGATCGCCTTCCACGCATGCTCCTCGCAAGGCACCATCAGCGAGACGACGATGGCGTGGTCGGGCCAGTCCATCTTGACCTGCTTGATCTCGCGCAGATTGACCTGCAAATCGCGGTCGGTGATCAGCTCGATATTGTTCAAGCCGAGCAGGCGGCGGTCGGCGCCCCAGATCGCGCCGTAACGCGGACCGTTGACATTGACCACCGGCGGACCCTCCTCGCCGAGCGTCTTCCAGACAACGCCGCCCCAGCCCGCCCTGAAGGCGCGGATGACATTGTAGGCCTTGTCGGTCGGCGGCGCCGAGGCCAGCCAGAACGGATTCGGCGATTTGATGCCGACGAAATTGTTTCTGATATCTGCCATGCTCATGCCCTCCCGTTCGAGGTCAGTGCCCGGTGGATCGATTCGGCCGCGTCGCGCCCTTGCGCGACGGCCGAGACGGTGAGGTCGTCGCCGCCATAGATGCAGTCGCCGCCGGCCCATACGTCTGGCAGCGAGGTGCGGCCTTCGGCGTCGACCTTGATGCGGCCGGCTTCCAGCGCCAGCAAGGCGCCGCTGCCGTTGAGCGCAGCCGGGACAAAGCTCTGGCCGATCGCCTTGAACACCTGGTCGGCGGTGAGCGTCAGCCGCTCGCCGGTGCCGACGAGCTTGTCGCCTTGCATCGCCGTATATTCGAGCTCGATGGCGCTGACCTTGCCGCCTTCGGCAATGACCCGTTTCGGCTGCAGCCAGTGACGGATGATGACGCCGTTGGCTGCAGCCAGGTCCTGCTCGAATTCCGAGGCGTTCATGTGCTCCTGGCCGCGCCGGTAGCAGATCGTCACCTCTTCGGCGCCGAGCAGCTTTGATTGCACCGCCGCGTCGATCGCCGTCATGCCGCCGCCGATGACGACGACACGCCGGCCGACCGGCAGGCTGGCAAGATCGCTGGCCTGGCGAAGCTCCGCAATGAACTCCACCGCATTGGTGACGCCTTGCGCGTCCTCACCGTCGGCGCGCAGCGCGTTGACGCCGCCAAGCCCCATGCCGAGGAACACCGCATCGTAATTCCTGGTCAGGTCCGACAGCTGGTAATCGCGGCCAAGCGCCTTGCCGTTCTGGATGTCGATGCCGCCGATCGAAATGACATAGTCGACCTCGGCCTGGGCAAAATTGTCGATGCTCTTGTAAGCGGCGATGCCGTATTCATTGAGACCGCCGGCTTTCGGGCGCGCCTCGAGGATGGTCACGTCGTGACCGTGGCGGGCGAGCCGATGGGCGGCGGCAAGCCCGGCCGGTCCGGCGCCGACCACGGCGACCGTCTTGCCGGTCGGAGCGGCGCGCGCATAGAACTGCTTGTTCTCAGCCATCGCGAAATCGGTGGCATAACGCTGCAGGCGGCCGATCTGCACCGGCTTGCCTTCCGCCACTTCGCGCACGCAGACCTCTTCGCACAGCGTCTCGGTCGGGCAGACGCGGGCGCACATGCCGCCCAAAATGTTCTGGTCGAAAATCGTTCTGGCCGAGCCGATCGGATTGCCGGTCGAGATCTGGCGGATGAACAGCGGGATGTCGATCGAGGTCGGGCATGCGTTCATGCACGGCGCGTCGTAGCAGAAATAGCAGCGATCGGACTCGACCAGCGCCTCGTGATGATCGAGCGGCGGATGCAGGTCGGAAAAATTATCGGCATATTGCTCGAGCGAAAGCCGCCCGCCGGCAATGCCCTGCTTGAAATGACCAGTCGCCATTCCGCTTCCCCATTCCTTGTTGTTTTGCGGAAGGCTAGCACGTTTTGTTTTTTTATCAATTGGTCAATTTTCGACGCAAGCCGCTGAAAAGCCACGACATAAACATGATATCTATACTCATGTTTTCTATATTGGGCTTGGCTGTCGGAATTCCGTCGCGAAGATCGTCCTAGATGGATCACGCATGATCGCTGACTGGAAACCCAAGGAGCACGACAATGCCAATGTCCCCGATGTCCTTCTTCTGGTACGAGCTGATGACCACCGATCTCGACGCTGCCGAAGCGTTCTACACCGCCGTGGTCGGCTGGAAGGCGCAGCCCTTCGACGGCGCGCCCGGCATGCCGCGCTATATCGTGATGAATGTCGGCGAGCGCGGCGTCGGCGGGCTGATGACGCAGCCGGACGAAGTGCGCCAGACGGGCATGCCGCCGGCCTGGATCGGTTACATCCACACCGGGGATGTCGATGCTTCGACGAAATCGCTGAAGGAGGCCGGCGGTACGGTTCACCGCGAACCCGATGACATTCCGGGCGTCGGCCGCTTTGCCGTCGTCGCCGATCCGCAAGGCGCGGTGTTCAATTTCCTGCAGCCGATTGGCCCTGACCAGCCGCCGTTGCCGGCTACTACTCCCGGCAATATCGGCTGGCATGAACTCTACACGACCGACTGGCGGGCGGCGTTCGATTTCTATGCCGGGCAATTCGGCTGGACCAAGGGCGACGCCATGGATATGGGGCCGATGGGCACCTACCAGCTGTTTGCCGCCGGCGGCGAACCTGTCGGCGGCATGATGAACAAGTCCGAGCAGGTTCCGGTGCCGGTCTGGCAGTTCTATTTCAACGTTCCCGCAATCGACGCGGCGGCCAAGCGCGTCACCGATAATGGCGGCACGATCCTGATAGGACCGATGGAGGTCCCCGGCGGCGGCTGGATCGTGATGTGCACGGACCCGCAGGGTGCTCATTTCGCGCTAACGGCGCCGGTGCGGTAGCTGGGCCGGCGTCATGCTTGTCGAGGTGGGCGATCCTTCGCGCCCCCCTCTGTCCTGCCGGACAGAGGGGGGCGCTGTCCCGCCGGCCCCGCGCAATGGCAGCGCCCTCACCCGCGCATCCGCACGAGATTCGCGTCGAACAGCGGCGTCGGCTGCACCCGGGCGGTGTAGCGCTTGCCCAGGAGCTCGATCTCGAAACCATCGGCCTCGTCGGCGATCTCCTTCGGCACATAGCCCATCGCCACCGACGTCTTCGAATGATGTGCGTAGCCGCCTGACGTGACCCAGCCGCGCACGGCGCCGTCGAACCAGATCGGCTCGTCGCCGATGACGTCGGCGTCTGCCGCATCGACGACAAAGGCGCGCAGCCGCAGCTTGCCGCCTTGCTGGCGCTCGGCCAGTGCCGCCTGCTTGCCGATGAAATCGGTTTCTTTCCCGTAGGCGACGAAACGGTCGAGCCCGGCCTCCAGCGGACCATAGATCGGCCGGTATTCGCGCGCCCACGAGCCGTAATTCTTCTCCAGCCGCAGCGCGTTGAGCGCGCGAGCGCCGAACAGGCCGATGCCGAAGTCTTCGCCGGCCGTCATCAGGGTCTGGTACGCGGCACGCTGATATTCCGGCGCCACCCAAATCTCGTAGCCGAGGTCGCCGGTGTAGCTGACGCGGCCAACCAAGCATGGCGCCATGCCGATATCTATCCTGGCCACAGCCATGAACGGGAACGCCGCATTCGACACGTCCGCCCGCGTAGCCTTTGCCAGCACGTCCCGCGCCCTCGGTCCGGCAATCGACAGGCCCGTCAATCTCGCCCCCAGCGCCTCGATATGGACCGAGCCATCTTGCGGCAGATGCGCCTCGAACCAGCGCATGTGATACTGCTCGGCAATGCCGGAGCCGGCGAGGAACCAGCCCTCCCCGTTGGAATTGGGGCCGCCGAGATTGGCCAGCGAAAAGTCACCGATCAGCCTGCCGTCTTCCTTCAGCATCGGGGCCAAGGTCATGCGGCCGGGCTTTGGCAGCCTGCAGGCAAGCAGGCGATCGAGCCAGGCCGCCGCGCCCGCGCCCGTCACCCGGTATTTGGCGAAGGACGAGATTTCCGACAGGCCGACATTTGTCCGCACCGTCTTCACCTCATTTGCGACATGCTCGAAATCGCTCGAGCGCCGCCACGAGAACTCGTCCCTTACGCCTTCGGGCGCATACCACAGCGGCACTTCCAGCCCATAGGCCACACCCCACTGCGCGCCCTTGGCCGACAAAAGGTCGTAGACCGGCGTTGTCTTGAGCGGCCGCCCGGCAGGCAGCTCCTCATTGGGGAAGCGGATAGAAAAACGCCGCGAATAATTCTCGCGCACCTTGACGTTGGTGTAGGCCATCGTTGCCCAGTCGCCGTAGCGCGAGACATCCATCGCCCAGATGTCGGTGCCGGGATCGCCCTCGATCATCCAGTTCGACAGCGCCAGGCCAACACCGCCGCCCTGCGAAAACCCCGCCATGACGCCGCAGGCGACCCAGAAGCCCGGCAGGCCGCGCACCGGGCCGACCAACGGGTTGCCGTCGGGCGCGAAGGTGAAGGGGCCGTTGATGATCTGCTTGATGCCGGTGTTCTGGAAGGCCGGGAAATGCCGGAACCCGACTTCCAATGACGGCGCGATACGGTCGATGTCGGGCTCCAGCAGCTCGTGGCCGAAATTCCACGGTGTCTGAAGCTCGGACCATGGCTTGTTGGCCTTCTCATAGGTGCCCATCAGCATGCCGCCGCGCTCCTGCCGCAGATAGAGCTCGCCGTCGAAATCGACCGCGTGGATGATCTCGGTGCCGGTCTTCTGGTTCCAGGCGGCGACCTCCGGCATGTCCTCGGTGATCAGGTACATGTGCTCCATGGCCAGCACCGGCAGTTCGAGACCAACCATGCGGCCGACCTCGCGCGCCCACAGGCCGCCGGCGTTGACGACATGCTCGGCCACCACCTCACCCTTGTTGGCGATGACGCGCCACAGCCCGTCGGCGCGGCGCACGATATCCTCGACCTTGGTGAAGCGCTCAACCTCGGCGCCAAGTTTTCTGGCCGCCTTGGCATAGGCGTGGGTGACGCCGGACGGGTCGAGATGACCGTCCTCCTTGTTGCGCACCGCGCCGACGAACTGCTTCGGGTCGAGCAGCGGCATCAACTCGGCCGCCTCATCAGGCGAGATCTCCTCGAGGTCGATGCCGAGATAGCGGCCCTTGGCGACAACGCCGCGCAGCCAGTCGAGCCGCGCCTCGGTCGCCGCCAAAAGCACGCCACCGGTCAGATGCACGCCGGTCGCCTGGCCGGACAGTTCCTCGATCTCCTTGTAGAGCGAGATCGTGTACTTCTGCAGCTTGGCGACGTTGGGATCGCCATTGATCGTATGCATGCCGCCGGCTGCGTGCCAGGTCGAGCCGGAAGTCAGCTCGTCGCGCTCCAGAAGCACAATGTCGGTCCAGCCGTGACGGGCGAGATGGAACAGCACGGAACAGCCGACGACGCCTCCGCCAATGACCACGACCTTCGCATGCGATTTCATGGGTTTTTCTCGTTATTTCAGGAAGTTGGAGGGGTGAGATGAATCGGGGCGGGAGGAGCCAAGCCACCCCTCGCAGGCGCACAACGTAGCGTCACGGCTCGCCCTGCCCGATCGCTTCCTTGCGCCTGGCCACATACGCCTCCAGCGCCTCGCGCACCGCAATATCCATCGTCGGCTCGACATGATCCTCCAGCGCCTTCTTCCACAGCCGCGTCGCCCGCGCCGTGGCGTCTAGCCCGCCGGCCTCCTGCCAGGCCTCGTAGTTCTGCCAATTGGAGAGCATCGGCTGGTAGAAGGCGGTGGCATAGCGCTCCAGCGTGTGCGGCTCGCCGAAGAAATGGCCGCCGGTCGGCACCGCACCCAGCGCCTCGACGGCGAGTTCCGCCTCGTTGACTTCGATCGGGCGCAAGAACTCCATCATGTGCTGGATCATCTCGACGTCGATGATGAACTTTTCGAACGACGCGGTCAGCCCGCCCTCCTGCCAGCCGGCTGCGTGGTAGACGAGATTGCCGTGGCCGAGCACCGCGCCCCAAAGCGCCATCAGCGTCTCATAGGCGCCTTGCGCGTCGGCGGCGTTGGAGGCCGAGCCCGGCGTTGTCCGGTAGGGCAGTCCATAGCGCCGCGCCAACTGGCCGGAGGCGATGTTGGCCTTGGTGTTCTCCGGCGTGCCAAAGGCCGGGGCACCGGACTTCATGTCGACATTGGAGGTGAAGGCGCCATACATGACCGGGGCGCCAGGGCGGACAAGCTGCGTCAAGATCACGCCGAACAGCGCCTCGGCGTTCTGTTGCGCCAGCGCGCCGGCAAGCGTCACCGGGCTCATCGCCCCCATCAGCGTGAACGGCGTCACCGCGACCGACTGGCCGAACTCGGCCATGGTCATCAGCCCTTCGGCCATCATCTCGTCGAAGCGGCGCGGCGAGTTGACCGAGATGATGGTGGTGACGCCGGGATCGTCGCACATCTGGTCGAGGCTCAAGCCCCGCAAAATCGCCATCATTTCGATGCCATCCAGCGCCCTGCCGCGGCCGATCGCCGAGACGTGAAAACTCTTGTCGGTCAGCGTCAGATTGGCGAAATAGGTGTCGAGGTGGCGTGAATTGGCCGGCAGTTCCACCGGTGCGCAGACCTGATTGCCGAGCATGTGGATGCAGTTGAAATGCTGCGCCAGCCGGGTGAGGTCGCAATAGTCGCGCAAATTGCCGGCGCGCCGGCCGCGTTCCATGTCATGCACGTTCGGCGGTCCGCCGACGAGCGTAAAATTGATGGTGTTGCCGCCGAGATGGACTGTGTGGGCCGGATTGCGCGGCGTCAGCGTATAGCTGGACCGCGTCGTCTTCAGTGCCTCGTCGACCATGCCGCGGTCGATGCGGACAGTCATCGACGCATGATCGACCTTGGCGCCGGCGGTCTCGAATAGCGAAAGCGCCCGCGGGCTCATCACCTCGATGCCGAAATTCTCCAGAATGTGCATCGACGCTTGGTGGATCGCCTCGATCTGGTCGGCCGAGAGCATCGCCATCGGCGGATAGGGATTTGTCACGCGGCGCAACGGCAGTTGCGGGATGGCGGCCGGTCCCCTGTTGCTGGTTCGCTCGGCGCCGCGCTTGCGTCTCGGTTCGTTCATGCGGCGCATCAAAGCGCCGGCACGACGATCGGGCTGTCAGAAATCCGCCACCTGCGGGCGTGATTTTAGCCAAGGCGGCATTTTGGAATTTTCATGCCGACAAAAGCGACGGAAAACGTCGGAATATCTAACCTCGCTGTGTCCCGGCCAAAGCGGCCGATCAGCCGTTAAGGAACGCTGCAAGATTCCCTTTATGATTCCGGCCTAATCCTCTTCCAATGGGTAGGCCGAGTTTTCGTAAAATTGTAGCTGTTGCCGTGCTGCTGGCGCTGTCGGCCTGCGCCACGCCGCCGAGCCGTATCAACGATGTCTGCGCCGTCTTCGACCAGAATGACGGCTGGTTCGACAACTGGCAGGCGGCGGCCGAACGCGCCGAACGGAAGCACGGCGTGCCGGTTCCCGTGCTGATGGCGACAGTGCGCAAGGAATCCGGCTTCAAGAGCAACGCCAGGCCGCCGCGCAAGAAGCTGCTCGGCTTCATTCCCTGGAAACGCGTCTCCAGCGCCACCGGCTTCTCGCAGGCGCTCGACGGCACCTGGGCGCAATATCAGAGCGAGACCGGCAGCTGGGCGGCGCGCCGCACCAGCTTCGCCGATGCCGTCGATTTCGTCGGCTGGTATCATTCCAAGACATCAGACACGCTCGGCGTCGCCCGCAACGACACCTACAATCTCTATCTGGCCTATTATCTCGGCTGGACGGCCTATGGCCGCGGCAACCGCGGCGATGCCGGCGTGCAGCGCTATGCGCGGGCCACCGAGCAGATGGCTAGGGACTACGCCGCGCAGCTACGCCAATGCGCGCGTTGATGGCGCCACGGATCTAATCGTCCGTCAGCTTCGGCCTCTTGCCGTGCGGACGCTGCGGCGGAGCGCCGGCAAAGCCCGGACCGATGCCCTGCGGCGCGTCGTCGGGCACGCCTTCATTGGCGGCATGCTCCTTGTCAAACTTGATCACCGGCTCCATTTTCGCCAGCACGTCGTCGGCAAGCCAGCACAGGCTCATATGGCCGTCGCCGAGATGCTTGACCGGCGGCACCTGGGTCTCGCAAAGGTTGTCCGGCACCAGCTTCTTGTAGCCGCAGCGGGTCTGGAACGGGCAGCCGGTTGGCGGGTTCATCGCCGACGGGATGTCGCCTTCAAGCACGATGTGCTTCTTGATCACGCTGGTGTCGGCGATCGGGATCGCCGACAGCAGCGCCTCGGTATAGGGATGATAGGGCGGCGAAAAGATCTGGTCGGTCGTGCCCTGCTCGACGATATAGCCGAGATACATGACGACGACGCGGTCGGCGATGTAGCGCACCACCGACAGATCGTGGCTGATGAACAGCATCGTCGTCTTGTTCTTGCGCTGGATGTCCATCAACAGCTCGGTCACCGCCGCCTGCACCGACACGTCGAGCGCCGAGACCGGCTCGTCGGCCACCACCACCTTGGCGTCGCCGGCAAAAGCCCGCGCCACGCCGATGCGCTGTTTCTGGCCGCCTGAAAGCTGGCGCGGCTTGCGGGTCTCGAACGCCCGCGGCAGCTTCACCAGGTCGAGCAATTCCAGCATGCGCTGGCGGCGATCGGCGACGGTGTTGCCGACGTTGAACTTTTCCAGTGTGCGGATGATCTGCGAGCCAACCGAGTGGCTGGGATTGAGCGTGTCGAACGGATTCTGGAACACCATCTGGATCGAAGACACCGTCTCGACGCTGCGCTTCTCGACGCCGGTCGACTCGATCCGCTGGTTGCCGAGCGTCACAGTGCCGGAGCTTGCCGTCTCCAGCCCGAGCAGCACCTTGGCCAGCGTCGACTTTCCGCAGCCGGACTCGCCGACAATGGCGACGGTCTCGGATTCGCGCGCCATGAAGGAGATCGTCTCGTTGGCCTTGACGACGCGGCCCTCGCTCGAGCCGAACACCTCGCTGCCGCCGACCTTGTAGTATTTTTTGAGATCCTCGATCTTGAGCACCGGCGCGCCGGGCTCGACGCGCTCGTTGACCTTCTTGGCGCCGGGCGGCAGCGCCTCCCAGTCGATCTCGTTGAAGCGCACGCAACGCGAAAAATGGCCTTCATGGCCGTCGACCGCGATCATCGGGATCTCGGCGGCGTTGCAGACGCCCTCGACGAAATGGTGGCAGCGGGGGCCGAAATTGCAGCCCTTCGGCCGCTCGTGCGGCAGCGGCAATTGGCCCGGGATTGAGATCAGAGGCCGCGAATTCTTGTCGGCGCCGGGCAGCGGGATCGAGCGGAACAGGCCTTGCGTGTAGGGATGGCGCATCCGGTCGAAGACGTCCTTGATCTTGCCGGTCTCCACCGCTTCGCCCGAATACATCACCGTGATGCGGTCACAGGTTTCCAGGATCAGGCCGAGATTGTGCGACACGAAGATCATCGAGGTGCCGAACTTCTCGCCAAGTCCCTTGACCAGGTCGACGATGCCGGCTTCGACCGTCACGTCGAGCGCCGTCGTCGGCTCGTCGAGCAGCAGCAGCGCCGGCTTCGACAGCAGCGCCATGGCGATGACGATGCGCTGTTGCTGGCCGCCGGAAAGCTGGTGCGGAAAGGAGCGCATCATGCGCTCGGGATCGGGCAGCCTGACCGAGCGCACCATTTCCAGCGCGCGTCGATAAGCCTCTTCCTTCGACACCTTGTCGTGGATCAGCGGCACTTCCATCAGTTGCTGGCCGACCTTCATCGCCGGGTTCAGGCTGGCCATCGGCTCCTGGTAGATCATCGCGATCTTGTTGCCGCGGATGGCGCGCAGTTCCTCGTCGGACAACTCGCCCATGTCCTTGCCCTGGAACTTTATCCGGCCGCCGACGATCTTTCCGATGTTGGAGAGGTCGCGCATGATGCCGAGCGACACGGTCGACTTGCCGCAACCGGATTCGCCGACGATGCCCATCGCTTCGCCAGGCATGACCGTGCAGGAGAAGTCCATGACGGCCGGTATCTCGCCCTTGCGGGTGAAGAAGGAGATCGACAGGTTCTCGATCTCGATGATCGGCCCATTGTTCGGCCCATTGGTCGGCTCGGCGGGATTTCGAACTGCCTCATTCATGGGTCGCTCCAATCCTGTTCTTTCAGCATATCGGGTCGAGAACCGTCCATCAATCTTTCATCGATTGCTCACGCAGCGAGTCGGCCAGCAGATTAAGGCCCAGCACGAACGACATCAGCGCGATCGTCGGCGGCAGCGCCGGATGGATGAAGGAGCGCAGCAGCCGGCTGGCATCCTTGATCGCGGTGCCCCAGTCCGGGCTCTCGGGCGCCAGCCCCAGGCCGAAATAGCCGAGCGTGCCGAGCAGGATCGTGGTGTAGCCGATACGCAGGCAAGCATCGACGATCAGCGGCCCGCGCGCATTGGGAAGTATCTCCCACAGCATGATGTACCAGGGCGATTCACCGCGCGTCTGCGCCGCCGCCACATAGTCGCGCGTTTTGATGTCCATGACCAGGCCGCGCACGATGCGGAACACGCCGGGGCTGGAGGCGAACACCACCGCCACGAAGATGTTGAGCTGGTTGGGATCGATATGGATGATCCTGAACGGATCGGCATCGAAGACCAGGCCGGCATAGACCCAGCCGCCAATGATCAGCGTCAGCCCCAGGAGGATGTAAAGGCGGTCGGGCCGTTTCTTGTAGCGCGTCCAGAACAGCACGCTGAAGAAGATGATCGGGAACATGAAGAACAGGCCGGCCATCGCATAGGGGATCGGTGTCTCCATGATGCCCGGCGTCACCAGAAGGTAGAACAGGAGGATCACCGGGAAGGCGAGCACCAGATTGGCGAGGAAGGACAGCACCGTATCGATCCTGCCGCCATAATAGCCGGCCGGCAGACCGAGCGTGATGCCGACCATCAGCGCAAACCCGGTCGCCGCCGGCGCGATGATCAGCACGATCTGGCTGCCGTAGACCATGCGGCTGAACACGTCGCGGGCAAGCTTGTCGCCGCCGAACAGGTAGACAAGTCCCGATTGCGGCTCGACCGCGCCCGGCAGCGCGTCCTTCATGATCGGGATCTGGGCAAGCGGATTGAAGGGCGAGACGGTTGACGCGAAGATCGCCGTGAACAGCCAGAACAGGCAGATGCCGACGCCGACGATGCCGACGCTGCTGTCGAAGAGCTGACCGTAGAGGCCAAGCCTCTTCTTGTAGGCGAAGCTCGCCCCCATCACCAGGACGAGAGCGATCCAGACCGGCCAGAAACGCGCAAGCACGCCAAGCACCACATTGAAGGCGCCGATATATTCAAGCTGCATCCGCTCGATCCCCTATTGAACTCTGATACGCGGATTGAGAAACGCGTAGCCGACATCGGAAATGAGCTGCGTGATCAGGACGATGAACACCGAGACCAGGGAGCAGCCGAGCAAAAGATCGATATCGTTGTTGCCGGCCGCCTCGACCAGCGTGTAGCCAAACCCCTGGTAGCGGAACATCACCTCGACAATGACGACGCCGGTGAGCAGCCAGGGAAATTGCAGCATGATGACGGTGAATGGCGCGATCAGCGCGTTGCGCAGCGCGTGCTTGACCACGACGCTGCCGAAGGAGAGGCCCTTCAACCGGGCGGTGCGGATATATTGCTGCGTCATCACCTCGACCATCGAGGCGCGGGTCATGCGGGCGATATAGCCGATGCCATAGATCGCCAGTGTCATCACAGGCAGCGTGAAGTTGTAGAAGGTGATGCCCCGGCTGGCCGAAGCCGCCGAACCGTTCAGCAGGCCGAGCCATGAGGCGAAGATGACGGTGAAAATGACGCCCGACACATATTCGGGCGTCGCCGTCGAGGCGATCGAGGCGACCGACAATGTCCGGTCGGTTCGCGAGCCTTCGCGCATGCCGGCGAGTATGCCGATCAGCAGCGAAATCGGCACCATCACCACAAGCACCCAGAACATCAGGATTCCGGTAGCACCAAGCGCTGGGAAAAGCTTCGACGCGACCGTCGTCTTGAACTTGGTCGAGCAGCCGAAGTCACCCTGCAGCACGCCGGAGAATGTCGGCTCGACAGGATCGTTGCAGAAGGAAAAACGTCGCGCGGGTTTGCCCGTTGCCGGGTCTGTGACCGGCTGTTTGGGCACGATACCCAGCCATTGGCCATAGCGGGAGAAGAAATTCTGGCGGTAGCCATGGTTGACCAGCCAGCTTTCGAGCTGCTCGGCCGAGGTGTGCATTTCGGTCTGGCTGATTGCCAGCTTTTTCAGATTGGGATCGAGATTGATCAGGAAGAACACGACCATCGTCAGGCACAGCATCGTCAATGCCATGGTGCCGAGGCGTCGAAGGATGAAAGAAAGCATGGCGGTCCCCTGCCGGTCTGGTTGGGGTTGAGGCCGGCTCGGAGCCAGCTCAGCCGCTATCGGCAGAGCTGGCTGTCAAACGGACCCTCAGAATGCGATCAACCCTGTCTTATTGCACGCCCCTTTCCGAAGAGTCCGCGCTTTTTTTGCTGCGCCGACCTGCGGATGTGGGATCATGCAAGGCGTGGGTGGAAGGGGCGAACCGCCCCTTCCACGATCGATCCGATCAGGCCTCCTCGTCGAGCCAGACCTTGCCGTAGTCGCGCTCGAAGGTCGGGTGCATGGCGTAGTTCTTAACGGCAGCGACCGAATGGCTGTAGAGCTTGCGCCAGTAGGGCTGGATGATGATGCCGGAATCCTGCAGGATCTGCTCGATGTCCTTCATCATTTCCTTGCGCTTGGCGGGGTCGGCAACGGCGAGCGCCGCGTTGAGCTTGGCATCCCACTCGGGATTCGACCAGCCCGTCTCGTTCCAGGCTTCACCGGTGCGATAGCCGATCGCCAGAACCTGGACGCCGAGCGGCCGCATGTTCCAGTTGGTCATCGACAGCGGGTATTTGGTCCAGTCGTTCCAGAAGGTCGAACCCGGCAGCACCGTACGCTTGACCTTGATGCCGGCGTCGCGCATCTGCGCGGCGATCGTATCGCCGGTATTCTTGTGCCAGTCTTCGTCGACCGTGATCAGCTCGTGCTCGAAGTCGGCCTGACCGGCTTCCGCCATCAGCGCCTTCGCCTTGGCCGGATCGCGGGCAATCTTCGCCAGCTCGAAATATTCCGGATGGATCGGCGAGACATGGTGGTTTTCGGCGACAGTGCCGGCATTGCCACCGCCCAGCTGGAGCACGACAGCGTTGTCGACCGCGAGCTGCAGGGCGTTGCGGACCTTCTGATCGTCGTAAGGCTTGTTGGTCACATTGGTGCGGCAGACGATCGTCGAAGCGGTGACGACCTCGGACTTGACCAGGTCGACACCGTCGAGGATCGACACATAGTCGGCCGACGTCTCGAAGTTGGTATGGACCTCGCCGGATTCGAAGGCGCTGACCGTGGCCGCCGGATCGGTGCCGTAGTCGATGAACTCGATGCCGTCGAGAAAGACCTCGCCGTCCCACCACTTGTTGTCTTCGCGGCGCTTGTAGACGACTTTCTGGCCGACATCGTAGGAGACCAGTTCAAATGGGCCGGTGCCGATCGGGCAGGCTTTGAAATCGCCGCCCTTTTCGTCGAAGGTCTTGTGGACGACGAGACCGGGATAGTCGCACACGTTGGGGATGAGCGCGATATCCGGCGTGCTGAGCGTCAGCTTGATCGTGTGATCGTCGACCTTGGTGACGGCGCTCTCATCCAGCTTGTCGTCCTTGACCAGCGAGCCGAGGCGACCGGGCATGGAATTGCCTTCGGCTTTCTTGTCGCCCCAACGCTTGAAGTTGAAGATGACGTCGTCGGCGGTGAACGGATCGCCGTTGTTCCAGGTGACGCCCTTGCGCACATGCAGGGTGTATTCGGTGGCGTCGTCGTTGACGTCCCAGCTCTCGAGCAGGTAGGGGCGGAACGTGTATTCGTTTGTGTACTTGACCAGCGGCTCGAGCGCCTGGCGCTCGGCATTGGCGATTTCCGACCAGTCTGCCTTGCGCGGATCCTTCGGATCCTTGATCCACATAGCGACCTTCAGTATGCCGCCCTTCTTGCCCTGCACGTCCTGCGCTCTCGCCGGCGTCGGGTCGGCGAGGCCGAGCATGCCATAGGCCATCGCCGTGGACGCGCCGAAGACACTGGCCAAAGCGAGAAACTCGCGGCGATCGACACGTCCCGCCCTGGCTTCCTCGGCCATTGCATGGATGTGATCGGGAACGCGGTCGCCATTACTCTTGTAGATTGTCATCGAGAACTCCCATTGTTGGCTTTCTGCCTTTTACCATTCCGCATCCGGGCCGTGATGTCAAAAACGGCACGGATTGGGAACATGCCAAGGAATGTGCAACTTTGGAAGGGAAGCAGTTCGCGTGATAACGACAGTCTTGGCGCAAAATTGCTATTGCCCGGCAGATTTCGTTCGAATCTCCGGCATCGATCAAACTGAGACATTCACTGCCGCGCCGCACGTCCCGTCGGGCGCGCAACGGACGCTGTAGCAGTTTGATTTTGCGCCGAAATCGATTTCGATTCTCGGTCATGCGCGAAGCTTTGCACCGCGCCACCCCGATCCCGGATGAGTGCCGATACGGCGACGAGGGCTGTCGGACTGCCGGACCATTTCGCGCAGGCCGGCTTCAGTACTCGCGTTCGTAGAAAATGCCACCCTTGGCTTCGCCGGCATCGGTGGCTTCGCCGCGCAATTTGACGCCGCGGCCGACGTCGAGATCGATCGCCGCCTTGCCCGAACCGGGCTTGTCGCCCTTCTGGATCGTCACATAGGTGCGGTCGTTGAGATATTTGCCGGCCGAGACCGCGGTGCCGCCCTCCTCGTCGGTGACGACGTCGAGATCGTCGACGCCGATCGCGCTGCGCAGGTTCTGGAGCAGCGAGGTCGAGCCGCCGATGCCGGCCAGTTGCGCGGCGGCTTCGGCAAGCTGGGCGATCTGCAGCGGCGACAGGTTCGACATCGAGCGGCCGAAAATCAGTTGCGCCAGGACCTCGTCTTCCGGCAGCGCCGGCACCGACGAGAAGTTGAATTTCGGATTGGTCGCCTCGCCCGACACCACGATGGTGACGGTGGTGCTGCTCGTCGTCGATGTCGCCGTGAGATTGAGATAAGGCACCAGCGACCCCGAAAAGCCGACCGTGCCTTCGGTGAAGGTCAGCCGCTTGGCCAGGATCGACAGCCGACCGCGCTGCAAGTCAAAGGTGCCGACCGCTTGCGGCGACGATGCCGGGCCGGTCAGCCGCAGCGAACCGCCAAGCTCGGCATCGACGCCCCTGCCCTGGATGAAGATCTGGCTGGGCGCGTTGACCGTGACATCGAGGTTGAGGCCGCCGCCACCGCTGCTGCTGCTCGCCGTCGCCGGGCGCAACGCCTTGTCCTGCGCGCGCACGGCGGCCGGTGCGTTCTTGTGCCTGATGTTGAGCGCCGCCAGCGAGCCCGGCAGCTTTTCGGGAACGGTGATGACGGTCTTGGCCAGGTTGATCGTGCCCGAGATCACCGGCGCCGATGCGAGTGGCCCCTTGATGGTCAGGTCGCCACCGAGATTGGCGGTGACCACCCTGCCGTCGGTGTAGCGGCCGTCGACGAGCTTGACCGACAGGTCGGCCGGAAAGCCTTGCGCCGGATTGATGCCGACCGTGCCGCTGGCCGACAGGCTGCCGCGCGTCGACAAATTGCCGGTCAGGCGGTTGATCCTGGCGACGCCATCGCCGATCGCCACATCGGCGGTGATGTCGTTGATTGCAAGTCCCGAGCGGGCATCGATCAGGCGGGCACCTGACGTGCGGACCGTGCCTGTGATCACCGGCGCCGTCGCCGGGCCGCGCACCTTCAGATTGACGTCGGCCGTGCCGCTCAACGACAGGCCTTGTGCGGCCAGTGTCCGGGTCAGGAA
Source organism: Mesorhizobium sp. WSM2561 (assembly GCF_000513915.1). Classification (NCBI taxonomy): domain Bacteria; kingdom Pseudomonadati; phylum Pseudomonadota; class Alphaproteobacteria; order Hyphomicrobiales; family Phyllobacteriaceae; genus Mesorhizobium; species Mesorhizobium sp. WSM2561. Next base: position 135,287 of record NZ_AZUX01000019.1, read on the forward strand.
GGCGAACGGCACCTTGCCGGAAAAGTCGAGATCGAGCGTCGGCGTGCCTGATGTCGTCATCGTGCCGCCGCCCTTGAGGCCGAGACCGGCGGCATCGCTCATGTTGGCCTCGAAGGTCAGTCGGTTGCCGGAAAACGTGCCGGAGGACGAAACGCCCATGCCGCCGAAACCGGCGCCGCGGGTCTGCGACGTCTGGATGCCTGCGGCGTCGACCTTGAAGGCGACGGCCGGATTGGCCGGCGCGCCCGTCACCTTCACCGTGCCCGAGATCGTGCCGGCGGCATCGAGGCCGGGCGAGAAACTGTTGGCGAGCGACATCGGCACCCGCGCCAGCGTCGCGTTGAGATTGAGCGCCTCCCCGACCTTGCCCGAAACCGTCGCCGTGCCGCCGCCGAGGTTGAGTGCGAGCCTGTCCAGGCTGGTGGTGCCGTTGGCGATGGTGATGGTCGAGGTCTGGGCGATCGCCGCCTTGACGCCGCGCATCGTCGCCTGACCGGAGGCGAGCTCGACCGTCGTCGTGCCATTGGCGACCCTGACCCGGCCGGCTGCCTCGGCCGGAATGTCCTTGACGGTTGCGCCGCCGGAAAAGCCGGTCCAGTCGCCGTCGCGGGTCAGATCGACATCGATGCCGCGAATGACGGTGCCGCCGGAGGTGACGCTGTCGGCACGGATTTTTCCGGAGATCACCGGTGCCGCGAGATAATTGGCGATCGATGCATCGATGGTCACCGTCTTCGCCGAAACATCGCCGCGTCTAATCGAAGCGGTCGAAGCCTTGACGGTGACGCCAGGCGCATTGCCGGCCTTCGAGAAGACGATCGTGCCGCGGATGTCGCCTTCCGCCTTTTCCAGCGCAAGCGCTGCCAGCGGTCCGATGTCAGGCAGGTCGAGCGCCACGGTGCCTTCGGGCACGAACGCCTCGTCAAGCGCCAGGTCGCCTGATATCCGGTTCTTGCCGAGCGACAGCAAAAGCCCGTCGATGGCGCGCTTGCCGTCTGACGTCGCCAGCACGGCGCTGCCCTGCAGGGGCTGGCCCGCGACATTTCCGGTCAATTGGACATTGGCCGCCGGGTTGGCGGCATCGGCCTTGCCGGTGGCGGTGAGGCTCAACCCGGTGATCTCGCGTTCGGCAACCGAAAGCCGGTCGCTGTTGACCGTCAGCGACAGGTCGGGCGCGGTGCTGGCGCCTTGCGCGTTCAGCGCGAAGGTGATGGCGCCGTTGGCGTCCCCTGACAGAAGCGAGATGTCGGCCAGCGCGCCCTTGATGTCGACGGTGAGCTTGTTGTCGGCAAGGCTGGCCTGCCCGTCGGCAGTCAGCGCGCCGGACACCAGCCTGATCGCGTTGGCGGTGACATCGCCATTGGCGTCGCGCTTCAGCGCGGCACTGAGTTCCGTCCGCTGCGCGAGCAGGCCGCGCGCTGCCCCCGGCAGCGCCGCGGAAACGGCGTCGGTCTTGAGGTTGAGGTCGATGGCGCCGTCGGCCAGCGAGATCTTTCCATTGAAGCCGGTGTTCAGCGCGTCGCTCGTCACCGACCCGCTGTCGATGACAATGCCGTCGGTCGCCAGGCTGCCGGCGACTTGTGCCGTGATCTTGCCGGCGATCAGCGGCGCTATGGTCGGATTGTCCAGGCCGATCTTGTTTGCCGTCACCGTGCCAGAGACCGGCCCCGTCCGGCTCTTCACGTCGAAAGCGTCCGAGTGCAATGCCAGCGTGAGCCCCTCGACATCGCTGAATTTCGTGGCGACCGAAGTCAGAACAGCGGAAATGTCGAGCTGCGGCTGCGTGCCTTGCCCTGCAGCCTTTACCGAAAGCGCCCGCAGCTCGAGCTTGATCGGGCTTTCGGTGCTGCCGAGCGCCAGCGGCAGGCTCGGGCCGGTCGAGGCCAGGTCGAGCGAAAAATCGCTGGCGCCGTTCGGATTGATGGTGCCGGCAGCCTTGCCGGAAATTTTGTCCCCGGCAAGCGTCGCGT